>JAUQYB010000075.1 GCA_030837825.1 Albidovulum sp.
CGCTCGCCGATCACGCAGAACGGCTCGTCAAAGCCGATGACGACGGTTTTCGATTTCGATTCAAGGACGGTGCGGGTCATTCTTCCCTCGGGTTCTCAGGATTGCGCGGCGGGAACGGCGGACTTGCCGCCATGTTCGATCGCCCATGTGGCGTTGGTCTTGATCCCGCCGAGCGGGAAGAAATGCACCGATTCGATGCCGAAGCCGGGGTTTGCGGCCTTGTGCGCGGCCAACTCGGCCACGACCTCGGTCGGCTCGTACGGCAGCAGGAGCTTGGTCACGTCCATCGCCCGCTTCTGGAGCACCCTGAGCGAGGGGCCGACGCCGCAGGCGATGGCGAACTTGATCAGGGTCTGGAGCTTGGCGGGGCCGGCGACGCCGATGTGGACTGGCAGCTTGACGCCCTCGGCGTTCAGCCGGTTCACCCAGTCGATCACCGGCTTCGCCTCGAAGCAGAACTGCGTCGCCATCGCCATCTTCGCGTCGGTGCGTTCGGCGAAGGCGGTCTTCCAGCGCGCGGCCTCCATCACCATGCGGTCGGAGCCGTCGGGGTCGATGTCCTTGTTGCCCTCGGGGTGGCCGGCGACATGGAGCCGCTCGAACCCGTCGAAGAGGCCGGTTTCCAGGAGCTGCATCGAGGAATGGAACTCCCCCTCGGGATGGGACACGCCGCCGGCGAGGATCAGGCCCTGTCTGACGTCCGCCTCGCCCCTGTAGCGGGCGATCCAGTCGGCGAGAGTGGCGCGGTCCTTGATGATGCGGGCGGGGAAATGCGGCATCACCGGGAAGCCTTCGGCGTTGATCCGCTTCGCGGTCGCCACCATGTCCTCGATCGGCGTGCCGTCGATATGGGCGACGTAGACGCGGGTGCCCTTCGGCAGGAGGGCGCGGAAATCCTCGACCTTCTCGGCGGTGCGCGGCATCACCTCGATCGAGTAGCCCTTGAGGAACGCCTCGACGGCGGCATTCGCACCGGCGGACTCGGCCGGGGTTTCCTTGCGGCGGAAGTTCAGAAGCGCCATTGCAGTCCTCCAGAGGCTCGCGGGTGTCACGCCCAACCATCATTCGCGATGAGCGCCTTGAGGCGCTCGGTGTCGTATTCGGCGTCGATCCGCGCCGCCTCGGCCTCGGCCACCGCGGCGTCCTCGCCCGGCACCTCGACCGGCGCCGCCTTGCGCCATTCGGCGAGATAGGCGTCGGTGTCGCGGGCGCCGATCTTCATGGCGCAGCGGTCGATCGCCTGCTCGAACCGTTCCGGCAGCGGCCGCTTCGCGCCCCGGCGCCCCTTGCCCACGATGACCTGGGCCGGGATGTCGCGCCAGTAGACGATGGTGACCTCTGCCATGACGAATCCTTCTCGCTGGCGCCTTCAATACTCCGCGTTCCGCGACACCCGATGACGGTTTTCGACATCATGCGCGAAATCAGCGACCTGCGACTCCTGCATAGCGGGGACAGGGCTTCGCGGCCATGCCTTCATTTCGGGAAATCTCCTCGTCACGATCCTGCGCCGGATCGAAGCGCGCGGCTTGCGCGGCAGGATCCGGGCGACTAGATTGACCGCAACATCACATCGGAGGGCGCGATCATGGCGCCCAGGCGTCCGGGTGGCGCAGGCGCGTTCCCGAGGTCGGTCGAGCCGCCCCGCCTCCCAAGGCCGGATCCGGCGCAGCTTTATGCCGCGCTCGATCTCGGCACGAACAGTTGTCGGATGCTGATTGCCCAGCCAAAGGGCAACCAGTTCCATGTCGTCGACAGCTTTTCCAAGTCGGTCCAGCTCGGCCAGGGGCTCGAGGCTTCGGGTCGGCTTGGCCGGACCTCGATGGCGCGGACCGTTCAGGCGCTTCAGATCTGCCGCCGCAAGCTCGACCAGCACGAGGTCAGGCGGATGCGGCTGGTGACGACCGAGGCCTGCCGCCGGGCGAGGAACGCGGGCGAGTTCCTGCGTCTGGTGACCCGCGAGACCGGCCTCACGCTCGAGATCATCGAGCCGGAGGAAGAGGCGCGGCTTGCGGTCGTCTCCTGTGCGCCGCTGGTCTCGACGCGGACCGAGCAGCTTCTGGTCGTGGACATCGGCGGCGGGTCGACCGAACTGGTTTGGATCGACATTTCCTCGGTGCCGCGCCCCGACCGGCCGCGGGCGATCATGCGGCTTCATGCGGGGTTCCATCCGGCCGAAAGCCCGTTTCCGGCCGCGAAGGTGGTGGACTGGATTTCGGTCCCGCTCGGCGTCGCCACGCTCAAGGACCAGTTCGCCGATGTCGAGGACGATGCGGCGCGCTTCGCGCTGATGAGCTGGTATTTCGAGGAGAACCTGTCCGACTTCTCGCCCTACAATTCCTCCCAGCCGCGCGCGGGATTCCAGATCATCGGGACATCGGGAACGGTGACGACGGTCGCGGCGAGCCATCTCGGGCTCAAGCGCTACGACCGGACCAAGGTCGACGGGCTCAGGATGACGTCGGACCAGATCGACAGGGTGATCCGCGATTATCTCGCGCTCGGGCCCGTCGGGCGGCGCAACGACCCGCGGATCGGCCGCGACCGCCACGCGCTGATCATGTCCGGCGCGGCGATTCTTCAGGCGCTGATGCGGATCTGGCCGACCGACCGGCTGTCGGTCGCCGACCGCGGCCTGCGCGAGGGGCTCCTCTATGCCCAGATGTCGGCCGACGGCGTCCTCGAGGACGGGGCATTCTGATCCGGCGGGCGCGATTGCGGCGCCGGTCCCGATTGGATATCTGAACCCCAGTGACAGCAGGGCGGGACGGTTCCGCCGGGTGGAGACGCATGGCCAAGACCCCATCGGGCAGGACTTCCGGGCGCGGGCAGCGCGACCTGAAGGTGCGGGTGAAGACCGCGAAGGGGCGGAAGCTGTCCTCGACGCTGTGGCTGGAACGCCAGTTGAACGACCCTTATGTCCAGCGCGCGCGGAAGGAAGGCTACCGCGGCCGCGCCGCCTACAAGATCGTCGAGCTTGACGACCGCTTCCGCTTCCTGGTGCCGGGTGCGCGCGTCGTCGACCTTGGCTGCGCGCCGGGCGGCTGGTGCCAGGTGGCGGTGGAGCGGGTCAACGCGCTTGGCGAGAAATCCGGCAAGAAGGTGGGCCGCGTCCTCGGCATCGATCTTCAGGAGGTGGAGCCGATCGCGGGCGCCGAGATCCACCAGCTCGATTTCCTCGCCGAAGGGGCCGACGAGCAGGTGAAGGAATGGCTCGGCGGGCCGGCCGATGTGGTGATGTCGGACATGGCCGCGGCGGCCTCGGGCCACAAGGGCACGGATCACCTGCGGATCATCGCGCTTTGCGAGGCGGCCGCGCATTTCGCCTTCGACGTGCTCGAGGAGGGCGGCACCTTCGTCGCCAAGGTGCTGGCCGGGGGTGCCGAGAACGACCTCCAGGCTCTTCTGAAGCGCGCTTTCGCCAGGGTTGCGAACGTCAAGCCGCCGGCGAGCCGGGCCGACAGTTCCGAGAAGTTCGTCGTCGCGACGGGTTTCCGGGGCGTGCCGGAGGAGACCGGCCTCAGGGACTGACGCGCAGGCAGAGCCCCTCGACCAGGACCGCGGCCGGAGTGCCGCAATGGAACAGGTGATAGCTCGCCATCGGCACCGGCTGGCGGGTGATCCCCGGCCGCCCCGTCAGGTCGCGGGCGCGCCGGAACTCCTGCGAGAACTGCACCGGGCTCGCGTTGACATATTGATGCGGCGACACCAGCAGGTCGCGCTCCGGCCGTCCGCTGCCGAAGGCGCCCGCCGGAATCCGCACCGGGAGCGCGTCGGGGTTGGCGGCAAGGAATTCCTCGTCAAGCTGGATGCGGTCCACCCATGCCACCGTTGCGATCATGCCCGACTGGGTGCGCAGCGGATCGCGCCGCCGCAGCGCCTGGACCGGCAGGTCCCCGAACGAGGTGGTGACACGCATCCCCTCGAATATGCCCGGCAGCGTCCATTCGACGGGTTCGGAGCGTTTTGGCCGGGCCGGCCGGGCTGCCGCCTCGGGGGCCGGGACGGGAAGCCGGGCAAGCCGGTCGACAAGGGAGTCAAATTGATTCGTATTCATGATCTTCACAATCCCGAATGCCACTCATCACGACCATGCCGGGGGCGGCCGTCGCCCCCGGCATGAGCACGACCGGCTGAAACTGCCGGTATTACTCGCACCACCAGACTATCAGCACTCGCTACGCAAAGGCCACATACCGACGTCGGGCATCTGGGTAAATGATCCGTGAATCTGGCGCCAAGGCGGCCGAATTTCTCAACTTTCCGGCATGGTTAAGGGGTTCGGCCGCAGGGCGGGATGCCGGTCTGGCGCGCCTTCGGAAACAATCCTGCGCATGGTGCGCACTGTCGTCGGCCCGGTCCACCGCCAACGCCGCAAACTGTTCACGGCAACACTGCCGATCCCGTCTGCGGCGTGGCGGAAATTGTGGCGGGAGGGTCGCAATCGACCGGCTCGTCCCCGGAAACAGTGCGTTTCATCTCTGCTCAATCGCCTCTTGGCGGCGACGATCCGCCTTGCACGCCGCCTTTCGCGACGGACAGAACCCGAGTCGGGGCCCCGGGACCGCGACGGACCGCGCATCCGGGGATGCGCGGTCCGCGTCGGCGTTATCGGGACATCACAGGTTTTTCGACCAGTCGTCGATCTGGCGCTCGGCTTCGTCCTTGGCGAGCCCGTATTTCTCCTGGACCTTTCCGACCAGCACGTCGCGCCTGCCGGCGGCGACATCAAGCTCGTCGTCGGTCAGCCTGCCCCACTGCTCCTGCGCCTTGCCCTTCATCTGCTTCCATTTGCCTTCGATCTGATCCCAGTTCATCGCGGGCTCCTTTCGGTTTGCTGCTGTGAATGCGGTTGAAGAACGCGCCCCCTCGCGAGCCGGTTCCGCCGGCTGTCGCGGCGGCGCGGATTGCCGCCGCCCGGACCCGCGCGGCGGGCGCGGGCGGGCCCTCGGGGCAGGCATGGGGGAACCACCCGCGCCGGCGGACGTTGTCGAAGCGCAACGCCACGACGGCGCATGACCAATGGAGAGCAACGATGTTTGGTATCAAGCCGCTTGCCGCCGCGCTTCTCGCCGGCACCGTCGCCACCTCGGCTCTGGCCAGTGTCGACAGGATCGCCAAGATCGACGTGACGGCGGATCTCACCGCCATCCAGAACCAGAAGGCCGCTGCCTACTGGAGCAATCTGGAGAAGGATCTGGAGGCGGCGATCGGCGCCCGCGTAAGCGACCGGCTGGCCCCGCAGGGTGCCGAGATCCTCGTGGACATCGAGGAGGTCGAACTGGCCAACGCCTTCGAGCGCGAACTGAACCTCGCCGACGCGGTGCTTGTGGGCAAGGTCAACATCAACGACCAGACCGAGAACAGCAACTACGACGCCTATATCCTCAGCATCTCGCTGGAAAACGCCCATGTGCCGCTGGTCGCGGGTGAAACCCTGATCCTCAGCACCTCGGACACCGCAAAGACCTACCAGCGTCTGGTGGACGAGTTCGCCGACGGGGTGGTTGCCCGGCTGAAGTGATCCCGGTCGGGGTGCTGGCCGGCAGATTCGTGACGAGTGGCCGCGTTCGGGGGCCGCGCCTGGCAGGCGCGGCCCCTTTTCTTGGATGCGCCAAAGGCGCCCGGACGCCGACGCGCCTCGGGCGTTGACCGCCGCCGCGGGATGGCCGAAATTCGCGGGGACCGCAAGTTTCCACCGGCGATCGAATCTGCGGAGTTTGGCCAGTGATGACCGTCCCCGACAGCCCCAGTCGTCAGCCGCCCCTGCGGGGCACGAGGCCGGCGTCGCGCGGCATCCCCGTGCTGCTGCCGGCCCCGGCCGGACCGGCGGCAGGGCCGGGCGCCAGGCGCCCGAACCCCTGACCCCGGATCATGAAGCGCCTCGTCGCCACCTATCTGCCGCAGCTTGCCTTCGTCGCGGCGCTGGTTCTGGGTGCCGCGATGACCTTCATGGTCTACATGGCCGAACACCGCCGCGCGTTGGCCGAGTTCGAGAGCGCGGCCGACTTGGCGGTCGACCGGGTCCTTACCCGGCTGAGGCAGCACGTCGTCGTCCTGCGGGCGGCCCAGGGGCTGTTTGCGGCCTCGGACGGCACCGTCGGACGTGACGCTTTCCTGCGCTTTCTCGACTCCGTCGACATCATCAACGAAGTGGCGGGTGTGCAGGGGATCGGCTTTGCGCGGATGATCCCGGCCGAGGATACCGCCGCGGCGGAGCGGGAGATCGCCGGACACTACGACATGTCGGTCGCGGTGCGGCCGCAGACCGGCGCCGGCTGGCGCGCGCCGATCGTGCTTCTGGAACCCGCGGACGCGCGCAACATGAACGCGCTCGGCTACGACATGTATTCCGACCCGACCCGCCGCGCCGCGATGGACAGTGCCGTCGCGAGCGGTGCGCCGCGGATCAGCGCGCCGGTGGAGCTTGTCCAGGAAATCACCGAGGACAAGCAGACCGGAGTCCTGGTCTACCTGCCGTTCCGGCGCGCGGGGCGGACCCGTGCGGCGGAACTGCCGCCGGCGGACGGGTTCGTCTACGCGCCGTTCCGGGGCGCCGACCTGATCGAGGCGGCGCTGGCTTCGGGGCCGCACTTGCCGGTGGGGCTTCTGGTCAGCGACACCGGGGCGCCGGGACGTCCGCTCTACCGCGGCGGCGGGAACCGGGTTGATGCGGGGCTGACCCTGCACCGCAGGGTCCCGGTCCTGGGCAGGGCCTGGGCCTTCGATGTCTACGAGACCGAGGCTGCGGCGGCGCGGCAGAAACACCTCGGCAGCCTCCTCGTCGGGCTGACCTCGGCGCTTTTCGCCGCCGCCGCGGCATACGGGATCGCGGCCCGCCGGGACGAGGTGGCGCGGGCGCGCGAGATGGCCGCCTCCGCGGCGCGGGAGGCGGAGTTCCGCGGCCTTCTGCTGCAGGAGATGAAGCACCGGATCAAGAACCACATCGCCCGCATCCAGTCGATCGCCCGGCAGAGCGCGCGCGGCGCAACCGACGTGCGTGCCTTCACCGAAGCCTTCGACGCGCGGTTGCAGGCGATGGCTGCGGTGCAGGAAATCCTCGCCGGAAACGCCAGCCCCCAGACCGACATCAGCGCCATCCTGCGCAAGGAATTGCAGCAGTGCCTGGACACCACCGAGGTGGAGCATCTGATGACGGGGCCGGTGGTGCGGCTCGACGAACGCCAGGCCCATGCCTTCGCGCTTGTCACCCACGAGCTTGTGACCAATGCGATGAAATACGGCGGGCTGGCGGAAGGCGGCGCCGGTCTGAAGGTCACCTGGACGGTGGAGCGGTCCGCTGATGGTCCGGCAGTCGTGTCCATTGTCTGGACGGAGCAGCGTGCGTCAGACGCGGAGGTCGACCCGGCCGAAACCGCCGCCGGTTTTGGATCCCGGCTGATCGACGCCAGTCTGAAGGGTGAGCTTTCCGGGTCGATCTCGCGCGATTTCCGGCCCGGGGGGCTGAAGGTGCTGCTCCGCTTTCCGGTTCGCCCGGATATTTGAGCCCGGACCCTTGACCAGCGCGGGCGCGATCCGCGGGCGCAAGCGCCGCAGCGAGAGGCCCGCCGGGGTGCCGGCGGGCCGTCGATGCGGCAGAGGAGTCGCGGATCAGGACTGGAACTCGGGCAGGGCCTTCAGCTCGTCCTTGGTCATGTCGACATAGACCTGCACGGCCCCGTCGGCGTTCTGCGCCACGGTCACGCGGTCCATCGGGATCGCCACCTGCTTGGCGCCGATGCCGAGGAAGCCGCCCACGTCGACGACGACGTCGGTCGCCTGCCCGTCGGGCGTCAGCACCAGGTCCGAGACTTCCGCGATCGTGGCGTCGTTCATGTCATGGACATTCGCACCGGTCAGCATCTCGGCCGTCAGCGCGTCGGGCGCGATGGCGGAATACCCCTCGGGAAGCGGCGCGGTCGCGACGTCACCTGTGGTGCCGGTCGCCGGGTCCATCGTGGCGGTCGTGTCCGTCCCCGAAGCCGTGGTGTCGGTCGCGGCGGTCGTGTCCGTCCCTGAAGCCGTGGTGTCGGTCGCGGCGGCAGTGTCGGTGTCCGAAGCCGTGGCGTCAGGCGCGGTGGTGCTGTCGGTTCCGGCAGTCGTATCCGTGGCAGCGGTCGTGTCCGTCCCCGAGGCCGTGGCGTCGGGCGCGGTGGTGCTGTCGTCGCCAGCGCTGGTGTCGGGCACCACCGGCGTCTCGGTCATGCCGCTGGTGGCATCCGCGCCGGATCCTGCCGCGGGCCACGGGGGCGCGGCATCAAGCACCCCGCGGTCGGCCTGCATCACAAGGAACCAGTCATCGGCGTCGGTGGAACTGTCCTGCACGAAGCGAAGCGCGGCCATGTCGACTGCAACCTGGCGTTCGCCGATCCCGAGGAAACCGCCGATATCCACCAGCACCGCATCGACGGTCCCGTCGCGGCCGAGGATCACATCATTGACCTCGCCGATGTCGTCCCAGCCTTCCTGAACGCCGGTGAAGCTGTCGCCGTCGAGCGCGGCTTCACTGGCGTAGATGCGCGCGCCGATCAGGTCGGAGGCGGAAACCGAGGGTCCGGCCGCCTCGGTCTGGAACGGCGATGCGGGGGTCGTGGTCTGGGCGGCCGCAGGCAGGGCAAGACCGGCGGCCAGCGCGGTGGTGAGAAGCAGGGCTTTCATGGAAATCTCCTGTGTCCGTCAGTTGCATGATCCGGGCCGCAGAGGCGTCGGAACTGCCGGGTCAACGCCGGCTGGCAGGGTGGGGTTCCCTGGCTTCGGCGGGCGCCGCCGGGGCAGGCGCATTCCCGCCTGCTCGGTGGTGCGTCGGGTGCGTCACGGAGCGCTGCGGGGCACGTGCCGGCCGAACCCCCGCGGCTCAGACCAGTTCGTCGGGAACAAGCGGGAAGGCGCGGCCGAACGCCTCGGCCGGTTTCGCGTCGTAGGGCAGAAGAAAGCCCTCGCGCTCGGTCGCCGCGCGGGCGGCGTTGCGGGACGCGAGCGCCGCCCAGGCGGCGGCCGCGCGATCGGGGTCGAGGTAGCAGGCATCGGCGCCCCGGGGCAGCCAGTGCGCCATCAGGCGGCGGCGCAATGCGGCCACATCCCCGGGACGGGTGATCACCACCCCGGCCTCGCTGTCCCATCTGAGGCTGCGGCCGTTGAGATTGGCCGAAGAGACAATCGCCGTCGTCCCGTCGAAGATGCTGACCTTGGCGTGGACATAGACGAGAGGCGCGCCATTGAGCTGTGCCCGGCCGCGCGCGCGGGTGCCGCGGGGTTGCGCCGCTCCGCCGACGAAGAGCCGCGCCCCGAAGCCGCGCCGCAGGATGCCGAGCGCCTCGGCCTGGAGGAACTCTCCCAGCCGGGCGTCCATGCCCTCGGACCCTTCGAAGGCGATGTCGTCGGGCGCCGCGGGCAGGACGAGGATCATCGTCAGGCCCGGCACCCGCCGCGCCTGAAGCGCGAGGCGGCGGGCCAGACGGCGGTCGCGGAAATATTGCGTTTCGACATAGATCAGCCGCTCTGCGGCCGAGATGGCGCGGTGATGGGCTTCCTCGATCTCGGTGACGGCGGGCTCGGGCGAGATGTGAAGGCCCGGCCACGCCCCGCGCCGGCGCGAGAGTGTCCGCACGAAGCGCACACCGTCGTGGTCCGGCGCCACCGGCCCGGGCGGCAGGCGCCGACCGATGATGCCGAGGAAGCCGGCGATGTGGCGATGCGCGTCCTCGGCCACCGGCCCTCCGAGCATCAACTGGACGTCGTGCCAGGTCTCGTCGCTCGGCCGGCGGTGATCGGGCGTGTCATAGAAACGGTCGTCGAGGTCGAGCCCGCCGATGTAGAGACGGCACCGGTCGAAGACCGCCAGTTTCTGATGATGCGTGGCCGGATGGAGCGGCGGCAGCGCGACCAGGCGGGGCCGCGGCCGGGCGGCGGCCGGGGTCCTGGCGAGAAGCCGCCGCACGCCCGGCAGTTCGCGCAGCGCCGCCAGCCGCTGGGGCGGAACCAGCCTGCCGAGCCAACCGGTGGTGCGGAAGAGCCGCGACAGCACGACCGGCCAGAGGAGAAGACGCGGCACCAGGCCCGCCGTCGCCGGGTGCATGGCGGGCACCACGCGAAGCCGCGCGCCGGGGCCTGCGAGTTCGGCGGCCGCGTGAAACCGCCGCACCGTCCGCCAGGTGGCACGGTGCAGCCGGGGGCGGGCGACCGGATCGAAGTCGGCGATCACGATGCCGAGCGCGACGCCGCGGCCGAGTGTGTGGGCGATGAGGTCGAACCAGGTTTCGCCGACCCTACGCGCTTCGGCGGACCTGAGCTTCGTGGTCAGGTCGAAGATCCGGAAGCTCGCCGAGATCTCGCGTTCTGCCGCCAGGAAGGCGCGCTCCAGCGCCGGGTAGGCCTCGGCCGCGGTGACCAGCACCTCGACCGACAAAGAGCCGGCGCCGGCCGGGGGGGCCGGATCGGCGGCATCGGGAAGAACTGCGGCCAGGGCCTGTGGCATGGGCGAGGAACGCGGCCGGGGTTGCGGCGGTTCCCCCGGCGCCTTCCCGGACCGCGCGGCCTCAGCCGCGCAGCGTGTCGGTGGAGGAAAAGAACATCGCCTGGCTGACGGCCGAGCGAAGCTGCTCCTCGGTATAGGGCTTGTTGATCAGGAAGGCGGGCTCGGGACGATCGCCGGTCAGCAGCCGTTCGGGGAAGGCGGTGATGAAGATCACCGGCAGTTCGCCGAACTGCGCGAGGATTTCGTTCACCGCGTCGACGCCCGAGGAATTGTCGGCAAGCTGGATGTCGGCGAGGATCAGGTCGGGCCGGTCCCTGGCCGCCATCTCCACCGCTTCGGCGCGCGTCCGGGCGTTGCCGGTCACCCGGTGGCCCATGCCCTCGACGATGTCGGCGATGTCCATCGCGATCAGCGCCTCGTCCTCGATCACGAGGACCGAGCCGCGCACCGACGCCTCCATCTCGCGCAGGGCGATCTCGACAAGCTCGGCCGCCTCGGCCGCGGAAATGCCCATGACGGCCGCGACCTCGTTGCGGTCGAAACCCTCGATGGTGTTGAGAAGAAGCGCCTCGCGCGAATTCTGGGTCAACCCGGCAAGGTGCGACTGTGCGGCACTCGCGAGACCCGCCTCGGCCTCTGCGACGGGCGCGCCGGAACTGGACCAGATCGAATGGAAGACGGCAAAGAGCGCCACCTTCGGATCGCCGTGGCGGTCGAGCACGGCGGGGTCGGCCACGAGCGATTCCAGGACCGCGACCGCATAGGCATCGCCGCTGGTCTGGTTGCCGGTGAGCGCACGGGAATAGCGGCGCAGATAAGGGAGGTGCCGGGCGACCCTGGCCGAATGGTCGATCGCATCCTGTGCGAGCATCGAGCTTTTCTCCGTTTTTCTTCGTTCTTGCCGGAACCAAACGCGCTCAAATGCGTTAGGTTCCCTGAAAATCTTGGCGACGCTAAAATAAATGACGACCCAAAAGGCACAAAAATGACCACCGAAAAGGACGGCGGATCGCCGAAGAGGCAGGCGATACGGGCACAGATCGACGAAAACCTGAAGCGGGTCTACACCGCCGCACTGAACGAGGAGCTGCCGGACCGGTTCAAGGAACTGCTGGCCCAGCTCAGGACCGACGGCACCGGGCCGAAGGGCGACGCATCATGAAGGCAGAAGCCAGGCGGGCACAGAATGCGGTGGCCGATCCTGCCGACCGGCTGGCCGGCGCGATTCCGCGCTTGCGCGCCTTCGCGATCTCGCTTGCCCGCGACATGTCGCTGGCCGACGACCTGGTGCAGGAGACGATTCTCAAGGCATGGTCGAACCTCGACAAGTTCGATCCGCACACCAACCTCGACGCCTGGCTCTTCACGATCCTGCGCAACACCTACTATTCGTTCCTGCGCAAGACCCGGCGCGAGGTCCAGGACACCGAGGGCGCACATGCCGCCAGCCTGTCGGTGAAACCCGCCCACGATTCCCGCCTGGCGTTCCAGGATTTCCAGCGCGCCTTCGATGCGCTGAGCCCCGAGCACCGCGAGGTGCTCATCCTCGTCGGCGCTTCGGGCTTTTCCTGCGAGGAGGCGGCGGGCATGATGGGTGTCGCCGTGGGCACCGTGAAAAGTCGGGCGAGCCGCGCCCGCAGGCGGCTGGCGGAGCTTTTGCAACTGGAGGATGGCGAAGACATGTTTTCCGACACCGACAGGGCGACGCAGGCCGTTGTCCTGCGGGCAACGACGGCGACGCATTGAGGTGGCGCGTGGGGCGGTTGTCCGCGACCAGCAGTCTGGGCTTCAGGCTGGCGTCGACGCTTGTCCTCGCGCTTCTGCCCCTGGGCCTTCTCTCGATCGTTCAGGCCTGGGCCTCGCTTGAGCAAACGGAAAGGGCCACGCTGAGCGGGATCGGCGGCACCTCGATCGAGGCGATGCGCCCGCAGATGGACCTGATCCGCGACGCGAAGACCACGGCGCGGATGCTGGCGGCGGGCCTGTCGGCGGGCGTCCCCCCGAATGCGAACTGCGTCGCCCGGATGCGGACGGGCGCGGCAACCAACCCGACCGCCACGCTTGTCGCCTACATCCCGATGTCGGGCCGGATAACCTGCACCTCGACCGGGACGCCGATTGATTTTTCCGGCGATCCGCTGTTCGCCCGGATGACCGCGAAGCCCGAGCCGGCGCTGGCTTTCGGCGTGAAGGGGCCGGTGTCGGGGGCACCGGTGATCGGGGTGGCCGAGCCGGTCGTCGATGCGGCGGCCGCCCGGCAGACCGGGGTGGTGGCGATCCTGCTGCGCCACCGGTCGATCCTGCCCACGCCCTATGTCGACAACGAATCGCTCTGGAAGCCGGCACTTCTCGCCACCTACACCGGCGACGGGACGCTGCTGTCGGCCACGACCGAGGCTGCCGGGCTCGCAACACTGGTTCCCGGCGGCGTGGCGCTCGACCGGCTCGACATGCTTGCGGGGCATCCCTTCTACAGCGAGGGGGCCGACGGCCGGCGCCGCATCGTCTCGGTCACCAGCATGGCGCCCGACCTCTTTCTCCTGGCGGTGTGGGAGCGTGAGAACGACGGCCTCTGGGGCACGGCGGCCGCGGCGCCCTTCCTTCTGCCCGCGCTGACCTGGGCGGCGGCGCTGATCGCGGCCTCGGTCGCCTCGAGCCGGTTCGTCGTCCGGCACGTGCGGTCGCTGTCGCGGGCGATGAATGCCTACATGGCCAGCCGCATCCGCGCACCGGTGCCCCACATGGGCGAGGCCCCGACCGAAATCCGCAAGCTGCACGCCGTCTACGAGGAACTGATCCGGACCATCGAGCGCGACGAGGCCGAGTTGCAGAACCTTCTCGTCGACAAGGACACGCTTCTGAAGGAGGTGCACCACCGCAGCGGCAACAGCCTGCAGATCATCGCCTCGGTGATGCGGATGTATCGCCGCGAAACCGCCGATGCCGAGCTGCGCGGGGTGCTGGACGGGTTGATCAACCGCGTCATCGCGCTGTCGTCGACCCATACCAGCCTCTACAGTCTGGGGGGGCGGCGCGACGTGCCGATGGACGAGATCCTCTTCGCGGTGATCCGGCGGCTGAAGGAGATCCACGGCATCGCGCTCGGCACTGCGAAGAAGCGGTTCGAGCCGATCCGGATGCAGACGCAGGCCGCCGTGCCGCTGGCTTTGGCGCTGGCCGAGATCGTAAGCTGCCACTTCGCCGTCGGGGCGGAGACCTACCGCGGCCTGGAAGTGTCGCTTGTCGAGGCCGATGGCGACGTCCGCCTGACGGTCGTCGGCCCGGTGGTGCCGGAATTCATGCCCGAGGGCGGGACGGGACTTGCGGCGATCCCCTGTCGGATGCTGTCGCAGTTCGCCGCGCAACTGCGCGGACGCGTGACCACGCGGATCGACAATGGCCAATCGACGGTGGAACTGGTGTTTCCGCACAGCCCCGCCTGACCGGCCCGCCGGAAGCGGCCCCCCTCACCGGCCGGCCGTATCGCCCCTGCCGATGCAGAAAGCCGGCCCTCTCGCAAGGGCCGGCTGGCGGGTGCGGTTGTGCTGCGGTCGGCGGGTCAGTGCCTCTGGCCCTGCCAGGCCTGGCGATCGGCCGGCCGCCGGGCCTCGGGCGGCTGGAACACCCGGCGGGCGCGGTCGATGTCCTGGCCAAGGGCGTCGGTCAGGCACCGTGCCAGCTCGCTCGCCTTTACCGCCTCGTCGCGCAGGGCGGCCCTCATCTCGTCCATGAGGCGGTCGCGGGTGCCGCCGAGCAGGCGGTCTTCGGTCTCGGTGGGGCGGAAGAGAAGCGCCAGCGCCGCGCCCGCCGCCGCCATCGCGGCGCCGGTTGCAAAGGGATGATCCTGCACGGTCTGGCGGCTTCCCGACCCGAGCGCGAGACGCGAGAGATAGACCCGCTCGCGGGCGACGATGGCCTTCTCCCGCGCTGCCCCGCCCAACGAGCCGAGGCCCCTGGCGAACGCGGCGCGGGTGTCGCGGGTGAGCGCGGCGAGAATCTCGGCCCGATGCCGGGCGAGATCGGGGGCCGGGGCCAGTCCGCGGCGCGCAGCCTCGTCGATGCGGGCCAGCAGCGTGTGTGCCTTGGCGCGAAGGGCGGTGGCCTCGGCCAGCCACTCGTCCTCAGGGTCCGGAGGCGTCGTGTCGACTGGACCGCCCTCGTCCTCCCACCGGGTCAGGGCTTCATACCGCGTTCCGGCCATCACCGGAACCGGCGCGACCTCCGGCTGATCGCGCTTGCGGCCGAAGATCAGCGCCGCCAGTGCGACGCCGGCCGCGGCGGCCACGACGGGCTGCGAGCGGATCGCGCGATCGATCTCTGCCAGGAACGGGCGGGCCTCGGCGGCCAGGGCCGCCTTGCCTTCCGCAAGAAGCGTGGCGGGTGCCAGCCTGTCGCGCAGATCGGACAGCGCCTGCACGAGGGCCGCGCGATCCCGGTCCAGCCCGGCTTCGATCGATTGCGGGGATCGGTCAGACATGGCGAACTCCTTCCGCGGTCATGGCGGTCTTCAGCGCCGCCGCATCGCGTTGCAGGTGGCGCAGGCTCCGTCGCGGCAGCACGGCGTTCGGCGCAAGCGCCGCCCGTCCGGCATAGGCGAGGGCGGCCGCGATGGCACAGAGGGCAAGGCCGACGATCAGCGGCGACCAGACCGGGCCGAGGCCCGCCGCGACCAGCCCGCCCACCGCCGCACCGGCAAGCGCCTGGAGGCCGACCAGGCCGATGACCGCCGCCGCCGCGATCCGGCCCAGCCCGCCGGCCGCGCGTTTCACGCCCTCGGTCGCCTCGGCGCGGGCGAGCGCAAGCTCTCCCTTCACCAGTTTGCCGATGCCCGCGACGATCCCCGACAGAAGCGAAGCCGTGTCGGCACCGGAGGGACGGGGGGCTTGCTCGTTCACGACCGATACTCCTTCTGATGGCCCTCCGTTCCCGCGTGGCGCGACGACGAGCGGATGAACCGCGCGGCGCAAAAGCCGGCGACGGCAGCGGCCGCCATGAAGGCCCCGGGGTGCCGGCGGGCGAGGTCGCGCAGGTCCGCCGTCAGGTCGGTGACCGAGCGCTGCCGCAGCATGTCCGAGGCCGAGGTCACGCCCCGGGCGACCGAGGTGTAGACGCGCGACCGGATTGCGTCGGCGTCTTCCCCTTCCGCGGCGCGTTCCAGCGTCGCGGCCAGGCGGTCGCCGGCATCGGAGAGCGATTCCCGGGCGTCATCGGCGCGCTCGATCGCGGTGTCGCGCAGCGACGAAAGGCCAGCCCCGGCGCTTGCCACAACGGCATCCTTGGCACCCTCGGCGCCATCCTTCGCCTTGCGGATCATGTCGCCCATCCGCCCGCGCGCGGCTTCAGCCGTCTCTGCCGAGGTTTCCGCCACGGACTCGGCGGCACCGGCCAGCTTGTCGCGGGCGCTTTCCGCCGTCCCGGCGACCCGTTCGGCGGCGTCGGACACCGCCGCTTCGGCTTCGTCGAGGGTCTTGGTGAATTTCGCGGTCATGGGGGTCTCCTGACAAAGATGCGGTTGCGCGTCGGCCCACCGGCTGACGCCTGTGAAGGACAATCGCGGTCGCGCGGATCGGTTCCGCTTGCCGGACGGAAAAGGCCGGTGGCCGCGAATTCCCGCGCACCGTTTCGGTGACATGGGGGCCCCGCTCGCCCTTTCCGAGATTTCTTCGCCCCGCCGGGAACCGCCCGGCGCGGCCGGGGTTGTCCCGTCAGATCGACACCCGGCGCCGCTCGAGCGTCGTGAATAGAAGGAGAATTCCATGCTCGGTTGGGCTGTCACCTTTCTCGTCATTGCGCTGATCGCCGGCGTGCTCGGCTTCGGGGGCATTGCCGGCACCTCCGCGGGGATCGCGCAGATCCTGTTCTTCGTGTTCCTTGTCCTGTTCGTGATCTCGCTCATCGGCCGGGCGCTGCGCAGCCGCTGACGTTTCGCGACCAACGGGAGAGCTTTTCCTCCCTGTCTCGTTCCCTCCCCCAACTGGGGTTGCGACATCGGTCGCAACCCTTTTTTCATCGCGGGCGCACGGAGCGAAACGGGAAGCGGAGGCGCGGCGGCACGGGGAACCGGTAGTGTCGTGCGCGGGTTATGATCCTGCCGCGGGGCATGAACGGGGGCAGGGGGGCAGCATGGAGTCGCGTGGCAAGGAGCCGGCCGGTGCGGCCGCCTGGACAGGCGGCGCCCCCAAGGAGACGGCGGGCCATTCGGTCGTCTCGCTGACGGCGCTGGCGGTGATCGTCGCCGTCTGTGCCATCCTGGCCGTGGCCAAGGAACTGTTCCTGCCGCTGGCCCTGGGCATGCTCATCGCCTTCATCCTGACGCCGGTGGTGAACTTCCTGCGCCGGCGGGGCCTGCGTGACACGCCGGCGGTGATCCTGACCGTTCTTGCCGCGGCGGTGCTGGTGGGGGCGTTCGTCCTTATCGTCGCCTACCAGTTGAGCCAGATCGGCACCAACCTGCCGCTGTATCAGGGCAACGTGCTGTCGAAGGTCGACATGCTTCTCGATGCCGGCAAGGATAGCAGGATCGTCTCGCATCTGCGCGGCATGATCGAGAATATCAGCGCCCGCGTCGAACAGCAGATTGCGGCGGCCGGTGGCGCCGCACCCGCGGCCGATACCGCCATGAAGGTCGAGGTCGTCGAGCAGACCAGCATCGCGGGCTGGCTGACCGGCGTCATCCTGCCCGCGCTGACGCCGGTCGCGACCTTCGGCCTGATCTTCGTGGTGGTCGTCTTCGCGCTTCTCGAACGGGCGGCGTTGCGTGACAGGCTCGTGCAACTGATCGGCGGCACCAACATCCTGGCCACCTCGCGGCTTCTGGCCGAGGCGGGGTCGCGGGTCTCGACCTACCTCGGGGCGCAGCTTCTGGTGAATGTGATCTATGCGGTGCCGATCTGGCTTGGCCTCGTGCTCATCGGGGTGCCGAACGCGCTTTTCTTCGGCATCGTCACGCTGGTGATGCGCTTCGTGCCCTACCTCGGCTCGGCGATCTCGGCGCTTCTGCCGCTGGTGATGGCCTTCGCCGTGTCGCCCGACTGGTCGCTGGTCCTGTGGACGGCGGTGCTGTTCATCGTCGTGGAACTCGTCACCTCGAACGTGATCGAGCCCTGGTTCTACGGCCAGAGGACCGGGGTGAGCCCGCTTGCGGTGATCGTCTCGGCGATGTTCTGGACCTGGCTCTGGGGCCCTCTGGGCCTGATCATCGCCACCCCGCTGACGGTGTGCCTTGTGGTGATCGGCTACCATGTCCCCAGCCTCCGGCTGTTCTCGATCATGCTGGGCGACAAGCCGGTGCTCGAGGAATCGGCGCAGCTCTACGACCGCCTTCTGGCCGGACACGCCTTCGCCTTCACCGAGACGGCGGCGCTGACGACGTCCGAACGCTACCTTTCGGAATATTACGACCGGACGGCGATCCCGGCGCTCGCGCTCGCCCAGGCGGATCACGAGGCGGGGCTGCTGTCCGAGATCCAGGCCAGCCGGATCTCCCGGGCCGCCTATCGGCTGATCGAGGATCTTGAAACCGTGGTGGAGGACGAGCGCGCCCAGGGCGAGGGCGCCGGAACGGGGGGCGCCGGAACGGGGGTCGAGGGTCGCGGCGAGGCGGCCGGAGAGGGTGGCGGCGAGGCAGCCGGAGAGGCCGCCACGCTGCTCAACAACGGTGTGCTCGACGGCATCGGGCGGCGCGTCGCGGTCCTCGGCGCCCGCACCGCGCTCGATGATGCGGCCGCCGAGATGGTGGCGCAGGCGATGCGGGCCGAAGGTGCCGAGGCCATTGCCCTGCCGCACCGCACCGACCCGACCGCGGCGCTGAAGGCCCACGAGCCCGAGACGATCGTCATCGCCTCGCTCGATGGGACGGTCCACCGGGCGGTCGGATTGCGCATCCGCCAGTTGCGCCGCCGCCTTCCGGGGCCGCGGCTCGGCGTGGCGCTCTGGCCGGGGCCAGTCGGAGCCGCCGTTGGAGACCCGCACTGCGATGGCGCCGATTTCGTTGCCGTCGGCATGGAACCGGCGCTCGCCAACGCCTTTTCCGCCCCGGCGTGAGCGGCCGCAGGGCGGCGGCGCGGCGCGCCGGCCGGGCGCGGCCCCGGGGCCATTGCGGGGCGCGCGGAAGCCAGGACAAGGCAGTGCGGCGGCAGGCGCCATTTTTTCTTGCAAAATTTTTTTTACTGGGTGTATTGGCCGATCTATGGCAGTCGCCATGAAGTCGGACGGGAGGGGCGCGCGCTTCGGGCGCCGGGGTTCCGCCGAGGTCTCAACGGGGAGGATTCAATGTTCGGATACATGAAGCTGGCGGCGGTTTCGGCCGCGGCGCTGATGGCGGCCCAGGCAGCCGGCGCGCGCGATCTGGTGATTGCCGGCTGGGGGGGCAACTACCAGGACGTGCAGCGCGGGGCCTATTTCGAGCCCTTCGCCAAGGAAAAGGGCATTGCCTTCACCGAGACCACCTATCTCGGTGGCCTGGCCGAGCTGAAGACGATGGCCGAGACCGGCGACGTGACCTGGGATCTGGTGATCGCCGAGGGCGCCGACCTTCAGGTCGCCTGCGACGAGGGCCTGCTGGAGGAGTTCGACTGGGAACAGATCGCGCTCAAGGACGAGCTGATGCCGGATGCCGTGCGCCCCTGCGGCGTCGGCAACGTGGTGATCGGCACCGGGCTTGCCTTCAACAAGGACACCGTGGGCGAGGCGCCGACGAGCCTTGCCGACTTCTTCGACACCGCGAAATGGCCGGGCAAGCGCGGCATGCGCACAGGTCCGATGTTCAACCTTGAACTGGTGCTGATGGCCGACGGGGTCGCCCCGTCCGAGGTCTATGACGTGCTCGGCACGCCCGAGGGGCTGGACCGCGCCTTCGCCAAGCTCGATACGATCAAGTCCGACCTGCAATTCTGGGACGCCGGCGCGCAGCCGGTGGAATGGCTGGCGGCGAACAACGTGATCATGACGATCTCCTACAACGCCCGGATCACCGCCGCCAAGCGCGACGGCAAGGCGCTCGAATTCCTCTGGGTGAACCCGATCTACTCGATCGACTCCTGGGCGATCCCGGCCAATGCGCCGAACAAGGACGTGGCGCTGGAGTTCCTCTCCTACGTCAACGACGCCGGCCGCCAGGCCGACTTCTCGGCGAAGATGCCCTACGGCCCGACCAACACCAAGGCGCCGGGAATGATGAAGCCCGAGGATGCCGCCGAACTGCCGGCCGGCAAGAACATCGAAACCGGCCTGTTCTTCTCGGATGCGTTCTGGACCGACCACAAGGACGCGATCACCGAGCGCTGGAACAACTGGGTTACGCAGTAATCCGTTTCGTGTAGAGAATAGGGAGCGTGCGCGGAGGCCCTCTGCGCACGCCCGGCATTTGACACCGAAGATCAGCGAAGCGGAGTCCCGATGTCGAAGGCCCGAAGCACCTTCCTTGCCGCGGCGATGCTGCTTGTCCTGCCGGTTGCCGCCTATGTCGCGCTCTATCTGCTGCCGCTCGTCTCGATCGGCGGGCTCGCGCTCGACAACGGCACGCTGAGCGAGCGGTTCCCGACGCTCTCGGCCCGGTTCAGCGACAGCGCCGAGGTGGACGATGCGGTGGCCGCGGCGCTGCTGGCCGATCTCCAGGCGATGCCGAAGAAGGACCGCGCCGAGGTCGGGCGCATGTTCAACCAGGAACTGGGGGGGATGCGGTCGCTGATCATCGACACCGGCAACAAGGCCAAGGGGATCGAGCCGACGGTCGCCGGGCTGACGGCGTTCAACCCCGGCTGGGGCGATCCCGCCACCTGGGACGTGGTGCGCCGCAACGTCGAGCCGATCACCTGGCGGCATTTCCAGAAGGCCACCGGCATCAAGCCGGCCCCCGACGGCGGCTACCAGATGGCGCCGGGCGATGACATCTACCTGCGGATCACGCTGCGCACCTTCGTGATTTCGGCCGAGGTCACGCTCCTGACGCTCATGCTGGGCTACCCGCTGGCCTATGCGGTGGCGACCGGCACGGCGCGGGTGCAGGGGGTGGTGCTGATGGCGGTGCTGCTGTCGTTCTGGACCTCGATCCTGGTGCGCACCACCGCCTGGGTGGTGCTGCTGCAGACCAACGGCCTTCTGAACGACTTCCTGATCTGGCTGCATCTGATCACCGAGCCCTTGCAGTTGATCTTCAACCGCTTCGGCACCGTCGTGGCGATGACCCATGTCCTGCTGCCCTTCGCCATCCTGCCGATGATCAACGTGATGAAGACGATCCCGGCAGCGCAGGCCCAGGCTTCGCGGAGCCTCGGCGCGGGTCCGGTCGAGACCTTCCTGCGCGTCTATTTCCCGCAAAGCCTGCGCGGCGTCGCGGTGGGCGGCGGCACCGTCTTCATCCTCGCGCTCGGCTTCTACGTGACGCCGGCGCTGACCGGGGGGCCGGGTGACCAGATGCTGTCCTACTACATCGCCGACTTCGTGCGGAAGGGGTTGAACTGGGGCATGGCCTCGGTGCTGTCGCTGATGCTCCTTGTCTGCGTGATCGCGATGGTGGTGACCGGCGCGCTCCTGCGCCGCGCCTTCGGCTGGAACCGGGCCACGGGAGGGGCCGCCTGATGTCGCGCGCGATCTACTGGACCTCGCTTTCGCTGGCCTTCACCTTCCTGATCCTGCCGATCGTCGTCGTGCTGCCGCTGGCGTTCAACGACAGCACCTTCCTGACCTATCCGATGGAGGGCTTCTCGGTCCGCTGGTTCGAGGAGTTCTTCACCGCGCCGCCCTGGCTCTACACGCTGGGAAACAGCGTCAGGGTCGCGCTCGGCACCACGGTGGTGGCGGTGCTGGTGGGCGGGCTTGCCGCGATGGGCACGATGCTTGCGGGCAAATGGGGGCAGATCGTGCTCTCCGCGCTCTTCGTCTCTCCGGTCGTGATTCCTTCGGTCGTCCTCGGCGTGGCGATGGCCTATGCCTTCGGCCGCGTCGGGCTCGGCAGCAGCTACTCTGCACTCGTGCTCGCCCACACGATCCTCGCCGCACCGCTGGTGTTCCTCTCGGTGATGACCTCGCTCAAAGGTCTCGACCCCGAGCTTGACCGCGCCGCGGCCTCGCTCGGCGCCTCGCGCTGGCACCGGTTCCGCACCGTGACGCTGCCGCTGGCCATGCCGGGCTTCGCCACCGGCGCGCTCTTTGCCTTCATCACCTCCTTCGACGAGGTGGTGGTGGCGCTGTTCATTGCCTCGCCGGAATCGCAGACGCTGCCGATCACGCTTTTCTCCAGCCTGCGCGACCGGCTGCAACCGACCATCGTCGTGGTGGCGCTGCTTCTGTCCATCGTCTCCTGCCTGTTCATTCTGGCGCTCAACCGGCTGCAGAAACGCAGCCTCGGGGCGCGGTGAACGGATCGGCCAACTTGCGGGAAATGCCCATGTCATCGCTTGAAATCAGCAACGTCAACAAGTTCTACGGGCCGACGCAGGCCCTGTTCGATGTCTCGCTCTCGATCGGCAAGGGCGAATTCGTGACCCTGCTCGGGCCGTCCGGGTCCGGCAAGACCACGCTTCTGAAGCTGCTCGCGGGGTTCGAGGCAGCCAGCGGCGGGCGGATCACCCTCGGCGGGCGCGACATCACCGAACTGAAGCCCGAGGCGCGGAATTTCGGCCTGGTGTTCCAGGGTTATGCGCTCTTCCCGCACATGACGGTGCGCGAGAACATCGCCTATCCTCTGAAGGTGCGGCGGCTGGCGCGCGACCAGGTCGACCAACGCGTGCGCGACATGCTGGAGCTGGTGCAGCTCACCCGCTTCATCGACCGCAGGCCCTCGGAACTCTCGGGCGGCCAGCAGCAGCGCGTGGCGCTGGCGCGCGCGCTGGTGTTCAAGCCCGAGGTGCTGCTGCTCGACGAGCCGATGTCGGCCTTGGACAAGAAGCTGCGCGTCGACCTGCAGGAAGAGCTGCGCCGCATCCATCACAGCCTCGGCACCACCTTCATCAACGTCACCCATGACCAGGAGGAGGCGATGCACATGTCGGACCGGATTGCGGTGATGAACCACGGAAGGATCGAGCAGTTCGACACCGCCTTCACGCTCTATCGCCATCCCGCCTCGCGTTTTGTCGCCGATTTTGTCGGCAAGTCGAACATCTTCTCGGGCGAGCTTGTGGCGGGCAGTGGCGGGCTCGACTTCCGTGGCGACGGGATGGAGGTCCGGCTTGGTCTGACCGGCCCGGTGGCGGGCAAGGCCGAGCTGATGATCCGGCCCGAGGACCTTGCGATCGAGACCGCGGCCCCCGCCGACGGCCGTGTCACGCTCCCAGCCGAGGTGCTGCAATCGACCTATTCCGGCGATCGCGCGCTCTATGCGCTGAAGCTTGCGAACGGGCGCGAGATCAGCGCCTATGGCGCGGCGCGGACCGGCATCCACCCCGAGGGGGCGAAGGTCTTCCTTTGCTTCGCGCCGTCGGATGCGACGCTGGTCGGCTGAGGCGATGAAATCCGACCAGCCGCAGGTGCGGCCTGCCGAGCCGCCCGCCGTTCCTCCCGGTTCCGGAAAGGTTCTGGGCGAGCGCCTGCGCCAGTTGCGCAAGCGCCGCCACATGACGCTTGCGGCGCTGGCGGAGGGCTGCGGCCTTTCGATCGGCTACCTCAGCCAGATCGAGCGCGATCTGGCCGAACCTTCGATCAACGCGCTGTTCTCGATCGCCCATCACCTCGGGGTGACGGTGCAATGGTTCTTCTCGGGCGACGACCATGCCGTCCCGGCCGAAGAGCACAGCTATGTCATCCGGCGGCCGAACCGGCTGAGGGTCGCCTTCGAACAGGGCATCGTCGACGAATTGCTGACGCCGCAGATGTCGCTGGCGCTTGAGATGATCCAGTCGCACATGCCGCCCGGCAGCGAGGTCGGTCAGGCCTATGCCCACGAGGGCGACGAGGTCGGGCTGGTGATCTCGGGCCGGCTCGAGCTTTGGGTGGGAGAGCGATATTTCCTGCTTGAGGAGGGCGACAGCTTCTCGCATTCCTCGCGCGAGCCGCACCGCTACCGCAACCCCGGCCCCGGCGACACCGTGGTGGTCTGGGCGATCACCCCGCCCACGTATTGAAACCGGCGCGGCAGGCCCGGCGCCGGCACTCGGCGGCCCGGGATGGGGGGCGTGAGAGCGGGTGCAGGCAGGGAGCGCATCCCGCGGCAACCCCGATCACGCGCTTCCGTAGGCCCCGGCAAAGACGTTCTTCCAGGCGCATTCCGTCAGCGTAAATGCCGCAATGGCGGAGTGCGGCGATGCCACTTTCGCCGCCTTCGGCTGGCGGCAGGCCGAGGTGAACGCCGATCTCCCCGACCTCCGAATCTGACGTTGTCAACGCGACGTCCGGCCGTCACGCTTTGATCGGGCTAGGCCTCGCTGCGGCGAGTCGTTTCTGTGGGGGAGACAATCCGATGGCCATCATTCGCGGTGACAATTCAGCCAACACCATTTCGGCGACCGGGCCGAACGACACCATCTTCGGGCTAAGCGGTTTCGATGTTCTCAGCTCGACCTTCGAGCGGGCCGACCTGCGGGGCGGATGGGGACAGGACAGCTTGAGTGTCGACTATGCCTATACAATCGGCTGGCCGGTGATTGCGCCGAACAGTTACATCCTTGTGGGTCCATTGCCTATGATGCGATGGTCGCTTATGGGCGACCAGGGAAACGATAGCCTTTCTGTCGCCGTCCTCATTGATACTGACCCCGCCATCGGTGGGTTTGATTCCGCAACTGTTGTTCCGGTGGCCGACATAATACTCGACGGTGGGTCAGGTGATGATACTTTGACCATAGATGCCGCGTTCGTCCTTTTCGGGTGGGGACCGGGTGGAAGTGCGGTGCAGGAGATAAACGCTGCCGTCATGGATTTGGAGGGCAATAACACCGTCAATATTGCTATGCACAACGAGATTATGGACACAACTCCACAGCTCAGCACGACCGTGATCCTCGGTGACGGGAACGACAATGTGACGGTTGACAACTACACGGAAGCCGACAATTTCAACGGACATTCCACCTACGACGTTGATCTTGGCGGCGGGACGAACGCGTTGACGGTCAACGACCGGACCGGCAACATAGACCTGAATATTGTTGCGGGGAGCGGCAACGATAGCGTTGCGCTGACGTATACCCTAGATGGGGGAAACTCCTGGGGAACGAGCGTTCAGGGGCACATCGGGTTGGGGGCCGGCGATGATACACTGACCTTCACTCTTCGCGATTGGGCCACAGAGTATGCGGATGTCGATGTTACGATTGATCTCGGCACTGGAAACAACGTTGCGACCATAGATGGCGCATACTTTGACCACTATGATATTGTTGGAAGCGCCGGCGATGACCTCATCAGCATCAATCTATATACCGTATTTTCGTTCGATTATGGCGCCCTTAGCACCGGATATTCCGTGGTGATAAATGGTGGTGACGGAAACAATTCAATTAGCGTTGCACTTGCACCGATCTACCCGTTCCTGAACCTATCGGGAGCTTCGATTCTTACCGGAACCGGAAGCGACACCATCGTGATAAGCGGTGGTCTTCTGAACGTCATCAATTCCGGCGCGGGCAACGACACCATTTCCGCCGGTAGTGGCACTGACACCATCACCATGGGCGCCGGTGCGGACGACCTTCTTGTGGATCGCGCAATCTTCAATTCGCTCACTGGTCCGACCGAACGACTGACCGTCAATGACTTCACGCTGGCGGACGGCGACAGCATGGTGCTGAGCGGTTGGAATATCCCGGCGCTGGGTGGCACGGGCGTTCTGGATGACGCTGGGGACCTACAGGCACTCAAGACACCGGGCGGCGATGTCCTGGGCTTCGTACAGTTGGGCGCCGACGCGCTCCTTTCGCTGGATCTTGGCGGCGGCAATGTCGCCGAGATACTGTTCAAGAATCTCGATATCTCCGCTCCGCCGCCTCCGACCGATCCCAAGTTGAACCTGTCAGGCACCTTCGGAAACGACACCCTGACCGGAGGGAACAATGATGACATCATCTTCCTTCGCCGTGGCCGGGATACCGCGACGGGCAACGAAGGCGCGGACGTCTTCCGATTCAATGCGGTCAACTCTCACAACGCCAACGGCGACCGTCACGTCATCACGGACCTCGATTTCCTGGAAGGCGATGAACTCCGCTTCCAGAATTTCGGGCCTTCCTGGGCCAACAATGCGACTGATCCGGCCAACTACCTCGAATACCAGGCGGGCGCCTTCAATAACTGGATTGCCGACAGCGTTGCTGACCTCAGGGAACTGAGAGACTCGGGGGCAATCGGCGCGACCCTGTTGGCGGGAGGCCTGGGCACCGAGATAACATTCAATGACCTAGGCGGGGATTTGGTCAGAGTGGACCTCTGGGGGGTGTTCGTATAGCGCCAAACCGCCGAGTTGGTGTTCCAGCGACCTGAACCCTACCGCATTTCCCCAAGCGGCCGGCGGGAGCAGCCTTCCAAAGCAATGGCGGAGAGGGTGGGATTCGAACCCACGGTGGGCTTGCACCCACTCCGGTTTTCGAGACCGGCGCGATCGACCACTCCGCCACCTCTCCGCGCTTTCCGGGGGTCGTCGGGGGCGGGATGTATCTGCACCGGCACCGCAGTGCAACACGTTTTTTCGCCCTTCGCGCCGCGCGAAACAGGCCGCCGGTCCGGGCCCGAGGGGCAAAGAATTTCGTCTCGCGGCTTGGCAGCGCGGGCGCGGGCGACTACCTCTGGGGCAGCCTTGCGGAGAAAGCCCGATGTTGAGCCGATTCCTCGCCCCGGCGGCCGTTGCGCTGGCCCTGACGCTGGGGCAGGGGCATGCGGCCGAAGGCGATGCGACGCGGCTCGAGGAAGCGCTCCAGTTGCGCGAGGTCTTCTCGGTGATGAGCGAGGAGGGGAGCGACTACGGCGCGCAGATCGCGGACGACATGTTCCCCGGCGCGGGCGGCCCCTCCTGGACGCAGGCGGTGAACGGGATCTATTCGGTCGATCGCATCCTGCCGATCTTCGACGCGGCCTTCGAGGCCGAGCTTGCAGAGGCGAATGCCGACGTCCCCGCCATGATCGCCTTCTTCGAGAGCGATCTTGGCCGCAGGGTGACGACGCTCGAAATCTCCGGCCGGCGGGCGCTTCTCGACAAGGCGGTCGAGGACGCGAGCCGGCTGAAATACGAGGAGCTTTCGGCGGCCGGCGACGCGAAGGTGGCGCTCGTCGACGCGTTCGTCGACGCCAACGACCTGGTGGAGGCGAACGTCGCCGGGGCGATGAACGCCAATTACGCCTTCTATCAAGGGCTTGCGGACGCCGGCGTTCTTCCAGACGGGCTGGCCGACGACGAGATCCTCGCCGAAATCTGGTCGCAGGAGGACTCCATCCGCGACGAGACGGACATCTGGATCCGCTCCTACCTGGCGATGGCCTATGCGCCACTCTCCGACGCCGAGCTCAGGCAGTACACCGACTTTTCGGAGACGCCCGCGGGCAAGGAACTGAACGCGGCGCTTTTCGCCGGGTTCGACGCGGTCTTCACCGAAGTGTCGCACCAGCTCGGCCTTGCGGCGGGGGGTGTCATGGCGGGGCAGGAGCTTTAGCCGCCCGCCCTTGTTTCGCCGCCTCCTTCCGCTAGCATCCGCCCCGGGAAGCGGGCGGAGGGGCGCCGGGCGGAATGACGGGCGAAGGTGACAGGGTCGGACGGCGGCGGGTGTTCTACATCCCCGGATACGACCCGTTCCACCCGCGACGCTACCGCGAGCTTTACCGCAGGGAGGGCGCCGCACAGGCGCGGATCAGCGGCTATCGCCTGCGCCTGTCGCCGGGGCGGCGGCAGGAGCGCTATGGCTGGCACGTGGCGTTCGAGGGCGATGGCGGCGCGGCCGAGGCCGAGGTCGAGGTGCTGGTCTGGTCCGACATCGTCGCCGCCTCGATGGGCCAGTCGATCGCCGCCACCTACTGGCAGCTTGTGCGGACGGTCCGGGTCTATGTCGCCTCGGGGGCGATCTTCCGGCTGCTGCGGCTGAGGAAGGGGCCGGCGATCGCCGCGCTCTACCCGATCGGCGTGCTGACCGGCCAGGCGGGGCTCGCGGTTGCCGCGGGAGTGGCCGCTCTCGCCTTGGTGCGCCGAGGGGCGGCCGCGCTCTGGCCCCTGGCGCCGGCGGCGGCACCGGCCATCCTCGGGCTTGGCCTCGGGGCGGGGGCGGGGATCGCGCTGCTGCGCTGGTTCCGGCGGCACGACAACCGCATCTTCGCCTGGTATCTGATGCACGATTTCGCCTTCACGGCGAGCGTCGGGGGTGCCGTCCCGGATGCGCTGCGCCCCCGCCTGCGGGCCTTTGCCGACCGCATCGCCGAAGCTCTTGGCGAGGACTGGGACGAGGTTCTGGTCGTCGGGCATTCCTCGGGCGCGCATCTGGCTGTCACGGTCCTGGCCGAGCTGATCCGGCGCGGCGGGGTGCCGGCGGACGGGCCGGGGCTCGGGTTCCTCTCGCTCGGGCAGGTGGTGCCGATGGTCTCCTTCCTGCCCGGCGCGGAGGACCTTCGCCGCGACCTCGCCTTCCTGTCGGCGCGGCCGGATCTGACCTGGGTCGACGTGAGCGCGCCGGGCGACGGCTGCGCCTATGCGCTGTGCGATCCGGTTGCGGTCTCGGGCATGGCGACCGCCGCAAAGCGCTGGCCGCTTGTCGTGTCGGCGGCGTTCACGCAGACCCTGAGCCCCGAGACCCGGCGGTCGCTGAGGTGGCGCTTCTTCCGGCTGCATTTCCAGTATCTCTGCGCCTTCGACCGGCCGGGCGACTACGATTACTTCCGCATCACCGCGGGGCCGATGTCGCTGGCCGCGCGCTATCGGGGGCGGGCGCCGTCGCAAAGCCGGATCGAACGGGCGGTGAACCGGTCCGGAATGGCAGGATGATCCGGGCAACCCGCCACCCGGCCGGCGCCGGACCTGTCGCTGGCGCCCTCCGGGGCAGATCGGCCGGATCGAATCGGGTGCGGGCTCACGCGGCATGACGTGACGTCACATTGCGTGAGCAATATGAAACAATCCTGAAACGCAACCTTGAATTGATCGCGGCGGGAAAACCGGTGCATTTTCAGGAGGTCGCCGGGTGATTCGCCGGACGGCAGTACGAGTGACCGGCCGGAAGCTGCTTCTCCGGCCAAGCGGTAGATCGGCTGAAACCTGCTCATTCGGCCGGGATTGTTAGGGGGATGCCATGTCGATGAAGTTGCTGGCGGTTGCCATGCCGGGCACGCTCATGTCGGTTCTTCCGGTGCCGGGGTCTTTCCGCATCGCCGTGCCGTCGTGGCGGACGGTCGGGATCAACACCAACGCCGCACCCGTCGTCGAGCATCCCGCGCTTTCGCGCGAGGAGATCCAGGCGCTGTTCCACGGCGAATTGAACGGCAGGGTGCGTCGCAAGCCCGGGCTGACGCCGCGGGAAGAGCAGGAGAAATCGATCGCCAGGCGGATACGCTGCGCGCTCTATCCGCACTGAGGTCGCCGCGTCGCTGAGCGCCATCAGGGGGCGCCGATGCGGGTCTGAAGCTCCCTCAGGACAAAGAGCCGGATCGCCGTCGCCAGCCCCGTGCCCATCCCACGACCTGAATCGATCTCGGCCGCGAGCGTGTTGACGGGCGTCTGCCGCGCCTCGGCGATCCGGCGGAAGGCACGCCAGAACTCGTCCTCGAGCGAAACGCTGGTGCGGTGGCCGTTCAGGGTGAGCGAGCGCTTGACCGGTCGGCTCACGCGCCGGGCTCCTCGCGGCGATGGGCATCGAGCGTCTCGCGCGCCTTTTCGGCCCGCGCCTTTTCCAGCGCCTTGAGCGCCTTGGTCCGCCCGAAGCGCGCCGCGTTCTCGTCAGCGGCGGCGCGGGCCTCGGCCCGCTCTCGCGCCTTGCGGGCGGCGCGCAGGTTGACGATCTCTGCCATCAGTCCTCCGGCCCGACCATCAGCTCCGGCCGCACGATGCGGTCGAAGGTCTCGCCGTCTACGAAGCCCAGCGCGATCGCCTCTTCCCGCAGCGTGGTGCCGTTCCTGTGGGCGGTCTTGGCGACCTTGGTGGCATTGTCGTAGCCGATGGTCGGGGCCAGCGCAGTCACCAGCATCAGGCTTTCCTTCATGAGCTTCTCGATCCGCGCCACGTTCGCCTTCGTTCCCACCACCATGTTGTCGGTGAAGCTCGCCGCCGCGTCGCCCAGAAGCTGCATCGATTGCAGCACATTGTAGCTCATCATCGGGTTGTAGACGTTCAGCTCGAAATGGCCCTGGCTGCCCGCGAAGCCCACCGCCGCGTCGTTGCCCATGACATGGGCGCAGACCATCGTCAGCGCCTCGGCCTGGGTCGGGTTGACCTTGCCCGGCATGATCGACGACCCCGGCTCGTTCTCCGGCAGGATCAGCTCGCCCAGCCCAGAGCGGGGACCTGAGCCGAGCAGGCGCAGGTCGTTGGCGATCTTGAAGAGGCTCGCCGCCACCGTCTTCAGGGCGCCCGAGAACATCACCATCGCGTCATGCGCGGCGAGCGCCTCGAACTTATTCGGCGCGGTGACGAACGGGAGCCCGGTGATCTCGGCGATCCTCGCTGCGATGGCCGTATCCCAGCCCTTCCTGGTGTTCAGCCCGGTGCCCACGGCGGTGCCGCCCTGCGCCAGCTCGTAGATCGCCGGCAGGCACATCGCCACCCGGCCGATGCCGTTCTCCACCTGCTTGGCATAGCCGGAAAACTCCTGGCCCAGCGTCAGCGGCGTGGCGTCCTGGGTGTGGGTCCGTCCGATCTTGATGATGTCGCGGAACTCCTCCGACTTCGCCGCCAGCGCGGCGTGGAGCTTCCTCAGGCCGGGCAGCAGCACGTCGCGCGCCATCATGGCTATCGCCACATGCATCGCGGTCGGGAAAGTGTCGTTCGAGGACTGGCCCATGTTGACGTGATCATTGGGATGGACCGGCTGCTTGGTGCCCATCGTCCCGCCCAGAATCTCGATCGCGCGGTTGGAAATCACCTCGTTGGCGTTCATGTTCGACTGGGTGCCGGACCCGGTCTGCCACACCACCAGCGGGAAGTTGTCGTCGAACCGCCCCGCGACGACCTCTGCCGCCGCCTGCACCATCGCCCGGCCGATCGCCGGGTCGAGCCGGCCTTCGGCCATGTTGACCTCTGCCGCCGCCTGCTTGATGACCCCGAGCGCCCGGATGATCGCGACGGGCTGCTTTTCCCAGCCGATCGGGAAGTTCAGGATCGAGCGCTGGGTCTGCGCCCCCCAGTACTTGTCGGCGGGAACCTCCAGGGGGCCGAAGCTGTCGGTCTCGGTGCGGGTCTGGGTCATGGCAACGTCCGTCCTGGATGGGGTCGCGCCACTGCTATGCGATTCCGTCCGGCGGGCCAAGGACGATGGCGTTAACGGCGGCGCGAAAGTGCCGGCGGGCCCGGCGCTACTTGCGCCACTTGTCGAGCCGGACGACCTCGGCCTCGGGGCGGTCGCCGCCCGGCCCTTCGGGCTCGTCGTCGCCGTCGTCCTCGTCCTCGTCGGTCTCCGCCGTCTCGAACCGCAGGCCGAATTCCACGGAAGGGTCCACGAAGGTGCGGATCGCATCGAAGGGAATGTAGAGCCGTTCGGGTGAATCGCCGAAGTTGAGCGTGATGCCGAAGCCCGCCTCGTCGACGTCGAGGTCCTCGTACCAGTGCTGGAGCACGACGGTCATCTCGTCGGGATAGCGTTCGCGCAGCCAGTCCGCGAGCGCCACCTCGGGCTGGCGGGTGTCGAAGGTGATGAAGAAGTGGTGTTCGCCCGGCAATCCTTCCCGCGCCACCTGGTCCAGCACGTCATGGATCAGGCCGCGCATGGCCCGATGCATCAGCGTGCCGTAGTCGATCGACTTGGTCATGAATGTGGTCCCGGGGTGTGGTCGGGGCCAGCATAAGGGATTCGGATCGGAATGAAAGGCCCCGGCACGCGCGTGCTGCCGCAGCGTCAAGCAAGCGCCGCGGCCGCGCCGCCGGCAAGCGCCGAAAGCGCCAGGACAGCAACGAGGTTCCATCGCCGGGAGAGCAGAAGCCAGCCGGCGCCGAGGGCGATCAGGGCTGGCACCGGCTGAAGCGAGGCGGGATCGGGAAGCACCAGCGCGACGGGTCCGACCGAGACCGGAACCGTGGCCGCAAAAAAGACATGCGCCGCGAACCAGAGCGCGAGCGTGGCGATGACGCCGACGACGGCGGCGCCGATCCCCGAAAGCGCCGCGCCGAGCCGGGGCCGGGTGGCGATCCATTCGATATAGGGCGCGAAGGCGAAGATCCACAGGAAGCAGGGCACGAAGGTGACCCAGAGCGTCATCGCCGCCGCGGCGAAGGCGAGTGCGGCGCCGCCGCGCCCGTCGCCGGCGAGGAAGGCCACGAACTCGGTCACCAGGATCAGCGGGCCCGGCGTGGTCTCGGCCAGCCCCAGCGCGTCCAGCATCTGCGCCGTCGTCAGCCAGCCGAAATCATGGACCACCGTCTGCGTCATGTAGGCCAGCGCCGCGTAGGCGCCGCCGAAGGTGACGACGGCGAGCTGCGAGAAGTAAAGCCCGACGTCGGCAAGAAAATCCTGGTCCGCCATCGCCGCAAGCGCCACCGGCGCCCACCAGAGACCGAGCCCCAGCGCGACGGTGGCCGCCAGCCCCGGGTTGTCCGGCAGCCGGGCGGGCAGGGCCGGCGGGCGGGGCAATGCCAAGGCCCCGGCCAGCCCCGCGGCAAGGACGATGAGCGGATAGGGCAGCGCGAGGGCGAAGATGGCTGCGAAGGCGGCCAGGGCGATGACGCGCTCGCCCCGGCCGCCGAGCGCCCGGCGCGCGACGCGGACCAGCGCCTCGACGACGATGGCGACCACCGCGGCCTTGACGCCGAGGAACAGCGCGGAAACCGACGGCAGGTGGCCGAAGGAAGCGTAGAGTGCGGCGAGAAGAAGCACCACGGCGGCGCCGGGCAGGACGAAGAGCCCGCCCGCCACCAGCCCGCCCGCGATGCCGCCACGCCGCCAGCCGGCATAGGTCGCAAGCTGCATCGCCTCGGGGCCGGGCAGCAGCATGCAGAACGACAGCGCGCGCAGGTATTGCGCCTCGGACATCCAGCCGAGCCGCTCCACAAGCTCGCGGTGCATCAGCGCGATCTGCCCGGCGGGGCCCCCGAAGGACAGGAGGCCGATGCGGCCGAAGACGCGGAAGAGCGTGGCATCGGCACCGGTCATGCCGGGCGCCCGGCCGGCCAGTCGTGGCCCTCGTCGTGGCCGTCCCGCGCCCAGCGGTAGAGCGCGTCGTAAAGGCCCATCCCTGCCGCAAGCTGGGCGAGGTCGTCGCGATACTGGCGCGACAGGCCGACCGAGACCGCGAGCAGACCCGCCGCCTGGGGGCTCAGGTCGTGCCGGCCGGTGTCCGCTGCCCGGATGACCAGCGCCAGCCGGTCGAGCGGCCCGGTGTGGAGCTGGAAGTCGTCGAGCATGGCGTCGAAGCTGCACCGGTCGCCGCGGTGGGAGAACGACACCCCCTCGATGTCGAAGGGTGTCGCCGCGAACCTGTCGGCGACGTCCATGACCTCGGCCGGAGCGACGAAAAGGAACTCGGCGGCCGGATCGACGAAGCGGCGGATCAGCCAGGGGCAGGCGATGCGGTCGATCTTCGGCCGGTGGCGCGTGACCCAGAGCCGCGCGCCGGGGAGAACCGCCGCCGGGACCATCGGAAGCCCGGCTTCAGTCCAGCCGAACGTGCCGCCGTCGAGCGCTTCCGCCACGATCCCCTTGGCGCGAAGGATCGCCGCCGCGCCTTCCGAAAGCTTGCGCCCCCGGTGGCAGACGGTCACGACCGCGCGTCCCGCGAACCGGGCCGCGAGGTCGGCGACCCGGTCATGGGGATGGCGCAGCGACGCGGGGATCAGCCGGGGATCGGCGGCGAAGTCCTCTGCGGTCCGCACGTCGACGATGACCGGGGCCTCGGGCGTTCCGATCAGGCGGGAAAGCTGGGCGGCGGATATGGTGGCAAAGCCGGGCATCGGGCATCCTTTCGAAGCGGCAGAAGGATGCGACGCTTGGACCGTGGCCTCACGGGGCGGGTCGCGGGCCCCATGCGGAAAGGCTCGCACCGATCTGTTGCCGCGTCAAGGCTCAGCCCAGCGGTCTGGCCACCTCGCGCAGGAGCTTCTCGCGGATCGCGCGGGGATAGTCCTCGAGCCCGCGGGCGGTGAGGACGAAGCCGTTCCGGGTGAGGACGGCGCGGCGGTAGAACGCGCTGATCGGGGCCGCCCGGCCGGCATCCTCGATGGCGACGGCGTTGATCTCGATCCCCGCCGCGGCGGCCGCGGCGCGGGCGGGGGCAAGGGGCTGGCCTGCGTTCTGCGGCCCGTCTCCGGAAATGTCGATGACCTTGCGGCGGCAGTCGGCGACGGCCGCGAACTGGCGGGCGGAAAAGGCGATGGCCTCGCCCACCGCGGTGTCCGAGCCGGTATAGGCCCGCTCCAGCGTCCGCGACCGTGCGGCGAAGGCGGCGATCTCGGCGGGCGACAGCATCCGCCGCCACGGGATCGAGAAGGTCTGCTTGCCGGTGCCCGACCACTGGACGACACCGAGCGCGGCCTGGGCCGCCAGAAGCGCCTCCGCCACCTCGGGGTCTTCGAGCGCGGCGGCGAGACCGTCGGCCTGAAGCCGGTATTCGCCCCGGTCGATGGAGCCCGAGACGTCGACGGTGAGAAGGAGCGCGACCTCGCAGGCGGCTGCCCGCGAGGCCCGAAGCGCCAGCAGGACGATCCCTGCCGCAAGTCCTGCGGTGCCGCGTCGCATCGGCGGATGATGCCGGGCGCGCGGCCGTGCGGCAAGGCCCCGCGCGGGGCAGGGTCGCGCGGTCGGGGTCGCGTGATCGAGGTCGGGCGGCCGTGCGGCAAGCCCTGCGCGGGGCAGGGCGGCCTGCCAAGGTGTGCTCGCCCGGGCCCCCCCGGGGGGGGCCGGTGGGCCTGGCTCCTCCGGCAAGACCCGCGCGGGGCGGCGTCCCGGCCCGGCGGCCCGATCCGTCTGATGGGGGCGCCCGCAGAGCCGGCGCCACCTCAGGCCGCGGCGAGCCGTTCGCCCGAGAGGAGAAGCAGGAAGGCGTCCTTCGGAAGAAGCCCCGCCTGTTCGAAGAAGGGGATGAAATCGAAGGCGTTGAAAGCCTCGACGATGCGGCCGCCGGCGATCCGGGCGGCAACCTGGCCGGTCACCGCGATCGGGTCGGTGCCGCGGATCGCGGTCGCCCGCACCGACAACTGCGCCCAGACCCAGTCGTCGGTCTCGATGCTGCGCACGATCTGGAACGAGGCGTCGCGGACCATTGCCCGGAGCGCCGGCACGAAGGCCCGGAAATCCTCGGGCCCCACCTGGCCATCGGCCATGATTCCGTCCGCGCCCGCACTTGGCGCGAACAATTCGTCGATCGCGTCGAGATCGCCTTCCAGCCAGACCCGGCGGTACCATTCACTGAGGATTTCGAGATTCGTCATCCGGCCCTCCGCTTGTTCCGATCGCATGGGCGGATGCTACCGGCAGCTTTGCTGAGAAAGGGTGAATGGCGGCGGGAAAGTGCAGGCTTCTGTTGCCAGGTGCCTGCGAACCCCGCCTCACGCGGCTAAGCGCGAGGACTTAGTTTCGGCGACCCGAACTGCTTACGCAGCCAGAGCCATTGCCGGAGCACGGTTGTCGTTGGCAACTGTACTGTTTGCACCGATAACGGTGGTAGCTCACCGGGACAAAGCAAACCCCTTTAGACGTTCGTCGATCCTGTTTCGGCCCCAGGGTCCCGCAACGCCGGGTGTCTGGTGGAGCCGCCGGGTACCGCCCCCGGGTCCGATCCGCGTATTACGAGCGCGTTTATGTCCATAGTCCGGGTTGCCCCGGACGGGATCAATATAGGGCCCGGGCATCGCCGAGACAAGCCGCGCGGCGCGAGGCAGGTTGCGGCGGCCACGCCGGCGGGGCAGGGTGGGGCGACACGGCGTTCCCGGGGGCCCCATGCAGCTTGACCTTTCCTATGTCCGTTCGCAGTTCCCGGCATTCACGGTGCCGGACCTTGCCGACAGGGCGTTTTTCGAGAATGCCGGCGGCTCCTACGCCTGCGCCCCGGTGATCGACCGGCTGACGCGGTTCTACCGCGAGCGCAAGGTGCAGCCCTATGCGCCCTACGCGGCGGCGCAGGCCGGCGGCGCCGAGATGGACGAGGCGCGGGCGCGGCTTGCGGCGATGATGGGGGTGGCGACGCACGAGCTGAGCTTCGGCCCCTCGACCACGGCGAACACCTATGTCCTGGCCCAGGCGGTCCGCCGCTGGCTCGGCCCCGGCGAGGCGATCGTGGTGACCGACCAGGACCACGAGGCCAATTCCGGACCCTGGCGGCGGCTCGCCGAGGAGGGGGTGGAGGTCCGCGAGTGGAAGATCAACCCCGCCAGCGGGCATCTCGATCCCGCGCGTCTCGTGCCCCTGCTGGCGGACGGGCGCGTGCGCCTCGTCTGCTTCCCGCACTGTTCCAACGTGGTAGCCGAGATCAACCCGGTGGCCGAGATCGTGGCGCTGGCCCATGCCGCTGGCGCGGCGGCCTGCGTCGATGGTGTCAGCTACGCGCCGCACGGGCTGCCGGACCTCGGCGCGCTCGGCGCCGACATCTACCTCTTCTCGGCCTACAAGACCTACGGGCCGCACCAGGGGATCATGGCGATCCGCGAAAGCCTCGGCATGCGGCTGCCGAACCAAGGCCACTGGTTCAACGGCGAGACGCTCTACAAGCGCTTCACGCCGGCGGGCCCCGATCACGCGCAGGTCGCCGCCTCGGCCGGGATCGCCGACTATCTCGATGCGCTCCACGACCACCATTTCGGCGCCGGGCCGGAACCGCGGGAGCGGGCCGCCGCGGTGCATGACCTGATGCGGACCCACGAGATCGCGATCTGCCAGCCGCTCCTCGACTACCTCAGGGACCGCAACGACCTGAGGCTCGTCGGACCCGCCGAGGCGGAGCGGCGCGCCCCCACGGTCGCGGTTGACCTCGGCCGGCCGGCGGAGCCGGTCTCGGCGGCGCTCGCGGCCGAGGGGATCAACTGCTGGGCGGGCGATTTCTATGCGGTCAGGCCGCTGTCCGCGATGGGGATCGACCCGAAGCGCGGCGTCCTGCGGCTGTCGATGGTGCACTACACGAGTGTGGCGGACGTGGCACGGCTCATCTCCGCGCTCGACCGGGTGCTGTGAGCGGCGGGCGGGGCCTGCCCCCGGACCCCCGGGGTATTTCGGCAACGAAGAAACCGGGAGGGGAGGGGCATCATGACCGGGGAGGCTGCGCCGGTCCTGGTCTGGTTCCGCCGCGACCTGAGACTTTCCGACCATCCGGCGCTGGCGGCCGCCACGTCGAGGGGGCGGCCGGTGATTCCGGTCTTCGTTCATGACGAAACCGTGGAGGCGCTCGGGGCCGCGGCGAAATGGCGGCTGGGTGAGGGGATCGGCGCCTTTGCCGCGGCGCTGGCCGCGCGCGGTTCGCGGCTGGTGCTGCGGCGGGGGAGGGCGCGCGAGGCGCTTGCGCGCCTCGCGGCAGAGACGGGTGCCGCGGCGGTGCACTGGCAACGGGTCCACGATCCGGCGGGACTCTCGCGTGACACCGCGGTGGCGGCGGATCTGAAGGCCAGGGGCGTGGCGGCCGAAAGCTTTCCCGGCGCGGTGCTTTTCGAACCCTCGACGGTGGCGACCGCGGCCGGCACGCCCTATTCGGTCTATGCGCCGTTCTGGCGGGCGGTGCGCGGGCGCGACCCGGGCGCGGTCGTCGGCGCGCCGGAGCCGTGGCGCGCGCCGGCCCGCTGGCCCGGTTCGGATCGCCTTGCGGACTGGCGCATGGCAGGCGCCGTGGCCCGCGGCGCGGCGGTCCTCGCGCGCCATGCGACGGTCGGCGAGGCGGCGGCGCGCGACCGGCTCGACCGCTTTGTCGCGGAGCGGCTGTCCGCTTACCCCGGGTTGCGGGACTTTCCCGCCCGGAACGCGACATCGGGCCTGTCGGAACCCCTCGCCTGGGGCGAGATTTCCCCCCGCGCAGTCTGGGCCGCCGCGATGCGGGCCCATGAGGAAGGCAACCCGGGCGCCGAGAAGTTCCTGTCGGAGCTGGCCTGGCGCGACTTCGCCTGGCACCTGATCTATCATCACCCGCGGCTTGCCGCGGCCAACTGGCGCGAGGGCTGGGACGGCTTTCCCTGGCGCGGCGACAGTCCCGACGCCGAGCGCTGGCGGCGCGGGATGACGGGCGAGCCCTTGGTCGATGCCGCGATGCGCGAGATGTTCGTGACCGGCCGGATGCACAACCGGGCGCGGATGATCGCGGCCTCCTACCTGACCAAGCATCTGCTGACCGACTGGCGCGTGGGGCTGGCCTGGTGCGCCGACTGCCTGACCGACTGGGATGCGGCCTCCAACGCGATGGGCTGGCAATGGGTCGCGGGATCGGGACCCGATGCGGCACCCTATTTCCGCATCTTCAATCCCGCCACGCAGGCCGCAAAGTTCGACCCCGACGCCCGCTACCGGCGCGCCTTCATCGCCGAGGGGCAGGCCGCGCCGCCCGCCACCGCGCGCGACTTCTTTGCCGCCGTGCCGAAGGCCTGGGGCCTGTCGCCGGACGCGCCCTATCCCGCGCCGCTCGTCGACCTGGCCGCGGCGCGGGCGCGGGCGCTCCGGGCCTACGCGACCCGCGACCGTGCAGGTGCAGAATGACCCGCTTGCGGCGGGCGCGGTTCGCGCGTTACCGTCCGACGCGGGGAGCTTGCCGATGATCCTGCATTCAACCGATCGCCAGCCGGACCTGCCGCGCTATTTCGCGCAGGTGTTCCGTGTCGCCTCCGGCCTGAAGCACGGCCGGCTCGACTTCGTGCTTGCCGACGGGCGGTGCTTCCGCGCCCAGGGCACGGCGGCGGGCCCGGTGGCAGAGATCCATGTGGTCGACGACGACATCTTCGCCCGGCTGATCCGCGAGGGCGACCTCGGCTTCAGCGAGGCCTTTCTCGAGGGCGGCTGGACGACGCCCGACCTGCAGGCCTTCATGGACATGATCCATGCCGACAACGACAGCGTCTACGACGGCTTTCCCGGCATGGGATTGCTGCGCGCCTACGAGCGCCTGCGCCACCGTCTCAGGTCCAATTCGCGCGGGCAGGCGAAGCGCAACATCGCCTACCACTACGACCTCGGCAATGCGTTCTATGCGCTCTGGCTTGACCGCTCCATGACCTAGTCCTCGGCGCTCTTCCGCAGCGGGCAAGAAAGCCTCGAGGCGGCGCAGCGGGCCAAGTATGCCTCGATGGTCGACCGGATGGGGGTCGGCCCCGGCGATCACGTGCTCGAGATCGGCTGCGGCTGGGGGGGCTTTGCCGAATATGCGGCGGCCGAGCGGGGGCTCAGGGTGACCGGGCTCACCATCTCGCGGGCGCAACTCGACTTCGCCCGGGCGCGCATCCAGAAGGCGGGGCTCGGCGACAGGGTCGATCTCAAGCTCCAGGACTATCGCGACGAGCGGGGGGCCTATGACGGCATCGCCTCGATCGAGATGTTCGAGGCGGTGGGCGAAAAATACTGGCCGGTCTATTTCGACACGGTGCGCGAACGCCTGAAGCCCGGGCGCAACGCCACGCTGCAGATCATCACGCTGCAGGAGAAACGCTTCGAGATCTACCGCAGGAGCGTCGATTTCATCCAGAAGTACATCTTCCCCGGCGGCATGCTGCCCTCGTCCTCCGCGCTCAGGGCCGAGATCGCGCGGGCGGGGCTGACCTTCGTCAGCTCGCTCGAGTTCGGCGAAAGCTACAGCCAGACCCTGCGGCGCTGGCACGAGACCTTCAACCAGCGCTGGGAGGAAATCGCGCGGATGGGGTTTGATGCAAGATTTCAACGCATGTGGAATTTCTACCTCACCTCTTGCGCGGGCGCGTTTCGCGGCGGAAACTGCGACGTGACGCAGATCACGGTAACGAGGCCAGCAGTCTAGTGCCCACAGCCGCCAAGCTTTTTGCCGGGTTCGCCTTCGCGATCCTCGCCTTCTTCACCGCGGAAATCTTCAAGCCGCACATGCCCGAGGGAACCCAGTTCGGGTATTTCTCCTTCGTGTCGGCGCTGATCGGGCTTGTCGCCGGATGGCGGGTGATGGGGCCCGAGGCGGGGCGCGGCAACTGGGCGGCGGTCAATTCGGGGGTGAAGACGGCGGCGGTGATGGTCGGCCTCGCGCTTCTGGTCTTTTCGACCTACGACATGTTCCTCAGGGCGTTCCGGCCGGAATACAAGGGACCGATGCAGGCGATCGTGGCGATCTTCGAGATCGGGGTCGGCTACCTCAAGGCGATGGTGGCCTGGGACGTCGTCACGGTGCTGGTGGGCGGAGGGGCGCTGGCCGGTCTCCTGTCGGAATGGGCAGCGCGGCGCTGGAAGTGAAACGCGTGACGGATTTCTTCTTCTACGGGACGCTCTGCCACCCGCCGCTTCTGCGCGTGGTCCTCGGCCGCGAGGTCGGTGCCGAACCGGCGCGGCTTGCGGGCCATGGCGTCCACTGGGCGGAGGGCGGGGCGTTTCCGCTGATCGTCGAGGGCGGCGCGGGGGCGGATGGCGTGCTGGTCCGTGGACTCGGCGCCGAGGATGCGGCGCGGCTCGATTTCTACGAGGCGGGGTTCGATTTCGCCACCCGCGACGTGACCCTGACGACCGCGGCAGGCCCCTGCACCGCGCGGGTCTATTTTCCGGCGCCGGGCCGGTGGCAGCCGGCGAAGCCCTGGAGCCTTGCCGACTGGGCGGCGAAATGGGGCGATGTGGCGACGGCGGCGGCCGGCGATTTCATGGCCCAGCGCGGCATCGTGCCGGCAGCGCGGCTCTGGGCACGCTACGGCATGATGCTGATGCGCGCCGGCGCGCGGCTTCGGGCCGAGGCCGAGGAGGTGCCGCTGACCCTTCGCCGCCACGCCGCGCCGGGCGACGTGACCGGGGGCCACGGCCGGCAGGTCTATGCCAACTATTTCGCTGTCGAGGAGTTCGACCTGCGGTTTCGTCACTTCGACGGGGCGATAAGCGGCGAGGTCAACCGCGGCGTCTTCGTCGGCGGCGACGCGGTGATGGTGCTGCCCTACGACCCGGTGCGCGACCGGGTGCTTCTGATCGAACAGTTCCGCATGGGGCCGCACGGGCGGGGCGACCCGCAACCCTGGATACTGGAGGCGCCGGCGGGTCGTGTCGACGGCGGCGAGACACCGGAAGAGGCGGCGCGGCGCGAGGTCGAGGAGGAGGCGGGGATCACGCTCGACGCCCTCGTCCCGGCGCTGCACTCCTATCCCTCTCCGGGGGCGGTGGCGGAATATCTCTATACCTATGTCGGGCTTGCCGACCTGCCGGACGGTTCGGACGGCACCGGCGGCCTGCATGCCGAGGCCGAGGACATCCGCAGCCACCTAGTGCCTTTCGACCGCCTGATGGCGATGGTCGACTCGGGCGAGGTGAATACTTCGCCGGTGATCCTTCTGGCCTATTGGCTCGCCCGGAACCGCGAGCGGCTGCGTTCCGGCGCGGCCGCGCGACCGGGCCCCGCGGACGCCGGGACTTGAGATCGGCCCCGCCGCGCCCTAGGAATGGGCAAGCGACAGGAGCATCGACATGCGCATTTCGAAAGACCTCGCCGCGGCCATCGGCAACACGCCGCTGATCCGGCTCAGGGGTCCGAGCGAGCTGACGGGGTGCGAGATTCTCGGCAAGGCGGAATTTCTCAACCCCGGCCAGTCGGTGAAGGACCGCGCCGCACTCTACATCATCCGCGACGCCGTGGCGAAGGGACACCTGAAACCCGGCGGCACGATCGTCGAGGGAACCGCCGGCAACACCGGCATCGGGCTTGCGCTGGTGGGCGCGTCGATGGGGTTCCGCACCGTCATCGTCATCCCCGAGACGCAGAGCCAGGAAAAGAAGGACATGCTGCGCCTCGCGGGCGCCGATCTGGTTCAGGTGCCGGCGGCGCCCTATCGAAATCCGAACAATTACGTTCGTTATTCCGGTCGCCTGGCGGATAGACTTGCACAAACCGAACCTAACGGCGCGATCTGGGCCAACCAGTTCGACAACGTCGCCAACCGCCGGGCGCATCTGGAGACCACCGGCCCCGAAATCTGGGAGCAGGCTGGCGGCAAGGTCGACGGCTTCGTCTGCTCGGTCGGATCGGGCGGCACGCTCGCGGGCGTCGCCCTGGCGCTTCAGCCGAAGGGGGTGAAGATCGGCCTTGCCGATCCCGAGGGTGCCGCGCTTTACAGCTACTACACCACGGGCGAGCTTCACGCCGAAGGGTCGTCGATCACCGAGGGGATCGGACAGGGCCGGATCACCGCCAACCTCGAGGGCATCCGGCCCGACATGGCCTGGCGCATTCCCGACAGCGAAGCGCTGCCGATCGTCTTCGACCTGCTGGCCGAGGAGGGGCTCTGCCTCGGCGGATCGTCCGGGATCAACGTCGCCGGCGCGATCCGCATGGCGCGCGAGATGGGGCCGGGGCACCGGATCGTCACCGTGCTGTGCGACTACGGCACGCGCTACCAGTCGAAGCTTTTCAACCCCGACTTCCTCCGCGCCAAGGGGCTGCCGGTGCCGGACTGGCTCGACCGCGCGCCGCGCCTCCTGCCCGGCGTCTTTGTCGACTGATGCGGGGCTTGCGCTTCCTTCTCGTCATCCTCGGGCTCGCGGTCCTGCCGCTGGCCGCGGGGCTCTGGCTTCCCGACGCGGCCGTCGCCCAGGACGTTGCCGTCGTCGACTACGCCCAGTGGGAGAAGGATGCGCAGGGCGCAGAGGATGCGCTGGCCGCCGACCGGGTCAGCAGCCAGGCGCTTGAATCGCTCCGCGAGCGGATCGTCGCGTGGCGCAGCACCTTCGGCACCGCGCAGAACGCGAACGCCGCCCAGATCGAGACGGTGAAGGCGCAGATCGCCGCACTCGGCCCAGCGCCGACCGAGGAAAAGCCCGATGCGCCCGAGATCGCCGACCGGCGCAAGGCGCTGAGCGACCAGCTCTCGAAGCTCCAGGCACCGGGCCTTGCCGCCGTCGAGGCCTACAGCCGCGCCGATGGCCTGATCCGGCAGATCGACGCCCGGATCCGCGCCCGCCAGGCAAGCGAGCTGCTGCGGCTCTCGCCGACGCCGGCCAACCCCGTGAACTGGCCCGCCGGCGCGGCGGTACTCACCGGCGGTCTGCACACCCTCTGGAAGGAAGCCGACGAGGCCTGGAACAACCCCGCCCGGCGGACCGAGCTGAAGAACAACCTGCCGGTCATCGTGCTGCTTCTCGCCATCGCCGGAATCCTGCTTGTTCGCGGTCCCGATTTCATCGAGCGGCTTTCGGTGCGGCTTCTGACCCGCGCGTCGATCCGCGGCGGCGACATCGTCGCCGCGGTCGTCTCGCTGGGGCAGGTGATCGTGCCCGTGCTCGGGATGGTGCTTCTGGTTGCGGCGATGCTCTCCACCGGCATGACCGGGATGCGGTCGCGGGCGCTGATCAGCGCGCTGCCCCAAGCGGCCTTCTATTTCTTCACGCTGCGATGGCTCGCCTCCTGGCTCTTCCGCTCCGAGGCGGGCGAGGGTGCCTTCCTGACCGACCGTCCCGCAGAGGCGCGGTTCCACGTCAACATGATCGCGCTGATGGCGGCGCTCGAAGCGTTCCGCCGGGCCTTCATCACCGAGGTCCGGCCGCCGCTGTCGATGGCGGCGCAGGCGGTCTGGGCGGCGCCCTTCGTCTGCATCCTCGCGATCTTCCTGTTCCGGCTCGGGCTTATCCTGCGGCCCGCGCAGGCACCGTCCGAATCCGGCCGGACGGAGTTCCGCGACAAGACGCTGCGGCTCATCGGCACGGCGGTCGTCGCGATTTCGGTGGTGGCGCCGGCGCTTGCGCTGGTGGGCTATGTCGCGGCCGCGAATGCGCTGATCTGGCCGACGGTCGCCTCGCTCGGCCTCCTCGGGCTGATCCTTCTCTTGCAGCGGTTCGCGACCGACATCTACCTCGTCGCCACCCGCTCGGGCGCGGAGGGGCGCGAGGCGCTCCTGCCGGTGCTGGTCGGATTCGGCCTCGCCATCCTCGCGCTGCCGGCCTTCGCGCTGATCTGGGGCGCGCGCACCGCCGATCTCTCGGAGCTCTGGACCCGGTTCAGCGAGGGGCTGACGCTCGGCGAGACGCGACTTTCGCCGGCGGTCCTGCTGACGTTCCTGCTGATCTTCGCCATCGGCTATGCGCTGACCCGGCTGACGCAGGGCGCGCTGAAGTCGGCGATCCTGCCGCGCACGAAGCTCGAGAAGGGCGTGCAGAACGCCCTCGTCTCCGGGCTTGGCTATCTTGGCATCTTCCTTGCCGCGCTCGTCGCGATCACCGGCGCGGGGATCGACCTCTCGGCCCTCGGCTATGTCGTCGGCGCGCTGTCGGTCGGTATCGGCTTCGGCCTTCAGAACATCGTCCAGAACTTCGTCTCGGGCATCATCCTCTTGATCGAGAGGCCGATTTCCGAGGGCGACATGATCGAGGTGACCAACCAGACCGGGATCGTCAAGGGCATCTCGGTTCGCTCCACCTGGATCGAGACCTTCGACCGCACCGACGTCATCGTGCCGAACGCCGATCTCGTCTCGGGCGTGGTGACGAACCTCACCCGGCGCAACCTCACCGGCCGGATCATCATCCCGATCGGCGTGGCCTACGGTTCCGACAGCCGCAAGGTCGCCGCAATGCTGCTGGAGATCGTCGAGGCGCAACCGCTCGTCGCGGTCGATCCGGCGCCGGCGGTCCACCTCGTCGGGTTCGGCCCCGACAGCCTGAACTTCGAGATCCGCGCCATCCTGTCGGACGTGAACTTCAAGATGGGCGTGCAGACCGAGATGCTGCACCAGATCTATGAACGCTTCGCCGCCGAGGGGATCGAGCTGCCCTTCCCCCAGCGCGACATCTGGCTGCACAACGCCGATGCCGCCGGGATCATCTCGGCCCGGCCGAAGAAGGTGGTGGTCCCGGCCGTCGCGCCGGCCGCCGGGCCCGCCGCCGCGGGTCAAGCCCCGCCGGCAACGCCACACGCCGCGGCGGCGGTCGACCCCCGCCGCATCCGCAACGATCCCGAAGCCGACGAGCCGGAGCGCGGCGGCGACCCCGAGGAGGAAACCGGATGACCCTGCTCCTGTTCCGGGACGACGCCTACCGGCGCGAGGCGCCGGCGCAGGTCACCGGCCATACCGGCGAAGGAGGCCTCGTGCTCGACCAGAGCCTTTTCTATCCGACGGGCGGCGGCCAGCCCGGCGATTCCGGCATCGTCGAGTGGGAGGGAGGGCATATCCCGATCGCCACGGCGGTCAAGGGCGAGCGCGGCGCGGTCGTGCTCGTCCCCGCCGAACCCGCCGCGCTGCCGCCGCCGGGCGCGCCGGTCCTGCAACGCCTCGACTGGGACCGGCGCTATCGCCACATGCGCGTCCACACCGCGCTTCATCTCCTCTCGGTTGTCATCCCGCTGCCGGTGACCGGCGGCCAGATCGGCGAGGGGAAGGGCAGGCTCGACTTCGACATGCCGCATCCGCCCGACGAGGTGACCGTCCTCGAGGAAAGGCTCAACGATCTCGTCGCGCGCGATCTCGCGGTGACCGAGGACTGGATCAGCGATGCCGAGCTTGCGGCGAACCCGGGACTGGTGAAAACCATGTCGGTGGCTCCGCCGGCGGGGCAGGGCCGGGTGCGGCTTGTCCGGATCGGGCAGGGCAGCGGACAGGTCGACCTGCAGCCCTGCGGCGGCACCCATGTCGCCCGCACCGCCGAGATCGGCGCCGTCACGATCGGCAGGATCGAGAACAAGGGCCGGCAGAACCGGCGCGTGACGCTCCTCCTGGCGCAATGACCGTCGCGGCGATTTTTCTTCGCCACCTCTTGCCTAGACGCCCGGCCCGACGGTAAACAGCGCCCCACGGAGAGGTGGCCGAGTGGTCGAAGGCGCACGCCTGGAAAGTGTGTAGGCGGGGAACCGTCTCGAGGGTTCGAATCCCTCTCTCTCCGCGCCTTAGATTCCTCCGCGCTGGCCGTGAACCGTAGCCGGGGCCGATCCGGCGCGGATTCGTGCCAGTCGACCAGGTTCCTCGCCTGTTCGTCGAAAAGATCCAGATGGCTCTTCGTGATCTGCGTGGCGCGGTCGGCCATGGGTGAATCGACGAAGATCGAAAGATCGCGCAGCCTGCCCTGCCGCGCGAGGCAATGCAGGTGATAGAGAATCTCCTGGGTGCGCCCGACCGCGAAGGCCGGAATGATCACGTTGCCACCGCGGTTGCGGGTTTCGGAGATGACCGAGACCACCTCGTCGAGGGTCGCGGCCTGGTTGCGGTGGGCCCGGTCGCCATAGGTGGATTCCATCACCAGGATGTCGGCGTCCGCAATCGGCGCAGGATCATGCAGGATGGCGCGCCCGGGTTGGCCAAGGTCGCCGGAAAAGACCAGCTTCACGGTCTCACCAGCCTCTGTGATCCAGAGCTCGATGATCGCCGATCCGAGTATGTGGCCGGCGTCGCGGAAGATGCAGACGACATCGGGATGTAGTGCGATGGTTGCGTCATAGGGGTGGCTCCGAACCTGTCGCAAGCAGGTCTCGGCATCCGTCATCGTGTAGATCGGTGTCGAGGAACCGGATGTGGCGCGTCGCTTGCCACGCCCACTTCGCGCCGCCCGCGCGGCATCCGTTTCCTGAATGTGGGCGCTGTCGCGCAACATCACATCGAGCAGGTCGGCCGTCGCGGGCGTCGTCAGGATCGGACCGCCGAAACCGTCCTTCGAAAGCCTCGGCAGCATTCCGCTGTGGTCGATATGCGCGTGTGTCAGCAGCACGAAATCCAGCGAACGCGAGTTGAAGGCAAAAGGCTGGCGGTTGCGGGTGGCCGCGTCGTGGGCCCCGCCCTGGACCATTCCGCAATCGACCAGGAACCGCACTGTGTCCGTCTCGACAAGATAGCAGGACCCGGTCACCTCACGTGCCGCGCCCAGGAAAGTCAGCTTCATGTCCGGCCCTCCACGGCAGTCGCGCCGGCCACCAGCCCCGCTCGGTAAATGGCAAAGACCCTCGGCGCGTCGGCACGCATCCGCGCGCTGTCGCCATGGATGAGGTGCTGCATGACGAGCCCTTGGATCATTCCCAGAAAGAGCGCCGCGGCAGCATCGATATCGAGATCGGGGGGCAGTACGCCTTCGGCGCGAGCGGCCGAAAGAATCCGACGCAGCCGGTTCGCGTAATTCTCCACGAGCGCCCGCGCCATCCTCTTCGCCGGCGTCTCGCCGGTGTTCTGCAGTTGCCCCACCATCATGCGCGGCACGCCGGGATGTTCGGCAATGAAGTCCACGTGGCCGAGGAACATCGCCTTCAATGCCGCGAGTGGATCCGACTCCGCTCCTGCCAGCCGGTCGATGCGCGCGAGAAGGCGCTCGGAAACCCACTCCATGACGCCTTGCCAGATCGCGTCTTTGGTAGGGAAGTGCCTGAACAGCGCGCCCTGTGTCAGCTTCATCCGTGCGGCGATGGCCGAGGTGGTTATCTCTTCAGGGTTGGCGCTGGCGGCGAGCTCTACGACCGCCTCGACGGCCTCGGCCCGGCGCTCGTCGGATGGAAGGTGCTTTGCTCGTTGTGTCATTGGCGTCTTCATGTTAGATAAAAGTGAGTGATCACTTCTATTCATGGCGATCAAAGGAAGTCAACTATTATTAGCAAATTGACACCATCTGGCACGCCTCTTCTGTAATCACGTCAAACTTAGCGGAGTACAAGCATGTGGCCACTTACATAGAGTCGACCCGCCTGTGACGCAGCGAAGGAGAAATAATTCATGAACGGAAAGGGCCGGAAAGTCCTGCTCATCTCACCCCTTGTGGCGATGCTCTGCGTCACCGCAGCACCATCGGCTTCTGCGGAGACGATGACGGGTGCGCAGGTCATGGCGAAGATCGTCGGCAAGGATCTCGTGACACGACGAAAGGGCATGACGATGCATCTGCGCTATGAAGCCGACGGCACTGTTGCGCTGAAGGCGCCGCTGTTCTCGGGGCGCGGGCACTGGAAACTCGCCGGAGACAGCCTTTGCATGACCCTGACGGAAGGTCCGCGACGAGGCGAGACCTGCCATACGTTCGAGGATATCGGCGACGGCGCCTACCGGAATTCCGAAGGTCAGATTCTGCGGCGGCATTGAGATGGCTCCGCTGGGTCGGATCGGGGTGCGGCGGCGATGTCCGGCGGGGTTCGGCCCATCGGCCGGGCGGGCTGCCGGCAGCCTCAGCCCGGTGACGGTCCCGGCGGCGCCGCAAGGCGGTGCGGGACGATGGCCGGCAGGTTCAGCACGGTCGAGAGGATTTCGGGCTCCACCTGCCAGTGTTCGCGCAGCATCGGCCCTGTGAGGATTTCGGCGGGCGGGCCGATGCGGATGAAGCGCCCGCGGGACAGGACCGCGATCCGGTCGCAGAGGCGGGCCGCGAGGGTCAGGTCATGCAACGCGGCGATCATCGGCATCGCCTGCACCTCGGCATGGGCGCGCAACTGCGCCATGACCTCGAGTTGATGGTGCAGGTCCAGCGCCGAGGTCGGCTGATCCAGCAGCAGAAGCCGGGGCTTGCGGAACAGGCGCTGCGCGATCAGCACCCGTTGCTGCTGTCCCCCGGAGAGATCCTGCATCGGCCGGTCCGCCAGCGCCGCAAGTCCCAATGCCTGCAACAGCGCCACCGCTTCGGTAACCACACCGGGCGGGATCCGCAGGCCCAGCGCTTCGCGGCGGCCGAGGATGACACAATCCAGAACCGAGATCGCCGAGCGGACCGCATAGGCCTGCGGCAGGAAACCGATCTCGCACCGTGTCAGGGGCCTTCCTTCGGCACGCACCGGAACCGGCGCCGCGCCAAGCCCGGCGATCGCCGACAGGAGGGTGCTCTTGCCCGTGCCGTTCGGCCCGATCACGCCGAGGATCTCGCCCCGGCGAAGCGTCAGGGTGCAGGCCTAAAGGATCCTGATCTCGCCGCGACGGAGGTTGGGCAGGTGGATGTCCAGCATTGCTCAGCTCTCCCTGTGGCGCGCGATCACGGCCATCAGCATCGGTATGCCGGCCACGGCGGTGATGATGCCGACCGGGATCGCCGCGCCCTGCGACAGGAGCTTGCCGACCACCGAGGCCGCGATCAGGATCACCGCCCCGGCCAGCGCCGCGACCGGCAGCGCAAGCCGGTGATCCTCGCCGACGACCGAGCGGGCCAGATGCGGGGCGATCAGCCCGACGAAACCGATGGTGCCGGTGAAGCTGACGGCCCCCGCCGTCAGCAGGGCCGTCACCAGGAAGGTCCGGCGCCGCAGGGAAGGGACATCCAGCCCGAGGCTGGCGGCATTCGTCTCGCCGAGCCGCAGCGCGGTCAACGCCCAGATGTCGCGCGCGATGAGCGGCAGACAGGCCAGCAGGATCGCGCCCGAAACCTGCACCGAGATCCAGTTGGCCTTCAGAAGCGAACCGAAAAGCCAGAACACGATCTGCTGCAAGACCTCGGGCGTGGCCATGAATTGCAGAAGCGATTGCAGCGACTGGAAGAAGAACAGCACCGCGATGCCGGCAAGCACCAGGATTTCCGGGCCGGTCCCCTTGTAGCGCGCCACAAGCCAGATGATCCCCGTCGCCAGAAGCGTCGCGCCGAAGGCGCAGAGCGGGGTCAGGATCCATTGCGGCACCGGCAATACCAGGAACGAGGCGCCGAGGATGGCGCCGGCCGCGCCGAAGCCGGCCGCGGCCGAAAAGCCTAGCGTGAAGGGCGAGGCCAGCGGGTTGGCGAGGATGGTCTGCATCAGCATCCCCGCAAGACCGAGCGAGGCCCCGACGATCAGGCCCATCACCAGTTGCTGCAGGCGCAACTGCCACAGGATCGTGGCCGCCGCCCGGTCCTCGCCCCAGGGCCCGGCCAGAAGCGTGTCCCGGATCCCTGCCGGTGTCATTCCCGAAGGCCCCGTCATCAGATCGGCCACCGACAGGCCAAGAAGGATCAGGGCAGCGGCCAGCGCCGCCACCCCGCGCCGCGCCGCGCGTGCACGCCACCTGCCGATGGCGCTCGAGGGCGCGGCCACCGTCATTGCAGCTTGGTCACGAAGACGCCGTCGGCCGCAACCGGCAGGAAGGTCCGGTAGTAGTCGGCCAGTTCCGCCTCCGGATCGACATCGGCAAAGAGGGGGTAAAGCGCCTTGGCGATGGCGCGGGCATAGACGAAGTCGGACAGCGTACGGTTGCCGCCATGATAGATACCGTAAACCTCGCGCGTCTTCACTGCCGGCAGATCGGCCCAGCCCGCGCGGGTGGTGTAGGCGGCCATCTTTTCCTGTGCCACTGTGGCATCTTGGCCAAAGCCCAGAAGCACCGCTTCGGGCTTATTCAGCCATTCCGACCCGGCGAGCAGGATGATGTCCGGCTGCTGGGCGATCACATATTCGGGGCTGAGCGGGCCCCAGTTCTCGATCTGGCCACTGGCGATGTTCCGGCCACCGACAAGGTCGATCACCCCGGCCCACATGCCCTTGCCGTAGCTGTTGCCGACCTCGCCCGGCCCCTTCTGCGCCAGTTCGACATAGACCTTCCTGCCCGAGACGCCGGCCCTGGCCACGCGTTCCATCGTGTCCTTCGTCTTCGCCTCATACATCGCGGCAAGCTGTTCCGCGCGTTCGGGCCGGCCCATCACCGCGCCAAGAATGCGCGTCGAAAGCAGGTGCTTCTCCAGCGTCTGGGCATTGTAGTCGATGGTAACGACCTTGATCCCCGCCGCCTCGATCTGCGCCACGCCCGGTTCCCCGATGGCGGCGGTCCGCCAGGGCGACAGGATCGCTACCTCGGGCTTCGAGGCGATCAGTGCCTCGACCGAGAAGGTGTTGTCATCAGCATTGCCGAAATCGGGCAGCGACTCCAGTTGCGGGAAACGGGCCGTGTAGGCTTTCCACTGGCCGGGGCGCCAGTTGGCCCAGGGCGCGCGCGACAGCGATACCAGCCTGTCCACGCCCTCGGGGCAGGTCACGGCCAGATAGTCCTCGTAGTAGAAGCCAAGCGCCACGCGCGAGGGCACGCCGTCAAGCGTGACCGTCCGGCCCTCGACATCGGTCACGGTGGTTTCGGCCAGCGTCGGCGCAGCCAGCGAGGTCACCACAAGCGCGGCCGCCAGGCCACGGATCAGGACATTCATGGAAATCGTCTCCGAAAACGGAAGGGTTGCCCGGCAGCGCCGGAGTTCGGGAACGGGCGCCGGCCTGCAAGGCCACACGCACCGCAAGATGGGAAGAATGGCTCCCGCCGGTGCCGGCGCATGGCGCAGGACCGCGGGCCGCCATATGGCGGCGTCAGGCCACCGGCGGGGCCCGCAGCCGATGCGCGGGATCCGGGGCGTGCCACACGACCGGGTCCGCCTGCGTGACGATGACGACGGCCTGCCACCGAAGGTCGGCTTCCCGATACGGGAAGGTCAGCCGGGGAAGATCGAATGCCTTGACGAGATGGCAGGCCGGGCAATCGGTGCGGGCAGCCTGCCCTTCGTCATTGGCGCCGCCGCAAAGCGCCGACAGATCGCCCCCCGCAAGCACGAGGGCGTCGCGCGCAACTGCGGCAGAACCTGAGACGCGATGCGCAAGCCCGACCGACCCCAGCGCAACCATCAGCACGATGGTGAGACAGAAGCCGAAAAGCTTGTGGCGCAGGGCGGTCCGCACGGGCTGATGACAGACATCACCGGGGCAGTTGCGCAACTGGGCGTGCCGCACCGACCACCAGCGACATCGGGCGCTGCAACGCCTTGAAGTCATGCGTCACCCGCCGGGACTGGGCACATTCAACGTCCGGGCCGCGACAAGGGTACCCCCTCGCGATGAGACATGGCAGCCGGCCACCGACAGGCACGGGAAACGGGCCGGCCCTTTTCCATGATCAGCCAAGCTGACGCGCGGCTGATTTCGAGGGCCATATCCCTTCAGGCCGCCGTCAGCTTCATCCCGCAACGCACGGATCAGGGTGAGAATGCCCCCGAGCAGCACGAAACGGACGACGCCATGACTGACATGACGGGAACACTCGGCAGACTCCGCGGGCCGCGCAGAAGGCTGTCGATGCCTTTACTTGCCAAAGGTGGCGGGGCACTGAGCTTGGCCGGCCCCCTACTGCTGGCTCTGCCTGTCCTTCTGGCAGCCATCCTCGGCTTCGCCACCTACGCGGCGCATGGCCAGGACGCAGCCATCGGCATCGCCATCGGGGCGGCCGGGTTCGTCGCGATGGCGCTGGCGCTGATCCTGGCTGCCCGTCCACGCGCGCTCGAGCCGCTGTTCGGTGGGCTCGACCGGATGTATCGCGCGCACAAATGGCTGGGCATAACGGCGTTGGCGACGATGGTCCTGCACGACATGATCGACCCCGACTTCGACCACGCGGTGCGCGAGACCAGTCTGGGCGATACCGCCAAGGATATCGGCGAATTTGCCTTCAACGCCTTCCTGCTGCTGATCGCGGTCAGCCTGCTGCGGCGGCTGCCATTTGTCCCGATCGAGATCCCCTATCAGCTCTGGCGATTCAGTCATCGCTTCATGGGCGTGCTGTTTGCCATCGTCGCCTTCCATCAGTTCTTCGTCGACATGCCGGCAGGCGCGAATCCGGGCCTTGCCGTGCTGCTGAACAGCTTTGCTGTCGCCGGGCTTGCCGCCTGGATCGTGACCGAGTTCATCGCTCCGCGCCTGCGGCGGCGCGCCTTCACCGTCGAGCGGATCGGCCGCCACGGCGACACCGCCATGGTAACGCTGCTGCCGAAGGGGCGGGCCATGCGCTGGCGGCCGGGCCAGTTCGCTTTCTTGAGCGCGCCCGAGGCCGGCCTTGGCGAGCCACACCCCTTTACAATCGCCAACGCCCCGGAACCTGACGGTCGCATGACTCTTGCCATCCGGGGGCTTGGCGGCTGGACGCGGCGGCTGCCCCATGCCCTTCGCGAAGGCATGACGGTGCGCGTCGAGGGTCCCCATGGCCGCTTCGATTTCCGCAAGGGCGGCGCGCGGCAGCTCTGGCTGGCGGGTGGCGTCGGTATCACGCCTTTCCTTGCCTGGGCCGACAGCCTGGGCGCGGAGGATCCTCACCACATCCATCTCGTCTACAGCATTCGCAGACCTGAGGATGCGATCGGGCTGGAGATCCTGCGGGCCGCCGCCGCGCGCAACCCGCGCTTCAGCTTCGAGCTGGTGGCGACGACACGCGATGGCCGGCTGACGGCCGGGCGGCTGGTGCGGTCGGCGCCGTTCCCGCCCGGCACGGCCGATCTCTGGTTCTGCGGTCCCGCCGGGTTGCGGCGCACGGTGCTCGGCGGGCTTGATCGCGTTGGCCAGAACCCGCGGCGGGTCCGCTTCGAGCATTTCGACTTTGCCTGAAGGCCTGTCCGTCCATGCAAGGACACCTTGCGCGCATTGCCAATCCCTGTGCGCGGACAGGCAGCCTATCTTCCAACCACGCGCAACGGCACCTCCGATCACCCGTTGCGGCCAGAACCGATATGCAACGCAGGAGAAGACCATGCAGACCCTCAAATCCCTCACCGTCCTTGCCGTCGCGCTCGCATTGGCGGCACCCGGCATCGCCGCCGCGCAGAGCACCACGCATGACGGTCATGCCGCCTCGACGCTGGAGATCACGCTGAATGACGGCGCCAAATGGCAGGGCGATCAGAACATGCTCACCGGCATGAGTGCGATCCACGGCACGATGACCGCGAACCTGGACGCGATCCATGCGGGCAGCCTTCCGGCGGACGCCGCCAAAGGGATGGCCGCCGACGTGCAGAAGCAGATCGATTTCATGGTCGAGAACTGCGTGCTGGCACCCGAGGTTGACGAGCAGTTCCACATCATCCTCGGTGAGGTGATGACCGGCGTCTCGGCGCTGCAGGAAGGCGAGGTGGAGTCCGGCGCGGTGACCATCGTTCAGGCGCTGAATGCCTATGGCGAGCATTTCGAGCATCCGGGCTGGCAGATGATCGAGTGAGGCCACAGCCGAAGGCATGGCCGGCGGGGCGTCACGCCTGCGCCGGCCTTGTCTTGCACGGGCAGCGCCCCTCCAGTAGATCGGCGTCGGTGGCCAGTGCCGCGGCCATGAAGTCCAGAAAGATGCGAATGCGCGCGGTCTGGCGCAGATCCTCATGGGTCAGCAGCCACAGATCCAGCATGAAATCCTCGGGGAGCGAGGCGGCGCGAACCAGTGCGGAGTCGCAATCGGCCACCACACAGGGCAAGGCCGCAAGGCCGATCCCAGCCTGCGCCGCGGCATGGGCGGCGATGATTGAGTTCGTCCGGTAAACCTGTCGCATTTGCGGCCACCAGCGCGCCAGGCTGCGGCTGAGCGGACCATGGGCCGAGCCGTAGCCGATCCAGTCACCATCGGCCGGATCGTCCAGCCCCCGCGCCCGCGGAGCTGCCGCGCCATAGACGGCAAAGGCAAGCCGCCCGACCTGCCGCCCGACCAGCGTTTCCTGTGCCGGATTGCCGATGCGCAAGGCCACGTCGGCCTCGCGCCGCGTCAGGTCCAACACCGTGTCCGCAACGACCACCTCGATCTCGATCCCCGGCCATTCCGCCCGGAAGGCGGCGACATGGCGGGGCAGCACGCCAACGGCCAGGAGGTCGGTCGTGGTGATGCGGATCGTCCCGCTGGGCCGCTGGTCCTGCCCGGTGACCTGGCGGCGGATGGCGGCGATCTCGTCGTCGATGCGGGCGGTGGCCTGCTGCATCGCCTCGCCGGCGGCGGTCAGGACATAGCCCGAGGGCAGGCGCTCGAACAGGCGCACGCCGAGGTGGTCCTCGAAGCCGCCAAGGCGGCGGAACACCGTCGAATGGGTGACGCCCAGCAGCCGCGCCGCCCCCGACAGCGTGCCCGCCCGCGCGATGGCGAGGAACAGGCGGTAATCGTCCCAGTTCTGGTCCTGTGCATCCATGCAAGCACTCCTTGCGCTGACTGCTTATCCCTGCGCGCCCGCGGACAGCCTATCTTGAAGATACAAGCAAGGTCCAGCCCGAAGCCGGACCGCACAGCATAGGAGTCCGCCATGCCCGACACCCTCAACACCATCCTGCGCAGCGACGAGTTTTCCTGCCCCTCCTGCGTGGTCAAAATCGAGAAGGCGCTGAAGGCGCTGCCCGGCGTCGCCGAGGCCAAGGTGCATTTCAACACCGGCCGCATCGAGATCGCCCATGATCCCGCCGCCGCCCCGGTCGAGGCCCTTGTCGCGGCGGTGAAATCCGCAGGCTACGGCGCCCGCCCCGCCGCATTCTGACCTTTCCAACGCGCCCGCCTGTCCCCACAGGCGGGCCTCAGTCCATGAGGCCCCGCATGTTCACTCCCATCCTGACACCCCTTCGCCAGCCGGCCAGCCGGCGCAAATGGCTGACCATCATCAGCGGCACCTTGATCGCCCTCGGCCTGATCGCCCTTTACGGCTTCGGCCTCAGCGGGCTCTGGGCAGCCTCGATGGTGGCGGCGGCCTTTGTCGCCGGCTCCGACATTGCCTGGCGAGCCGTGCAGGCGCTGCGCATTCGGCATTTCTCCATCGAGCTGCTGGTGACGGTCGCCGCTGTTGGCGCATTGTTCATCGGCGAATACTGGGAAGCCGCCGCCGTCACCTTCCTGTTCAGCCTCGGCGCCTGGCTCGAGGCGCGCACCCTGCGCCAGACTCGCGGCGCGCTGGCCGATCTGCTGAAGGCCGCGCCCGAGGTGGCAACCGTGATCCGCGACGGCCAGCCGGTCGAGGTCGCCGCCAGCGCCGTGCAGATGGGCGAGACGGTGCTGGTGCGCGCCGGCAACCGCATTCCCGTCGATGGCGAGGTGATCGAGGGCAACGCCGCCGTCTCGGAAGCCGCCATCACCGGCGAGCCAATCCCGGCCGAGAAAGCGCCGGGCTCCCACGTCCACGCCGGCACCATCGCGGAAAACGGCGTGCTGCGCATCCGTGCCACCGGCATCGGCGCCGATACGACGCTGGCGCGCATCATCCGCCGCGTCGAAGAGGCGCAGGAGGAACGCGCCCCCAGCCAGCGCATGATCGAGCGGTTCGCGCAATGGTATACGCCCGGCATCATGGTGCTGGCGCTGGGTGCCTGGGCGGTGACGCAGGATATCCGCCTCGCGCTGACGCTCTTGGTGGTGGCGTGTCCGGGCGCGCTGGTGATCTCGACGCCGGTGTCCATCGTCGCCGGCATCGGGCGAGCGGCGCGGTCCGGCATCCTCATCAAGGGCGGGCAGCATCTGGAAAGCGCGGGCCGCATCGACATGCTGGCGCTGGACAAGACCGGGACGCTCACCGAGGGCCGACCGAGCCTGGTCGAGGTGCTGCCGCTGGCCGGTGTGGACCGCGCCGAGTTGCTGCACTGGACCGCCATCGCGGAATCCGGCTCGGATCACCCCTTGGGCCGGCCCATTGTCGCCGCCGGTCGTGCCGAGGGTGACATTCCCGCGCCCGAAACGGTCGAGGAAGTGGCCGGCATGGGCCTTGTGGTCAGCCACGCGGGACGCCAGGTCGCGGCCGGCAACCGGCGGCTGTTCGATCGGCTGGGCATCAGTTTTGACACCGAGGCCGAGGCGGCGCTGGCCGGGGTCCTGGGGCGCGGCCGCACGCCGATCATCGTGGCGCTGGACGGGCGGATCGCGGGCATCTTCGGGCTGTCCGACCAGCCCCGCCCCTCGGCCACGCGCGCCATCGCCCGCCTGCGCGACATCGGGGTCAGCCGCATCGTCATGCTGACTGGCGACCAGCCGCAAGCCGCCCGCGCCATCGCCGCCGAGATCGGCATCGAGGAAATCCACGCCGGTCTGATGCCCGAGGACAAGCTGGACCTGATCCGCCAGTTCCAGGCCGAGGGCCGCCATGTCGCCATGATCGGCGACGGCATCAACGACGCCCCGGCGCTGGCCGCCGCCGATACCTCGATCGCCATGGGGGCGGCGGGCTCCGACGTGGCGATCGAGACCGCCGATATCGCGCTGATGGCCGACGATCTGGAGAAGCTGCCCGAGGCGATGGCGATTTCCCGCGCGACGCTGCGCAACATGCGCCAGAACCTGGCCATCGCGCTGCTGACCGTGGCCGGGCTGCTGTTTGGCGTGTTCAGCGGCGATGTGCATATGGCCGAGGGCATGCTGGTTCACCAGCTTTCGGTGCTGGTAGTGATCGCCAACGCCATGCGCCTTCTGCGCGCCCCACGCGGGTCTGGCAGACGCCGCTCCGGGCGGGTGGCGGTGCCCGCGACGGCATAGGCGCCTGCGCGCTATCGACAGGACCGCTCCCGTGCCCAGAGGCGCGGGGGCGGTGTTCATGGGGGATGACATGACTGACAGCAATGAGGCCGAGGAAATCCATGAGGTTCTGGATTTCTGGTTTCCCGAGGGCCGGGCGCTGGATATCGACCCCGACCGCCGTGCCGAGCACTGGCGCTGGCGGCTGCATGGCGGCGCTGACGCGGCCATTGCGGCGCGCTTTGGCCCGCTGACCGAACGCGGCGCGGCGGGGGCGCTGGATCATTGGGCCGCGACGCCCGAGGGAAGGCTGGCGCTGATCGTGGTGCTGGACCAGTTTTCACGCTAGCTGTGGCGAGGCAGCGTGCGGGGCTGCGCGAGGGGCGGTTCTGATCTGCTGAGCGGCGCCGTGTACCCACCCGTCGTTGAGTACGACCAGGAGTTCCAAGTCCGCGCAGCGGAGGAAGTCGTGTTGCTCCCGGACAGGTCCGCTATCGCCGCGATGCCTGCCGACTGCGGCGTCATACGGGATCAGGCGCGCGCTTGCCGAGGGCGATGATCTTGCGCTCGCCGGTTGATTCCTTTTTCTTCCCAACCTAGATACAATGATCGAGAGTCATCGCTCATTGCTCCCTATGAGGAAGAAATGGACCGCCTCGACAGCGACCGCATGTTTCTCGCCGTGATCGAGACAGGCAGCTTCACGGCGGCGGCAGAGAAGTTGGGCACGCGGTCCGGACAGGCGTCGAAGATGATCTCGCGCCTGGAGACCGAGCTGGGCGTGCGGCTGCTCAACCGGACGACGCGATCCGTCGCGCCGACGGAGGCTGGGCGGGCCTACTATGATCGCCTGAAGCCGCTGGTCGACGAGTTCGACACCCTCGACCTCGCCATCCGGAACATCTCGCAGTCCCCGCGCGGGCGGCTGAGGCTGACGGCGCCTCTGACCTTCGGCACGCGCGAACTGGCGCCCGCACTCAACGCGTTCGCCGGACTCTATCCCGATATCGAACTCGACGTGAGCTTCTCCGACCGGGTCGTCAACGTCGTCGACGAGGGGTTCGACCTTGCCGTTCGCGTCGGACGACCCGGCGATTCCAGCCTGATCATCCGCAGGCTTTGCGCCGTCCGCATCGTGGTGGTCGGCGCGCGCCCCTATCTCGAACAGCACGATGCGCCCACCTCGCCTGCGGACCTTGGACAGCACGCCTGCATCATCGACACCAACTTCCGCGAGCCGAACCGGTGGCCGTTCAAGGGCGAGACCGGCGAGGTCGAGATGGCGAGCGTCGACGGCCGCATCCGCTATTCGAACGCCGAGGCCTGCGTCCAGGCCGCGGAACTGGGACTCGGGCTCGCCTGCGTGCCCGCCTTCGTGGCGGGGGATGCACTGCGCTCGGGCAGGCTGATCAGACTGCTGCCGTCGTTCGAGCCCGATCCCTACGACGTACACGTCCTTTATCCGCACAGCCGCCATCTCGCGGCCAAGGTGCGCCTGCTCGTCGACTTACTCTTTGAGCGGTACAGGCAGACTCCACACTGGGAGCAAGGCTGGTAGGTCATTACACTGAATCGGGAAGCAATCATCTTCCCCGAGGCCGGATTATCGTCTTTCTAAGCAGAGTCTATGTTCTCCGCATGACGAACGAACCGGCGTTCAGCCGAACGCCGGATGTCAGAAGGAGAACGAACATGAGCATCTCGATCATTGG
>JAUQYB010000010.1 GCA_030837825.1 Albidovulum sp.
GAACTCATCGAAATCATTTCGGGCGCCGAGGCGCTCTGAGTAGAACCGGAGAAACCATATGGCAAAAGCACCGAAAGCCGCCGCCGCCACGGGCCGCGTGACCCAGGTCATCGGCGCCGTCGTCGACGTGCAGTTCGACGATCGCCTCCCGGCGATCCTGAACGCGCTCGAGACCCTGAACAACGGCAAGCGACTGGTCCTGGAAGTGGCCCAGCACCTCGGCGAGAACACCGTCCGCACCATCGCGATGGACGCGACCGAGGGGCTCGTCCGCGGCGAGCGCGTGACCGACACCGGCGGCCCGATCACGGTTCCGGTCGGCAACGCCACGCTCGGCCGCATCCTCAACGTCATCGGCGAGCCGGTGGACGAGAAGGGCCCCGTGGCCAAGACCGAGGCCCGCGCCATCCACCAGCCGGCCCCGACCTTCGCCGAACAGGCGACCTCGTCGGAAATTCTCGTCACCGGCATCAAGGTCATCGACCTTCTCGCCCCCTATTCCAAGGGCGGCAAGATCGGCCTCTTCGGCGGCGCCGGCGTGGGCAAGACGGTTCTGATCATGGAACTGATCAACAACATCGCCAAGGTGCACTCGGGCTTTTCCGTCTTCGCCGGCGTCGGCGAGCGGACCCGCGAGGGCAACGACCTCTATCATGAGATGATCGAATCCGGCGTCATCAAGCCGGACGATCTGGAGAAGAGCCAGGTGGCGCTTGTCTACGGCCAGATGAACGAGCCGCCGGGGGCGCGTGCCCGCGTGGCGCTGACCGGCCTGACGCTCGCCGAACAGTTCCGCGACCAGTCGGGGACCGACGTTCTCTTCTTCGTCGACAACATCTTCCGCTTCACCCAGGCGGGTTCGGAAGTGTCGGCCCTTCTCGGCCGCATCCCCTCGGCGGTGGGCTACCAGCCGACGCTCGCCACCGACATGGGCGCGCTGCAGGAACGGATCACCTCGACGAAAGCAGGCTCGATCACCTCGGTGCAGGCGATCTACGTTCCGGCCGACGACCTCACCGACCCGGCGCCGGCGACCTCGTTCGCCCACCTCGACGCGACCACGGTTCTCAGCCGCGCGATCTCGGAGCTGGGCATCTACCCGGCGGTCGACCCGCTCGACTCGACCTCGCGCATCCTCGACCCCTCGGTCGTGGGCGAGGAGCACTACCAGGTCGCCCGGGACGTGCAGGGCATCCTTCAGCGCTACAAGTCGCTGCAGGACATCATCGCCATCCTCGGCATGGACGAACTGAGCGAAGAGGACAAGCTGACCGTGGCCCGTGCCCGGAAGATCCAGCGCTTCCTCAGCCAGCCCTTCGACGTGGCGAAGGTGTTCACCGGCTCGGACGGCGTGCAGGTTCCGCTCGAAAAGACCATCTCGTCGTTCAAGGCGGTGGTCGCGGGCGAATACGACCACCTGCCGGAAGCCGCCTTCTACATGGTCGGCGACATCGAGGAAGTGAAAGCCAAGGCGCAGCGTCTGGCCGCGGAAGCGGCGTAAGGGGGCAAGATGGCCGACACGATGCAGTTCGATCTCGTCAGCCCGGAACGGCGGCTCGCCTCCGTCCAGGCGCGCGAGGTGCGCATTCCGGGCGCCGACGGCGACCTGACGGCGATGCCCGGCCATGCGCCGCTGATCACCACGCTGCGTCCCGGCATCCTCAGGATCGTCAAGGCCGACGGCGCAAGCGACGACTACGCGGTCACCGGCGGCTTCGCCGAAATCTCCGCCGCCGGCACGACGCTTCTGGCCGAGGAGGCGCTGCATGTCTCCGAGGTGACGCCGGCGATCGTCAAGGGCTTCGTCGCCCGCGCCGAGGAAAGCCTGCGCGCCGCGAAGGAAGGCGGCAACCAGGATCTCGTCGACGATGCCGCGAAGCTTCTGGCCGACATGGTGGCGATCGGCGACCATATCGGGATTTCCTGAGCCGCGGGCATAGCCTTCACGGAAAAAGCGGCCCCCGCGCGGGGGCCGCTTTCGTTTCAGGCCCCGCGGATCACCGCGTCGACGTAGTCGCTCGGCACCACCAGCGTCGAGCCGCCGCGGTTCGACTTCGCCAGAAGGTCGAGCACCTCTGCCGTGAGCGCCGCCTGCCCCTTGGCGTCGAGCGCCGCGAAGGCGCGGTGGGTCGGGCCATACCAGGTGCGGAAGACCTCCAGCCAGTGCTCGGCAGAGCGGTAGCGGAACTGGAACTGCCGCGGCGTCACGCTGACGCGGTGGCCGGGGAAAAGCTCCCTCAGCCGCGCCTCGGTGCCCCAGAGCGCCGGCGGCTTCACCCCCGGCGGCGGCGGCACGTGCCGGCCGATCACCTTGAAGAGCTGGCCGATGAAGCCGTCGGGTGTCCAGTTGGCCAGCCCGATCCGCCCGCCGGGTTTCAGAACCCGCGCCATCTCGCGCGCCGCCGTCTCCTGGTCGGGCGTGAACATGACGCCGAAGGAGGAGAGGACGACGTCGAAGCTCGCGTCGGGGAAGGGCAGCGCCTCGGCGTCGGCCTCGCGGAATGCCACCTCGGCGCCCTCGGCCGCGGCCCGCTGGCGGCCGCGGTCGAGCAGGGCGGCCACGTAGTCGGTCGAGGTGACGCGGCCGAAGCGGCGGGCGGCGGCGAGCGTGGCGTTGCCGTTGCCGGCGGCCACGTCCAGCACGGTTTCGCCCGCACGCAGGTCCACCGCCTCACAAAGGTTTTCGCCGACGATCTGGAGCGTGGTGCCGATCACGGCATAGTCGCCCGATGCCCAGACCGCATGCTGACGGGCCTTGATCGCGGCGAAATCGGGTGTGGCAAGTTCAACATTCATGGTTTTCAAAGTCCTTTCGGGTTTGGTGCGGCCGCCCTCCCTGCCGGCTTGACAGGGCAGGGCGCCCGGATCGAATATTCCGGGCCACGGGGAGCGTCGGCCGCGACACGGTGTTAGCGCCTGAACACCCTTGCCTGGAATGACCGCGCCGCCGGTTCACCTGACCGTCCGTCCGGAATGGAGCGGCCCATGTCAGACCCGATCTCGGATGTCCTGCGTTCCGTCCGCCTGACCGGCGGGGTCTTTCTCGACGTGCGGCTGACCGCGCCCTTCTGCGTGATTTCGGAACTGACCGCGGCCGACTGCCGGCCGCTGCTGGACGACCCGGTGCAGATCGTCTTCTACCATGTGGTCCTGTCCGGCCGGGCGACGATGACCGCGCCGGGCGACGACCCGGTCGAGGTCGCGGCGGGCGAGCTGGCGATCCTGCCGCACAACGACACTCACGTCATCTCCAGCGCCCCCGGGCTCCGGCCGACCATCGTCCGCAGTCTGGTGCAGCCCGCCCAGGACGGCGGGCTCGCGCGTGTCGTCCACGGCGGCGGCGGCGAGGAGACTCACATGGTCTGCGGCTTTCTCGGCTCCACCGAGGCGCGCAACCCGCTCTTCACCCTGCTGCCGCGTCTTCTGAAGCTCGACCTCGGCTCGGCGGCGACGCGCGACTGGATCGAAAGCTCGGCCCGTTTCGCGGCGGCCGAGCTTGCCCAGGGGCGGCTCGCCTCCTCAGGCGTCATGTCGCGGCTGTCGGAAGTGCTGTTCGTCGAGGCTGTGCGCCAGTTCGCGGCCGCGGCGGGGCCGTCGGGGCCGGGCTGGCTGCGCGGGCTGGCCGATCCGCAGGTCGGCCGCGCGCTGGCGGCGATCCACCGTGACCCGGCGGCGGCCTGGACGGCCGACGCGCTGGCCCGCGAGGCCGGCCTGTCACGCAGCGCCTTTTCGGAACGCTTCGCCGCGCTGGTCGGCGGGCCGCCGATCCGCTACCTCGCCCGGTGGCGGCTGCACCTCGCCCGGCAGCGGCTGCGCGAGGGCGGCCGCGGCATCGCCCGGATCGCCCACGAGGTGGGTTACGACTCGGAGGAGGCTTTCAGCCGCGCCTTCAAGCGCGAAACCGGCCTGTCGCCCGCCCGCTGGCGCGACGCCGAGGCGGCGCGGGCCGCCGCGGCGGAGGGCTCCGGGCCGCCTCAGCCGCGCGAATACATGCCCTCGTAGATCGGCCCCAGCGTGTCGGCATCGAAGAGCGACGACACCGAGGTGCCCGACCAGATGTTCATGATCGCCTGCGCGAACATCGGCGCGGTCGGCACGATGCGGATGTTCTCGGCCTTCTTCACCGACTCGGAGGGCTCGATCGAGTCGGTGATGACGAGGCTCTTCATCACCGAACCGGTGATCCGCTCCACCGCCGGGCCGGAAAGGACGCCGTGCGTGATGTAGGAATGAACCTCCTTCGCGCCGCCCTCCATCAGCACCTCGGCGGCCTTGCAGAGCGTTCCGGCGGTATCGCAAATGTCGTCGACGATGATGCAGATCTGGCCCGAGACGTCGCCGATCACCGTCATCTCGGCCACCTCGCCCGCCTTCACCCGGCGCTTGTCGACGATGGCGAGGCCGCAGCCGATCCGCTGCGCCAGTTCGCGCGCGCGGGCGACGCCGCCGACGTCGGGCGAGACCACCGTCACCTGATCGAGCTTGCCCTTGAAATGGTGCTCGACATCCAGCGCGAAGATCGGCGCGGCATAGAGGTTGTCGACCGGAATGTCGAAGAAGCCCTGGATCTGCGCCGCGTGCAGGTCGAGCGTCAGCACCCGGTCCACGCCCGCCTCGGTGATGAGATTGGCGACGAGCTTGGCCGAGATCGGCGTCCGCGCCTTGGCGCGGCGGTCCTGGCGGGCGTAGCCGAAATAGGGGATCACCGCGGTGATCCGGCTGGCCGACGAACGCTTCAGCGCGTCGGTCATGATCAGCAGTTCCATCAGGTTGTCGTTGGCCGGGTTCGAGGTCGACTGGATGATGTACATGTCTTCGCCGCGGACGTTCTCGAACACCTCGACGAAAATCTCCTGGTCGTTGAACCGCTCGACCCTTGCGTTGACGAGGCCGACGTTCATGCCCCGGTGCATCGACATCCGCCGCCCGATCGCGTTGGCGAGCGGCCGGTTGGAATTGCCGGAGATGAGTTTCGGTTCGATCATGGAGGGCATTGGCAGGATCCTCGGGCAGCCGTGGCGCGGATTCGGGACGTTGCACCCCGCTTAGCACCGGGCTAGCCTCGCGGCAAACCCAAGCCGCACCGAGGGGGAACCCGTGGCCCGGATCGACTACTTCTTCTCGCTGCTGTCGCCCTATACCTATCTCGCCGGCACCCGGCTCGAGGAAATCGCGGTGCGGCACGGCGCGACCGTCAGCTACCGGCCCTTCGACATTCTCGCGCTGTTCGACCGGATCGGCACGCTGCGCCCCGCCGACCGGCCGCAGGGGCGCAAGGACTACCGGTTCCAGGATCTGCGGCGGGTCGCCAAGAAGGCCGGGATGCCGATCAATCTCCAGCCGATGTTCTGGCCGACCAACCCGGCGCCCGCCTCCTACGCGGTGATCGCGGCGCAGAAGGCCGGGGGCGGCGACATTGGGGCGCTGGTCCATTCGCTCCTGCGCGCCACCTGGGCCGAGGAGAAGGCCATCGCCGACGATGCGGTGATCACCAGCTGCCTGGCGGCTGCGGGCTTCGACCCCAGTCTGAGCTTCACCGGGATGCTCTCCGGTGCCGAGGCCTATGCCGCCAACCTCGAGGAGGCCCATGTGCGGGGCGTCTTCGGATCGCCCTTCTACATCACCGACGGTGATGAACGGTTCTGGGGGCAGGACCGGCTCGACGACCTCGACCTGCATCTCGCCGGCGGGCTCTGATGCTGCCGGAAGAGCGGGCGGGCCATCCGACCTTCTGGCAGGTCTTCGGAACCGGCGACCGGCCGGCCCTGGCGATCCATTGTTCGCTCGCCAGTTCCAACGCCTGGGCGGGCGTGGCCGACCGGCTCGGCCATCGCCTGACGCTCACCGCCTTCGACCTGCCGGGCCACGGACGGTCGGGCCAGTGGCAGGGCGAGGGGGACTATCTGCGCGAAACGGTGCGGATCGCGGCCAGCTTCGTCGACCGGCCGGTCGACCTCATCGGCCATTCCTTCGGCGCCGTTGCGGCGCTCAGGCTCGCCCTTGCCGCGCCGGAGGCGGTCAGGACGCTGACGCTGATCGAGCCCGTGCTCTTCGCCGCGGCGAGGGGAACTGCGGCCTGGGAGGAGAATGCTGCCCTGATGGACCGCTGCCGGGCGGCCTTCACGCGGGGCGACCGAGAGGCGGCGGCCGAGGCGTTCACCGGCGTCTGGGGCACGGGCGCGGCCTGGGCCGACCTCGCCGGACGGGACCGGGCGGCGATCACCGAGCGGATTCACCTGATCGAGGCCGGCACCCCCGCGCTCTTCGACGATTCCGGCGCCATCCTTGCGCCCGGCGGTCTCGAAAGCCTCGACCTGCCGGTGCTGATCGTCCGCGGCGACCGTTCGCCCGCGATCATCGAGGGCATCGCCGAGGCGATCGCGGTGCGGCTGCCGGACGTGGGCGTGGCCACCGTGCCCGGCGCGGGCCACATGGTGCCGATCACCCACCCGGCGGAGACGGCCGGGCTGATCGGCGTCAATCTCGACCGCGGATGAGCGCGAGAAGACCGTCCACATCCGCCCCGGTGGTGGACCAGGAGGCGACCATGCGGCAGCTCAAGGGCTCCTCCCCCGGGCCGTCGAGCGTTTGGTCGAACGGCCAGAGGTAATAGGCAGCGCCGCCCTCGAAGGCGCGCCGGTGACCCGCGCGCGGAAAGCTCGCGAAGACCGCGTTCGCCTCGGTCGGATGGGTGAGCGCGGCGCCGGGGATGGCTGCGATCCCGGCCGAAAGCCGCGCCGCGGCGGCGTTCGCGGCCCGCGCCAGCCCGAGCCAGAGCCCGTCCTCCAGATAGGCGGCCATCTGCGCAGAGAGAAAGCGGTGCTTGGAAAAGAGATGCCCGCCGCGCTTGCGGCGAAGCTCGAATTCCCAGGCGCGGGCGGGATCGAAGATCACCACCGCCTCGACCCCCATGCAGCCGTTCTTGGTGCCCCCGAAGGAAACCACATCGACGCCCGCCCGCCAGGTCAGCTCGGCCGGGCTTTCGTTCGAGGCCACCACGGCATTGGCAAAGCGCGCGCCGTCGAGATGGACGGGCAGGCCGAAGCCCTTCGCCACCTCGCAGAGCGCTTGGGTCTCGGCGGCGGAATAGACCGTCCCGTTCTCGGTCGCATTGGTGATCGTGACCATGCCGCGCTGGACATTGTGCACCCCGCTCCGCCCGGTGAGGGTGATGGCCTTGCGCAGGGTTTCGGGCGTCATCTTGGCGTGCTCGCCCTCCACCAGCACGAGCTTCGAGCCGCCGGTGTAGAACTCCGGCGCGCCGCATTCGTCCTCTTCGACATGGGCGTTGCGGTGGCAGAAGACCGCGCCCCAGGGGTCGGTCAGGACGGCAAGCGACAGGGCATTCGCGGCCGTGCCGGTGGCAACCAGAAAGACCTCGGCCTCCGGCGCCTCGAAGGTCTCGCGCAGGGCCGCGCGCACCCGGTCCATGATCGGATCCCTGCCGTAGGGCATCGCGTAACCCTCGTTCGCGGCGGCGAGCGCGGCCATGACCTCGGGCGCGGCGGCAGAGGTGTTGTCAGAGGCGAAGTTCATCACAGATCCTCGATGATATGGTCTTCCCAGTCTTCTTCCGGAACCTCGAATTCCGGCACCGCCCAGCCGCGGACCGACTGGCCCGCGGCATGGACGCTCTCCGGGTCGCCGGTGATCAGGGGATGCCAGTCGGGCAGCGGCTTGCCCTCGTGCCTGAGCCGGTAGGCACAGGTCGACGGCATCCAGTAGGCGACACCGGCGAGGGTCTTCGGCGTCAGCACCACGCATTCGGGCACGAAGCGCTTGCGGTTCTGGTATTGCCCGCAGCGGCAGGTCTCGGTGTCGAGAAGCCGGCAGGAGACATTGGTGAAGAAGACCTCGCCGGTGTCGGCATCCTCGAGCTTGTTCAGGCAGCATTTGCCGCAGCCGTCGCAAAGCGCCTCCCATTCGCGGGGGGTCAGCGTGTTCAGCGGGCGCTTCCAGAATTCCGGCCTGAGGCCATCGCGGGGGATCGGGTCTTTCATCGGCGGCGACATTGCCCGCGGGGGGCGCGAAAGGGAAGGGGTCAGAGCCCGGCGAGGATCGCCCGCGCCCGGGCGCAATCGGCATCGATCTGCGCGACAAGCGCGGGCAGGCCGTCGAAGGCCATCTCGGGGCGGAGGTGTTCGACCAGCGCGACCGACAGGTGTTCGCCGTAGATCTGGCCGCTGAAATCGAGCAGATGGGTTTCCAGCGTCGGATGGGGCACCTCGAACATCGGGCGGATGCCGAGGTTCGCCGCGCCATCGTAGCTTCCGGCATGGGGGCCGGTCAGCACGTCCACCTTGACGGCATAGATGCCGAGCTTCGGCAGGTGCAGCCCGTCGAGCGCCATGTTTGCGGTGGGAAAGCCCAGGGTGCGGCCGCGCCTGTCGCCGTGCAGCACCGGGCCTTCGATCCGGTGCCAGTGGCCGAGCATTCCGGCCGCGTCGCGCGGGCGACCCTCGGCCAGTGCCGCCCGGATCGCGGTGGAGGAAATCTCCGCCCCGTCGGCCGCCACCAGATCGGCAATGGTGACGCCGAAACCATGAAGCGCACCTTCGCGGGACAGCGTCTCGACCGTGCCCTTGCGGCCCTTGCCGAAGCAGAAGTCCGCGCCCACGGTCACATGCGCGACGCCGAGCCCGGCCACCAGCACCTCGGCGACGAAGGTCTCGGCCTCCATCCCCGCCAGCCGCGCGTCGAAGGGAAGCTCGTAGAGCTCGGCCACCCCCAGCTTCTCCAGCCGGTGGGTGCGCGCCTCGGCGTTCATCAGCCGGAAGGGCGGGGCCGCGGGCGCGAAGAATTCGCGCGGGTGCGGCTCGAACGTGACGATACCGAGCGGCGCCTGCGCCTCGGCGGCCAGCGCGATCACCGACTGGTGGCCGAGGTGGACGCCATCGAAGTTGCCCATCGCCACCGAGGCGCCGCGATGGGCAGGTCCGATCCCGGTCCAGTGGTGGTGAATCTGCATCGGCCCCCGTCTGGCGGGAGCGCCCGCCGTGGTGTCAGTCGAACTTGCGGCTTGGCGCGAGCACCAGCGCCTCGCCCTTCAGCACGACCGTATCGCCCACCGCGCAGTGGGTTTCAAGGGTGACCCGGCGCCGCGCATGGTCGATGGCGGTGACTTTCACCTCGGCGTGGACCGTGTCGCCGGGGCGGACGGGGGCCATGAACCTGAGCGACTGGCCGAGATAGACCGTGCCGTGACCCGGAAGCTGTTCGCCGATCACCGCGGAAATCAGCCCCGCGGTCAGCATCCCGTGGGCGATCCGGCCCTCGAAAATCGTGTCGCGGGCATAGTCGTCGTCGAGATGCACCGGGTTGCGGTCGGTCGAGACCTCGGCGAACAGTTCGATGTCGCGGTCGGTGACCGTCTTCTGGAGATAGCGGGTCATGCCGATCTCCAGATCCTCGATGCAGATCGTTCCGCGCGGCTGGTTGTCGAGCATCATCGCGAATCCCGGGAAATCATGTTGCAGTGCAGCATAGACCTCCGAGGGCGCGGATGCAATCTTCTTGGGTAATTTACAGTCTTCCGTCCGTCATTTCCGGATAGATTGTTGCCTGTCGATAATTTTGTTTCGCCTATCGCAAGCGCCCGATCGCCCAGGTGGGCGAGATCTGCCTTGCCTCGACCCAAGGAGGAAGCAGCGCAGGCTCGGGCGCCTCCACGTCGGGGCCGAAGTCCTCGGCGGCAAGCCCGCCGGTGACGAAAAGCGTGTCCGTCCCCTCGGCGAGCCCGCCGCGGATGTCGGTCTCGATGCCGTCGCCCACCGCGAGCACGCGCGAGGGCTCGACCTCGACGCCGGTGGCGGCGAGTCTGCGGCGGGCAAGATCGTAGATCGGCGGGTGCGGCTTGCCGAAATAGAGGCTCGTCCCCCCCATCTCGTCATAGAGCGCCGCGAGCGCCCCGGCGCAGTAGATGCGCCGGTCGCCGTAGTCGACGACGATGTCGGGGTTGGTGCACAGAAGCTTCAACCCCTTCGCCTTGGCGTAGAGGAAGGTCGCGCGGTAGTCCTCCGGTGTCTCGGTCATCTCGTCGAAGGGGCCGGTGCAGACGATGCCCTCGGCGTCTTCGAGAGGAACCCGCTCGATCGCCGGGGCGCCGGCGAATTCGGCGGGAATGTCGGTGAAGAAGCCCAGATCCTTGTCGGGGCCGAGGTGGTAGACGCGGCGCCCGACGAGGCCTGCGAACATTCCCGCCTGCGCGGCATCGCCCGAGGACACGATCATGTCCCAGGCATCGCGCGGCACCCCCATCCGGTCGAGCTGCGCCGCGACGAAGCGGTTCGGGCGTGGCGCGTTGGTCATCAGCACGACCCGCCCCCCCTTTGCCCGGAACGCGCGAAGCGCGGCGACGGCCGCCGGCCAGGGGACGCGGCCGTTGTGGAGGCACCCCCAGAGGTCGCAGTAGAGCACGTCATAGGCGGCCGACACTTCGGCCAGCGACGAGATGATCCGGGTCATGGGGCCTCGCAGGAAACGGGCCGGGCGCCCTCGGGCGCCGGGCCGGATGGGGCGGCTCAGAGCTTCAGCGCCGGGATGATCTGCTTCTTCCGGCTCATGATGCCCGGAAGAACCACGGTATCGCCGGTGACCTTCGCGCCGAAGGACGCCTCGGCGATCCGCTTCACGAGGTCGTTCGGCACCAGCAGCGTCGCCTCTTCCTTCAGGATGTCGACGACGAAGAGCAGGACCTGATCGGCGCCGTCCTCTTTCGCAACGCCTTCCATCGAGGCCATCAGGCTCGCCTTGCGGTCAAGGATCACCTTCGGCGCAGTGGTTTCCAGCACCGAGACGCGCAGCTCCTTGCCGGCGACGGTGTATTCCTTGGAATCCATCCTGAGAAGCTCGGCGTCGGAGAAGGCGCCGACGTCCGACTTCGCCTCGAACATCTCGGCGGCATAGGCGGGGATGTCGATGCCGAGATCGGCCGCCAGTTCCTCGGCCAGTTTCCTGTCCTGATCGGTCGTGGTGGGCGAGCGGAATTCCAGCGTGTCGGAGAGGATGCACGAGAGCATCGCGCCCTTGATCTCGCGCGGCATCTTCGCGGCGTTCGGGCCCATCAGGTTGTGCATGATCGTCGCGGTGCAGGCCAGCGGCTTGATCGTGATGTCGATCGGGCCCGCGGTTTCCAGCCCGCCGGTCAGCTTGTGGTGATCGATGATCTGGATGATGTCGGCCTTGTTGATGCCTTCGGGCAGTTCGGCCGGGTTGTTGGTGTCGACGATCACCACCTTCTCGCCCGCCGCGATGCCGGAAATGATGTCGGGCTTCTTCAGGCCCCATTTCCTCAGCACGAAGGCGGCCTCGGTGTTCGGCTCGCCGAGCAGCCTGGCTTCGGCCGGCTGCTTCCGGTGCTCGGTCAGATACCAGGCCCAGATGATGGGCGAGCCGGTGGAATCGGTGTCGGGGGACTTGTGGCCGAAGACCTTGATCATGTGCGTCATCCGTGAAAGGGCGAAAATCGCGCGCCTTATAGGCGCTCGGCCGCGGCTTGTCACGGGGCAGGGGCAGGCCGCTCAGAACGGCAGGCGTTCGATCCTGAAGCCCTCGCGCTCCAGCAGCGCAAGGACGCCGTCCCGCCCCGACAGGTGCAGCGCCCCGAAGGCGGCGAAGACCGGGCCCTCGGCCGCGGCCGCCTCGATCACCGGAATCCACGACCGGTTGCGGCGGAACATCAGCAGTTCCTCCATCGCCGCAAGGTCGGCATCGACCGACTCCGGCGTCTCGCCTGGCAGATCCAGCGCGGCCAGCCGGCCGAGCTCCCAGGTGACGCGCACATCCTCGGCGAAATAGGCCGTGGTCAGCGTCACCGCGAAGTCCTCGGCGCGGGCGTTCATCGCCAGCGTGGCGCGGATCATGTCGATCTGTTCGGCTGGCGCCATGCCGTCGAACAGGGTGAAGACCGTGTCGTAGGGTTCAAGCGCCCGGACCGGGATGCCCCGCGCCGCAGCGCGTGCGATGATGCGGGTGTCGAGCCCGTTGGGATCGCCCGCCATGTCGGCCATCGCGCAGGCCGGGATGCCGAGCAGCATCGCGACATACCAGGGCTGCATCTTCGCGGCGACGAAACCGGGCAGGCCGCGTTCCTGCATCGCCGCCGAGAGCGCCTTCCAGTCCGCCTCCTCCAGCCGCTCGGGAAGCGTCGGCCCCTCCATCGCGAACAGGCGGTCGGGGCGGCGCATCATCTCGGCCTCGAGGGCCGCCTGTTCCTCGGGCCCGGCCTCGACCAGGACGGTGCCGGCCGCGTCGATCGCCGGCGCCAGCCGCTCCATCACCGCGTCGTGGCGCGGGTCGTCAAGGTGATAGGTGCCGAGAAGGTGGACGACGGCATCGCCCCTGCTCGCCCGCCAGTGGTTGCCGCGGCCATAGGCCAGCGAATCCACGGCCGAGGTGATTCCGGCGCGCTGGTCGGCGTCGAGCGTCGGCAGGATATCCTGCCCGGTGCAGGCCGCGTTCGCCCCGCCCGCGGGCAGGCAGAGCAACAGGCTGACGGCAAGGTGTCGGATCATCCCAGACTCCCGCAGGGCGGCGCGACAGCATCCAATGGCCATGACTATACCCGCGCGCGATGGCAAGGTCATGCCGAAGCCGCGGCAATTTTGCGTGCAGCGGCGGTTGACAGGCGGATTTCGCTGGCCTAACTAGCCCGGTGTTGGCACTCGACCAAGGCGAGTGCTAATCACGATTGAACCTGGAAACCCAAGGGAGTGTTGCCAGATGGCATTCAAACCGCTGCATGACCGTGTGCTGGTCAAGCGAGTCGAAAGCGAAGAAAAGACCAAGGGCGGTCTGATCATCCCCGACAGCGCCAAGGAAAAGCCGGCCGAGGGCGAAGTCGTCGCCGTTGGCGAAGGAGCGCGCAAGGACTCGGGCGAACTCATCGCACCGTCGGTCAAGAAGGGCGACCGCATCCTTTTCGGCAAGTGGTCGGGCACCGAAGTGACCGTCGACGGCACCGAGATGCTGATCATGAAGGAAAGCGACATCCTCGGCATCATCGCCTGAGACCGCCGCCGACCAGACCCCATCCAGACAACCAGGAGAAGCCAACATGGCTGCTAAGGACGTCAAATTCGACAGCGATGCCCGCGACCGGATGCTGCGCGGTGTCAACATCCTCGCCGATGCGGTGAAGGTGACGCTTGGCCCCAAGGGCCGCAACGTGGTGATCGACAAATCCTTCGGTGCGCCCCGCATCACCAAGGACGGCGTGACCGTCGCGAAGGAAATCGAGCTTGCCGACAAGTTCGAGAACATGGGCGCCCAGATGGTGAAGGAAGTCGCTTCCCGCACCAATGACGAGGCCGGCGACGGCACCACCACCGCGACCGTTCTCGCCCAGGCGATCGTCCGCGAGGGCCTGAAGGCGGTGGCCGCCGGGATGAACCCGATGGACCTCAAGCGCGGCATCGACATCGCCGTGCACAAGGCCGTCGAGCACATCAAGGGCGCGGCCCGCAAGGTCGCCGACAGCGCCGAGGTGGCGCAGGTCGGCACCATCTCGGCCAACGGCGAGGCCGAGATCGGCCGCCAGATCGCCGACGCGATGCAGAAGGTCGGCAACGAGGGCGTGATCACCGTCGAGGAGAACAAGGGGCTGGAGACCGAGACCGAGGTGGTCGAGGGGATGCAGTTCGACCGCGGCTATCTCTCGCCCTACTTCGTCACCAACGCCGACAAGATGACGGCGGAACTGGAAGACGTCTATATCCTGCTGCACGAGAAGAAGCTTTCCTCGCTGCAGCCGATGGTTCCGCTGCTCGAGGCGGTGATCCAGTCGCAGCGTCCGCTCCTGATCGTGGCGGAAGACGTCGAAGGCGAAGCTCTCGCCACGCTCGTCGTCAACAAGCTGCGCGGCGGGCTGAAGATCGCCGCCGTCAAGGCGCCGGGCTTCGGCGACCGCCGCAAGGCGATGCTCCAGGACATCGCGATCCTGACCGGCGGCCAGGTGATCTCGGAAGACCTCGGCATGAAGCTCGAGAATGTCGGGCTCGACATGCTGGGCCGCGCCAAGAAGGTGCTGATCAAGAAGGATGACACCACCGTCATCGACGGCGCCGGCGACAAGGCCGAGATCGAGGCGCGCGTGTCCCAGATCCGCACCCAGATCGAGGAAACGACCAGCGACTACGACCGCGAGAAGCTCCAGGAGCGGGTGGCCAAGCTCGCCGGCGGCGTCGCGGTGATCCGCGTCGGCGGCATGACCGAGGTCGAGGTGAAGGAGCGCAAGGACCGCGTCGACGACGCGCTGAACGCGACCCGTGCGGCGGTGCAGGAAGGCATCGTCGTTGGCGGCGGCGTGGCGCTGATCCAGGCGGCCGGCTCGCTCGAGGGCCTGAAGGGCGTGAACGGCGACCAGGAAGCCGGCATCGCCATCGTCCGCAAGGCGCTGGAATCGCCGCTCCGCCAGATCGCCGAGAACGCCGGCGTCGACGGCGCCGTGGTTGCCGGCAAGGTGCGGGAATCGAAGGACAAGACCTTCGGCTTCAACGCCCAGACCGAGGAATACGGCGACATGTTCAAGTTCGGCGTGATCGACCCCGCCAAGGTCGTGCGCACCGCGCTCGAGGATGCGGCCTCGGTCGCCGGTCTCCTCATCACCACCGAGGCGATGGTCGCCGACCGGCCCGAGCCGAAGGCCGCGGCCGGCGGCATGCCCGGCGGCATGGGCGGCATGGACGGCATGATGTAAGCCATCCGTTCCGACGGAACAGGGGAAGGGGCGCCGCAGGGCGCCCCTTTTCCGTTGCGCCTGGTCAAAGCGGCCCGGCCTGTGCCAGGGTCAGCGCATGGTGAAGGCCGTCTACATCGCGTCGTCCCACTCCGCCTACAAGGACCGCCCGGGCGAGTGGTATCACTTCCCGAACGGCTACCTGTCGCGTGTGGCCCAGACCGTCGGTGACTGGGTCATCTTCTATGAAGGGCGGGCGGGTGGTTCGCGCGGCTACTACGCCGTTCAGCGGGTCGAGCGGATCGTTTCCGACCCCGAAGATGCGAACCACAGCTATGCGCTGCTGGACCGGTCGACCGAACTGAGCTTCGAACGCAACGTTCCGAGGACCCGCGCGAACGGCACGCCCTACGAGACCGGCTTGCCGGCCTCGGGCGGAAACAACTCGTCGGCCGTCAGGCTCATTTCCAACGGCGACTTCGCCGCGATCATCGCAGAGGGGCTGCGGTCCGATCCGGTGCCGGACGCACTTCCGCGCGAGGGCGGGCCGGGCGGCATGCCGGGGTTCGGCGCCCCGGCGCAGGAGCCGTTCCTGGGACCGGAGCGCGAGATGATCCTGACCTCGCGCGCCTTCCGCGACCAGTCCTTCGCACGTCAGGTGCGCCGCGCCTATGCCGGGCGCTGCGCCATGTCGGGGCTGGAATTGCGCAACGGCGGCGGGCGGCCCGAGGTGGAGGCCGCGCATATCCTGCCGGTCGAGGAGCGCGGGCCCGACACCGTCCGCAACGGGCTGGCCCTGTCAGGCACGATCCACTGGATGTTCGACCGCGGGCTCGTCTCGGTCGACGAGGACAATTCGCTGCTGATCGCCCGGGACTCGATCGCCGGCGAGGTGGCCGAGCGGCTCTTCGTTCCCGACCGCCGCCTGATCGTTCCCTCCGACCCGTCGCTGCGCCCGCACCCCGCCTATCTGGACTGGCACCGGCGGCACCGGTTCAAGGGCTGAGCCCTCCCCGGTGACGGGGGCGGGGCGAGGCGCTAGGCTCCGCCCATGCGCCTCGTCCTTCTCACCGCGCTCACCATGACCGCCTTCGCGGCGAATTCGGTGCTGAACCGGGCGGCGGTGGGGCCGGGGCACATTGGCGCGGTGGAGTTCGCCGTGGTCCGGCTTCTCGCCGGGGCGGCGATGCTGGGGCTTCTGGTCGTGGGCCGGCGCATCCGGACCGGGCAGCGTCTCTGGCCGGGCCGGCGGGGCAGGGCGGCGGGGGCGCTGTCGCTTCTCGTCTACCTCTTCGGCTTCTCGCTCGCCTATGGCGCGCTCGACGCGGGCACCGGCGCGCTGATCCTTTTCGGCACCGTGCAGATCACCATGTTCGGGGGCGCGCTGGCGATGCGGGAACCCGTGCCGGCGCGGCGCTGGACCGGCGCCGGGGTGGCGTTCCTCGGGCTTGTCTACCTGCTCGCGCCCGGCCCCGGGGCTGGCCAGAGCCTGGCGCACGCCGCGCTGATGGTGGCGGCCGGCGTCGGCTGGGGCATCTATTCGCTGTCGGCACGCGGCACCCGCGATCCCCTCGGCGCAACGGCGTGGAACTTCATCCTCGCGGTGCCTGTGGCCGCGCTGATCGTCGCCGTTCTGCCCGCATCCCCGATGTCCGTGCCGGCTGAGCCCGCGGGCCTTGCCCTCGCGCTTGTCTCGGGTGCCGTCACATCGGGCCTGGGCTATGCGCTCTGGTACACGATCCTGCCCGGCCTCGGCGCCGCGCGGGGCGGGGTGGCGCAACTGAGCGTCCCGGTGCTGGCGCTGGCCGGGGGGATGGTCCTGCTCGGCGAACCGCTGACCCTGCGCTTCTTTCTCGCCTCCGTCCTTGTCCTCGGCGGCGTCGCCATCGCCGTCCGCCCGGCCCGTCAGCCGTAGGCGATGGCGATGACCTCCAGCTCCGCCGCGCCGGCGGGGCGGCGCCACTCCACCGTGTCCCCGACATGCGCGCCGATCAGCGCGCGGGCTAGCGGCGACTGCGGGGCGATGCGGCCGAGCGCGGCGTCCGCCTCGTCCTCTCCGGTGATCTCGTAGACCGTTTCGCGCCCCTCCCCGTCGGCCACGGTGACGCGGGCGCCGAAGGCGACCTCGCCCTTCGGCTGGGTTGCCGGATCGACCGGGATCGCCGAGGCGAGCCGCGCCTCGAGATAGCGGATGTCGCGTTCGGCCGCCTTCTCCGGCAGACGGTCGAGCCGGTCGGGCCGTGCCTTCAGGCGGGCAAGCTCGACCCGCACCGCTTCCAGCCGGTCGCGCAGCGCGGCAAGGCCGCGCGGGGTCACGTAGTTCGGATGCGGGCTGATGGGCAGGTCTGGCAGCGGCTCGGTGTCGGGCCTGTCCTCCTTGACGAAGGCGCGGCTCATGGCACGATCTCCTCCAGCGGGTCGTAGTGGACCGGTGCCCCGGGCGTGAAGGCCACGCGCGACAGGCTGTCGGGTTTCAGCCGGATCGCGGCAAGCTCCGCGGGCGCGAAGAACCGGCAGGTGTGGACGATGCCCGCCGGATCGGCCCAGTTCGGGTCGAGCCCGCCGCCGGCGATCCGGCAGCGGAAGAACAGGTCGACCTGGTGGTAGCCCGATTTCGGATCATGGAATTCGTTGACGAGCGCCAGTTGCCCGACCTCGACCGTCAGCCCGCATTCCTCGTGGACTTCACGCCTGAGGTTCTCGGGCAGCGATTGACCCGGCTCCACCCCGCCGCCCGGCGCGCCCCAGAGGTCCGACCGGTTGCCCGGGTAGGCGTTCACCAGCAGAAGTCGCCCATCCTGAACGATGATCGCGCGGGTGGCGAGGCGGGGCGAGCGGGTCTTCATGGGCGGGCAGAGTGACGGAGCGCCGGGGCGAGGGCAAGGGGCTGGCGCCGGGACGGGGGCTGCCCTATCACCGGCCCATGTGGAAATCGCTCGTCATGCTTGTCCTTCCGGGTGCCATGATCGCCGCCCTTCCGGCGGCCGCGGCGGACTGCGTCGTCCTCCTGCACGGGCTGGCGCGCAGCGAGGCGTCGCTTCTCGTGATGGAAGGCGCGCTCGTCCGGGCGGGCTACCGGGTGGTCAACGAGGGCTATCCCTCGACCTCCGCCACCATCGGGACGCTGGTGCGCGACCATGTCGGCCCCCAGGTGGCCCGCTGCGGCACGGACGACACCGTCCATTTCGTGACGCATTCGATGGGCGGCATCCTCGCCCGCGCCTGGCTGGCCGACCACCGGCCGGCGAAGATGGGCCGCGTGGTGATGCTCGCTCCGCCCAACCACGGATCGGAGCTTGTCGATGCCTTCGGCGACCTCGGGGCCTTCCGCTGGCTGAACGGGCCCGCGGGGCTGGAGTTGGGCACCCGGCCCGCGAGCGTTCCGAACGCGCTGCCGGCGGTGCGGTTCGATCTGGGGATCATCGCCGGCGACCGCTCGCTCAACCCGGTCTATTCGGCGGTGATCGAGGGGGCCGACGACGGCAAGGTCAGCGTCGCCAGCACGAGGATCGGCGGCATGCGCGACCATCTCGTGCTGCCGGTCACGCACACGTTCATGATGAACAATCCGCTCGTCGTGGCCGAGGTTCTGGAATTCCTCGCCAATGGGCGGTTCGACCACGATCTGACCTATCTCGACGCCGCGCGGCGGGTGCTGCGGTAGGGGCCGCCGCGGCCCCGCCCGGACGCCCCGCCGCCCGAGCGGCGGACCGCGAAGCGGGCGCCGCCCGGCTGGACGCCCCGGGCGAGACGGGTGGAGCGATGGCACGACGCCTGTCACCTTCGCGAAAGCGAGGTCTCCCGTTCGTCTGTTTCCCCCGAGGCGACGCCCCTCACCCCTGCCGGACGATCCGGTTGACGTGGCCCATCTTGCGGCCGGGCCGGGCCTCGGCCTTGCCGTAGAGATGGATCGCGGCACCCCCCTCACGGGCGATCGCGGAAACCTTCAGGATGTCGTCGCCGATCAGGTTCTCCATCACCACGTCGGCATGGCGGGTGCCGTCGCCGAGCGGCCAGCCGGCGACGGCGCGGATGTGCTGCTCGAACTGGTCGACGGCGCAGCCGTTCTGGGTCCAGTGGCCGGAGTTGTGGACCCGGGGCGCGATCTCGTTGACGACAAGGCCCGAGGCCGTGACGAACAGCTCCACCCCCAGCACGCCGACATAGTCCAGCGCCGTGAGGATGCGCGCCGCCAGCAGCACCGCATCGGTGCGCTCGGCCTCGCTCAGGCGGGCGGGCACGGTCGTGGTGCGCAGGATGCCCTCGCGGTGGACGTTCTCGCCGGGGTCGTAGGCGGCGACGCTGCCGTCCTGTCCGCGCGCGGCAACGACCGAGACTTCGTGGCTGAACTCGACGAAGCCCTCGAGGATCGCCGGCGCCCCCGCCATCGCCGCGAGCGCCGCCGTGGCATCGGCGGCGGAGGCCAGCCGCACCTGTCCCTTGCCGTCATAGCCGAGCCGCCGGGTCTTGAGGATCGCCGGGCAGCCGATTTCCCCGATCGCCTCGGCCAGGTCCTCGGCGTCGTCGACCGCGGCGAAACGCGCGGTGACCAGGCCGAGATCGGTCAGGAACGCCTTTTCCTTCAGCCGGTCCTGGCTGACCGCCAGCGCGCGGCGGTTGGGATGGATCGGGCGCCGTGCCTCCAGCGCGTCGAGCGCCGAGGTCGGGATGTTCTCGAACTCGTAGGTGACGACGTCGACCGCGGCGGCGAAGGCGCCGAGCGCGGCGAGATCGTCATAGGGCGCGGTCGTCACCCGATGCGCCACGTCGCCCGCCGGCGGGTTGGCTGCGGGCTCATAGACATGGGTCCGGTAGCCGAGCCGCGCCGCCGCGACCGACAGCATCCGGCCGAGCTGGCCGCCGCCGAGGATGCCGATGGTGGCGCCGGCGGGCAGGGGGGTGACGGTCATGCCTTCTCCATCCGCGCCTCGACCGCGTCGAGCGCGGCTAGGATCTGCCCCGGCACGCCCGCCGCCCTGAGCGCCTCGACCATCTGGAGGCTGTAGGTGCCGTCCGTGGCCAGCGCATCGCGCTCCGCCGCGAGCCGCCCGGCGCCACCCTTGCGCATCGCATGGAGAAAGCCGCTGGTCAGTTGCGTCACGTAGAACTCGCCCGCGTCCTTGCCGACCCGGGCGCCGAGCCAGCCCGCGGCCGTCGCCATCAGGTCGAGCAGGCCCGGCACCAGCACGCAGGCCGCCATGAAGGCGCCGAGCGCGGATTCCTCCGCCACCTTCACCACCGGGTTCTCCGGCGCGACGAGCGCGGAGAGAAGCGCATCGTCGCCGTAGGCGGCGAGCGGGCACCCGCCCTCCTCGACAAAGCCCAGGGGGATCGTCTGGACGAAACCCTGCGCCGGCGCGCAAAGCCGGCGAAGCGTGGCCTCGGGCACGCCGGCCATCACCGAGACGATCCGGTGATCGGCGCGGAAGCGGAGCGGCGCCAGCCCCGCTTCGGCGTGCTGCGGGCGCCGGCAGAGAAAGACGATGTCGCATTCGTCCAGCACCGCCTGCGGCTCGGCCACCCGCGCGCCGCAGTCGCGTGCCAGCGCGGCCGAGACCGCCTCGTTGCGGCGGGTGACGGTGATCTCGTGGCCTTTCGCGGCGAGATGGCGCGCCATCGGCGCGGCGATATGGCCGGTGCCGATGAAACCGATGCGGCTCATTCCTGCGGCTCCTCCGGGATCGAGGCGGACAAGGCGTCGCGCCAGGCGTCCAGCCGCGTCGCAAGGGCGGGATCGGAAAGCGCGAGGATGGCCGCGGCCATCAGCCCGGCGTTGGCCGCCCCGGCAGCGCCGATCGCCATCGTCGCGACCGGATAGCCCTTCGGCATCTGGACGATGGAGTAAAGGCTGTCGACGCCCGACAGCGCCTTGGTCTGAACCGGCACGCCGATCACCGGCACCCGGGTCTTCGAGGCCATCATGCCCGGCAGGTGCGCGGCCCCTCCGGCGCCGGCGATGATCACCTGCAACCCGCGCTCGACCGCCGTCCGCCCGTAATCCCAGAGCCGGTCGGGCGTGCGGTGGGCCGAGACGATCTTTGCCTCGTAAGCCACGCCGAGGTCGTCGAGAATCGCCGCCGCCTCCTTCATCGTGGGCCAGTCGGACTGCGACCCCATGATGATGCCGACCTTCGCGCCCATGCCGCCTCCGCGCCTGAAATGGAGCGCGCACTATAGCCAGTGGCAGCCCCGGCGCAATGCCGCTTGCCGCCGCTCAGGCGATGATGTCGGGGGTGAGGATGTCTTCCAGCCGGGCGATCTGGTCCTTCAGGTTCAGCTTCTGCTTCTTCAGCCGCCGGAGCGTGAGCTGGTCGGACCGGCCCGCGGCTTCCATATGGTGGATCGCCTCGTCGAGATCGCGGTGTTCCTGGCGCAGAACCTCCAGTTTCACGCGCAGGACTTCGGTCGGGTCCATTTCCAGGGGGGCATTCATCTCGTCATGGGCCATGAGTCGCTCGGGAGTGTCAGCGGAAGATAGCAAGTCCCCGGGACTGCGGGAAGCTTTTCGAGACGGCCCGTCTTGTCGGCCGGGACCCGAGCCTCCATATTCAGGCCAAGGGCCGCCCGGACGGGGGCCCGTGACGCAATGTCGCTTGATGACGAGGACATGGCCCGAGATGACGAAACTGACCTTTGCCGCCCATCCCTTCCTTCTGGGCTTCGATCAGCTGGAACGGCTTGTCGAACGCACCGCGAAAACCGGGAATGACGGTTATCCCCCCTTCAATATCGAACAATCCGCCGAGAACGGCTTCCGCATCACGCTGGCCGTGGCGGGGTTCCGCGAGGACGACATCTCGATCACCGTCGAGGAGCGCCAGCTGGTGATCCGCGGCCGGCAGGCCGAGGAGGCCGAGGACGCCAGGGTCTTCCTTCACCGTGGCATCGGCGCCCGCGCCTTCCAGCGCAGCTTCGTCCTTGCCGAGGGCGTCGAGGTTGCCGGGGCGCGGATGGAGAACGGGCTTCTTCACATCGACCTCGTCCGCGCGGTTCCGGAGAAGGTGGTGCAGACGATCCGCATCACCAGAGGCTGAAGGAGGAAACAGGCATGGACACCAAATACGATTTCGGACCCGAAGAGGGCGAGCGCATCGTCTACGTGCGCGAGGTTGCCGTGGCGGAATTGCCGGAGGATATCCGCGCGCAGGTGATGGGGCTCGACACGCTCTATGCGCTGCACGACGCGGAGGGCGAGCGGCTGGCGCTGGTCAAGGACCGCAAGCTGGCCTTCATCCTGGCGCGGCAAAACCACATGGCGCCCGTCAGCGCCCATTGAAGCGGCGGATTCAGACTCCGGTTGCATTGACCGGCGACGGAAAACCAGCCCTTCTGCGTGACATCAACGGCGGCCAGTCGGGCCGCCGGCAATCACGACCGACGAGGGACACATGTCAAAGGTTTCCGGATACAGCCGCGCGCAGATCGCGCTTCACTGGGGCATCCTCCTGCTTCTGGGGGTGAGCTATGTCAGCAGCGACAAGATGAAGGCCGCGTGGCGTGCGATCCACGAGGGCCGTGATGCCTTCGGCACGGCGGCCGCCGCCCATGTCTGGGTCGGCGCGGCGATCCTCGTCCTCGCGCTCGTCAGGGTGGCGATCCGGCTGACCCGCGGTGCGCCGGAGCTGCCCGAGGGCGGACATCCCGTGGCCGACCTGATCGCGAAGCTCACCCATCTGGGGCTCTACGCGCTTTTGCTGCTGATCCCCTTCTCCGGCGTCATGGCGTGGTTCGGCGGCGTCGATGCGGCGGGCGAGGTGCACGAGGTCATGTTCAACCTCGGCATCGCGCTGGTGATCCTGCATGTCGTGGGCGCGCTCTACCATCAGTTCGTCCTCAAGGACGGGTTGATGGAGCGGATGAAGCGCGCGGGCTGACACCCGGGTCCGAAACGAAAGAAAGCCCCGGCCGGTGCGCCGGGGCTTTGCCGTCTCGGGCGGGCGAACGGGGGCGGGCGAACGGCTAGAGCCCCGCGCCCTCGTCCAGCCCGAGCATCAGGTTGAGGTTCTGCACCGCCGCCCCCGACGCGCCCTTGCCGAGGTTGTCGAGCACCGCGATGAGCGTGGCCGCCCCGGTTTCCGCGTTGCCGTGAACGGAAAGTTCCATCCGGTTGGTGCCGTTCAGGGCCTGCGGCCAGACCCGCGGCTCGTGGGACGCCGCCGGCACGACCGCGACGAAGCGCTCGCCCGCGTAGTGCGCCGCAAGCACCTCCTCCGCGCGCGCAAGCCCTGCGGCGTCGAGGTCAAGCTCCACCGCCACCGCCATCCCTTGGGCATACTGCCCGACCGAAGGCACGAAGACCGGCGGACGCGACAGGCCGCCGTAGCGGGTGATCTCGGGCAGGTGCTTGTGCCCCTGCGCCGCGGCGTAGAGGAAAGAGCCCTGCACGGCGCCGGATTCGAACTCCTCGATCATCGCCTTGCCGCCGCCGGAATAGCCCGACACGCCCGAGATCGCCGGCGGGCGCGCGGGGTCGATCAGCCCGGCATCGACCAGCGGGCGGATCAGCGCGATGGCGCAGGTCGACCAGCAGCCGGGGTTGGTCACCCGCGCCGCCGCGCGGATCGCCGTGCGCTGGCCCGGTGCCATCTCGGCGAAGCCGAAGCACCAGCGGGGATGCGTGCGGTGTGCGGTCGAGGCGTCGATGATCCGGGTGGAAAGCCCTTCCGCATCGCAGGCGGCCACGACCTCCGTCGCCGCCGCGTCGGGCAGGCAGAGGATCGCCACCTCGGCCTCGGCGAAGGCGGCAAGGCGGGCGGGAATGTCCTTCCTCAGTGCCGGGTCGATGCGGACGAGCGCAATGTCATCGCGGCGCTCCAGCCGCTCGCGGATCTGCAGACCCGTCGTGCCGACATCCCCGTCGATGAAGACCTTACGTGCCACCGTTCACTCCGTTCCCAAGGGCCCGGCCGATATACGCGCTTCGGGGCCGAACGCAAAGGAAAACGCCCGGGGGCGCGCCCCCGGGCGTCCGCGGGCATCCGGTGCCGGTCAGGCCTTGATCAGGCCCATGCTTTCCAGCTTCAAGATCACCTGATGGGCGCAGTTGTCGACATCGACGTTCTCGGTCTCGACGCGCAGTTCGGGGTTCTCGGGCACTTCGTAGGGGTCGGAAATGCCGGTGAACTCCTTGATCTTGCCTTCACGGGCAAGCTTGTAGAGCCCCTTGCGGTCGCGCCGTTCGCATTCCTCGATCGAGGTGGCGACATGAACCTCGAGGAAGGCGCCATAGGCTTCCACCATCTCGCGCACGGCGCGGCGGGTCGAGGCATAGGGCGCGATCGGGGCGCAGATGGCGATGCCGCCGTTCTTGGTGATCTCGCTGGCGACATAGCCGATGCGGCGGATGTTGATGTCGCGGTGCTCCTTGGAGAAGCCAAGCTCCGACGACAGGTGCTTGCGCACCACGTCGCCGTCCAGCAGCGTCACCGGGCGCCCGCCCATCTCCATCAGCTTGACCATCAGCGCATTGGCAATCGTCGACTTGCCGGAGCCGGAGAAGCCGGTGAAGAACACGGTGAAGCCCTGCCTGGCGCGCGGCGGCGAGGTGCGGCGCAGTTCCTGCACCACTTCGGGGAACGAGAACCAGTCGGGAATCTCCAGCCCCTCGCGCAGGCGGCGGCGCAGCTCGGTGCCGGAAATGTCCAGCACGGTCGAGCCTTCGGGCACTTCGTCGACGGGGAAGTACTGCGCCTTTTCCTGCACATAGACCATCTGCTTGAAGGGCACGACCTCGATCCCGATTTCGGCCGCGTGCTTCTTGACCAGGTCCTGCGCGTCATAGGGCCCGTAGAAGTCCTTGCCCTGGCTGTTCTTGCCCGGACCGGCATGGTCGCGCCCGACGATGAAATGGGTCAGCCCGTGGTTCTTGCGGATGATCGCGTGCCACATCGCCTCGCGCGGGCCGCCCATGCGCATGGCGAGCCCCAGCAGCGACAGATGCGTGGTCGCGGCCGGATACTTGTCCAGCACCGCCTCGTAGCAGCGCACGCGGGTGAAGTGGTCGACATCGCCCGGCTTGGTCATGCCGACGGTCGGGTGGATCAGCAGGTTCGCCTGGGCTTCCCTGGCGGCGCGGAAGGTCAGTTCCTGATGCGCGCGGTGCAGCGGGTTGCGGGTCTGGAAGGCGACGACGCGGGTCCAGCCGAGCTTGCGGAAATGGGCCCGAAGCTCGTTCGGCGTGTCGCGCCGGCCCCTGAAGTCATAGTGCACGGGCTGCTGGATGCCGGTGATCGGGCCGCCGAGATAGACCGGGCCCGCCTTGTGATGCAGGTAGTTGACCGCCGGGTGGGCGATGTCGTCGGCGCCGAAGACCTTTTCGGCCTCGCGCTTCTTGTCGGGCGTCCACTTGTCAGTGACCGACATGATGGCAAGGATCACGCCCTCCTGGTCCCTGAGCGCGATGTCCTGGCCCGGCTCGACCCTGGCGGCGAAGTCCTCGCCGACGTCGAGCGTGACCGGCATCGGCCAGAGCGCGCCGCTGGCGAGCCGCATGGTCTCGACCACACCGTCATAGTCTGCCTCGGTCAGGAACCCCTTCAGCGGATGGAAGCCGCCGTTCATCAGCAGCTCGAGGTCGCAGATCTGGCGCTGGGTGAGATCCCAGGAGGGCAGGCTCGCGGCCTCGTGCTTCAGTTTCTGGGCGGAGTCGGAAGAGACATACAGCTCCGGGATCGGAGCGTGGTTGGGAAGCGACATCGGCAATGGACCCTCTGGAACCAACAGGCGCGGCCGGACGGCCGGCGTCGGCCGGGGGCATAGACCCGAACCGCGGCGGAATACAAGCCGGACAAGGGGAATTCGCACCCATTCGGGACAATGATGCGGAAATTCCTCCTCGCGGGCGGAGACTGTTTCCCCGGCCACTCCACCGGGCGGGACGCCGCCCCGCCCGGGCCCGCCGATCAGGGACGGACGATCACCAGCCGGGCCGGGGCGGCAAAGGCGATGCGGCCGTCGGCGCCGATATGGGCCGCCAACGCCTCGCGCGCGGCCTCCTTGATGCTGCGGAGCTGCCTGGCCGAAACCGTTCCCGCCAGCGTCCAGCCGAGGATCTCGGTGTCGAGCCAGGCCTCGAGCGAGGGGTGCCGCACCGTGACGGCAGGGGAGTGGACCTCGGCGGCCGTCAGCCCCGCCGCGGCAAGTTCCGCCGCGACGGCCGCCGGATCGCCGAGGCAGAACGGTGCGGACAGCGCCGCGGCCGCCCCCGGGCCGACGATCCGCCCCAGAAGCGGCACGAGCCGGTCGTAGGCGGGAGAGTTTCCCACCGTCTCGAACACCGCAAGGCCGATCCGCCCGCCCGGCCGGGTCACCCGTGCCATTTCGCGCAGGGCCCGGCTGCGATCCGCAAGGAACATCAGCCCGAACTGGCAGAGCACGGCGTCGAAGCGTCCCGCCGCGTAGGGCAACGCCTCGGCGGCGGCCTCCTGCCAGGCGATGCCGTCCGACTTGCGGCGGGCGACCGCCAGCATGGCGGGGTTGATGTCGACGGCCGCGATCCGCGCGCCCGCCCCCATCCGCCGCGCCGCGGCGAGCGCGACGGCGCCGGTTCCGCAGGCGACGTCGAGGACACGCTCGCCGGGCATCAGGCCCATCGCCTCCACGAAAAGCTCGGCGAAGGGGCCGAACAGCGCCGGCACGAACTCCCGGTCATAGACCTCGGCGGCGGCGGCGCTGATCCGGCCGTTTTCGGCTTCGGTTGGCTGGGTCATGGTCTCCTCCTTTCCCGCCGCCATTGTCGCAGCGCCCCGCAGGCTGCCGATAGTGCGGAATCTGTAGTAGACTGCGCGCGTGTCACCGGCCGCCCGTCACCGGCCGGAAGCGGAGCGGACGATGCGGCGCTATGGCCAGTTCTGCCCGGTCGCCAAGGCGGCAGAGGTGTTCTGCCCGCGGTGGAACGCGCTGATCCTGCGCAACATAAGCTGGGGCGCGCATCGGTTCTCGGAGATCCGGCGCGGCGTGCCGCTGATGTCGCCGACGCTCCTGTCGCAGCGCCTGCGCGAGCTGGAGCGCGAGGGCATCGTCGAGCGGCGGGGCGACCGCGGGGCGCGAGGCTACCACCTGACCGCGGCCGGGGCGGAGTTCACGCCCTTGATCGAGGCAATGGGCGTCTGGGGGCAGCGCTGGGCGCGGCGCGAGCTTGCCGAGGGCGAGGCCGACATGGACCTCCTCCTTTGGGGGATCGAGCGCGGCGCCCGGCCCGACGCCTTCGGCCGCCGCGCCGTGGTGCGGATCGAATTCACCGACCGGCCGCCGCACCGGTCGCTCTGGTGGTATCTGAACGAGGACGGGCGCTGCCAGCTCTGCCTCGCCGATCCCGGCGGGGAGACCGATCTTTTCCTGTCGTCGAGCGTGGCGGACCTCGTCGGGGTCTACCGCGGCGACATCCCGCTCGCCCGCGCGCTGGAGGACCGGCGGCTCGAGGCGATCGGCAGCCGCGCGGCGCGGGCGGCGCTGGCGGCCTGGCTCAACCTCGGCCCGCTCACACAGGTGCGGCCGGCGCGGGGCGGCTAGGCCGGGCGCCTATTCCGCCGCCTGTGCCGCCGGCTCCTCCTGCTCGGCCAGCCAGCGTTCGGCATCGAGTGCCGCCATGCAGCCCATGCCGGCCGAGGTCACCGCTTGGCGGTAGACATGGTCGGTCAGGTCACCCGCGGCGAAGACGCCGGGGATCGAGGTCAGGGTGGTGCCGGGGGTGACCGTGACATAGCCGCCGTGGTGCAGCTCGAGCTGGTCCTTCACCAGCTCGGAGGCCGGCGCATGGCCGATCGCCACGAAGAACCCGTCGCAGGCAAGCGTGCTTTCCGCCCCGGTCAGCACGTCGCGCAGCCGCACGCCGGTCACGCCGAGCGGCGCCTCGGTGCCGAGGATTTCCTCGACCGTGTGGTTCCACAGCACCGCGACCTTGGGGTTCTTGAACAGCCGGTCCTGGAGGATCTTTTCGGCGCGGAAGCCGTCGCGGCGGTGGACCACCGTCACCTTCGACGCGAAATTGGTCAGGAACAGCGCCTCCTCGACGGCGGTGTTGCCGCCGCCGATCACCACCACTTCCTTGCCGCGGTAGAAGAAGCCGTCGCAGGTCGCGCAGGCCGAGACGCCGAAGCCCTTGAACTTCTCCTCGGAGGGCAGGCCGAGCCAGCGCGCCTGCGCGCCGGTGGCGAGGATCACCGCATCGGCGGTGTAGGTGGTGCCGCTGTCGCCCGCGGCCGCGAACGGCCGGCGCGAGAGGTCGAGCGACTGGATGTGATCGGAAATCACCTCCGCGCCCATCGCCTTGGCATGGGCCTCCATCCGCACCATCAGGTCGGGGCCCTGCACCTCGGTGTCGCCGGGCCAGTTCTCGACCTCGGTGGTGATGGTGAGCTGGCCGCCCGGCTGGATGCCCTGGACGAGGATCGGCTTCAGCATCGCGCGGGAGGCATAGACCGCCGCCGTATAGCCCGCCGGGCCCGAGCCGATGATCAGAACCCGTGTGTGCCGGATATCGCCCATGATCGCCCTCTTCGCCGAACCGATGCGTTATATAGTCGGCCCGGTGGCCGGGCGGAAGCCCAATCGGTCAGGGCCTGACCTCGACATAGCCGCGGGTCCGGCCGGTTTCGGAATCGATGGTGTTCATCGCGGCGAACAGGCTCGCGACACGAACCCAGGTCGGCGGGTACTTGTAGGACGCCGTGTCGAGGATCAACACGCGGTCGCTGTCGGCGTCATAGGCGGCGAGGGGCGAGATATGGCCGGTCGCATCCTGGCCGAGCATCCCGCGCTGGTAGTTCACGATGAGGTAATCGCCCGCCTGCGCCAGATTGGCTGCAAGCGCGGCCCGAAACGCCGCTTCGTCCACGCTGTCCGCGTGATGCACCGCGACCGTCGCACCGTGGGCGGCGAGCAACCCGCCGAGATCATCCAGTGGCATCCCCGTCAGCATCACGCGCCACATCGGCCGCACCTCGGCCGCGGCGTCGGTGAAGAAGTCGCGCTGGCCGACCTCCTGCCCGAGCGCGTTCAGGACGATGACGCTGGTAGCCACGCCGCAATAGCTTTTCAGCGCCTGGGCCTCGAAACCCCGGGCGAGGGTCGCGTGGTCGGCCCTTCCCTCCGCGCCGTCGAGCAGGGCCTGACCCTCGGCGGAAGCCGCGTCGATCAGGTCGGGAGGCAGCGGCCGCAGGTCTGTCCGTGGCAGCAGAAAAAGCCATCCGGCGGCCGCGAGGACGGCCACGAGGACGAGCGGGAGGGTCAGCAACAGCCATTTCCGCATGGCGCGCCCCGGCGAGTCCGGCCAGATCGGATGATGCGCCCGGGCCACCGTTAGTTCAAGATGGAACGGCGCCTGTCATCACCCTTGCCGCCTGACAGGTCGTCGTTGTCACCGCCGCCGAGGATTTCGTCATCGCCGCCCCCGCCGTCGAGGGTGTCGTTGCCGGCGGCGCCGGAAAGCGTGTCGTCGCCGTAGCCGGTTCGGAATGAGTCGTCCCAGCCTTCGCCTATCAACGAAAGATTCGGCATGTATCCCTGATGCTCGAACAGATCCGCTCCACTGCCGGGGCAGCCAAGGAACAGCGTGGGAATGCCGGTCACGGGATCGGGAATCGGTTCGGGCGAGAGACTTCCGAGATAGGAGTCGAGATTTGTTCCGACAATGCTCAGCAGGGTGTTGATATAGGTATTGCTGTTGAAGTTCGTCGCGTGATAGGGAATGTTGATGGGCTGGGTTTGGAATTGTTCGTGGATATATTTACATAAATTCCATATGTAGTCTGAATCTCTATCACCACAGTCAATGGCGACACTGTAGTGTTGCGGATCATTGATGCCCGGTGTGTGGGCGGGATCGGTGTGCTCGCGAACATCCTCAAAGTGCCAGTTTTGCAAGCCTGCAATTGGAAGGGAGGGTGCTTGAACTTCGATTTCAAAACTATCTGAAACAAGCTGAAGGTGCCCGAAGGTGACCACAGCGGGTATCCTGTTTACGGCCAGAAATATTGTAGACATGATCTCCTCATTTACTCCAGATTGACTGTTCCGCGATCCTTGCCCCGGTAACTCTGCCGTTCCAGCGAACGCTTAGCGTAATCGACTTCACGAGGAGGTTGTTCAAGGGATGAAAAGAGGCGGACCCATAGAGCCGACCGTGTGTCTTGGTATCGTACCTGCCGCTGACAGAGATATATGGGCCGATTAAAGGCCCGGTTTCCACATACAGGAAAAGGCGCCCGAAACCGTTTCGGTCAAGCCACAGAATGATGCCGTCCAGCGATCCGATCCTTGCAAACAGACGGAGCAGGCAGACCTCGGCTTCTTCCCTCGTTTCGACGGCTTCCCAGTCTATCCGAGCGTCCAGGATGTCCGGCGGCACGGTGCTGTCTTCCAGGCAGGATGCGACACTCGGATACTTTTCCGCGATCTGGCCATATTTTGTCTTTACCGGATCGTGCACCTTGGGGTCCGACAACGGCATTCCGAACCACAGGAACGGCGATTCCTCCTGCACCGGGCCTCCCGCGCAAGGCGCGCCGGTGCAATCCGGCGGCGTATCGCGCGCGCCGGCAGGGCAAGGAGCAGTGCGGCGAGGAGGATCGGAAGGCGCATGGCGGATCGAATCTCCGTCACCCCGGCAACTCAACCTTAAGGAGATTCTTGCGCGCTGCAGCCTCCGGCGGCCGGCAGCGGGCGGGAGGCCGGGGATGACAATCTTGCGCCGCCCTGAAACAATATTGCGCAAGCGAGGCGCTGCAGATAAGTTCCGCCAAGATTTTCCGGGAGACGCGACATGGCCGCCAACAGGCTCGACGAGATCGACCGCAAGATCCTGGCCGAGCTTCAGGACGACGGGCGCATGACCAACGTCGAGCTTGCCCGCCGGGTCGGCATCTCGGCGCCCCCCTGCCTGCGCCGGGTCCGCACGCTGGAGGAGGCGGGCTATATCCGCGGCTACCACGCCGACGTCAACCCGCGCGAGCTGGGCTTCGAGGTCCAGGTCTTCGCGATGGTCGGCCTGCACAGCCAGGCCGAGGCCGACCTTTCCGCCTTCGAACAGCGCTGCCGCGACTGGCCGCTGGTGCGCGAGTGCCACATGCTGAACGGCGAGATCGACTTCATCCTGAAATGCGTGGCGCCGGACCTGTCCACCTTCCAGTCGTTCCTGACCGAGGAGCTGACCTCGGCCGCGAACGTGGCGAGCGTCAAGACCAGCCTCGTCATCCGCTGCGCCAAGGACCGCCCCGGCGTTCCCTTCGACGTGCTCGAGGCGCGGCTGAAGCGCAGCGCCTGAGGGCCAGCCCCGGGCGCCGCGCCCCGGTCAGGCTTCCAGCGCCGCCTCGACCTCGGCCGCCGACATCCGCGGATGGGCGGGGGTGCCGAAATCGGCGGTCGAGCGCAGGTGCGGGAACAGCGAGAGAAAGACCTGCGCCACCTGCGGATCGAAGCCGTCATCCATGCGCGCCCCGGGGTGGAAGCTCTCGATCTCGAGCCCTGCGGCGCGGATCGAGCCCTGCCGCTCCAGCACGATGTGATAGACCGTGATCGGCGCGACCGGCGTCACCTCGATGATCGACACGCCGTCGGTGAAGGACCGGGCCGGCGCATAGGCGGCCTCGACCCCCGTCGCGAAACGGCAGCGTGCATCGCGCACCAGGATGCGGGCGCGCGGGCCGAGCACGAGATCGGGCATCGGTCGGCCGATGCCGAAGGCGTCCGCGGTGATGCGGGTGAGGGTGGAACGGGGCATTCCCGGCAGCGCGTGGGGCGGGAAAAGCGTCATCGAGCCGATCCAGGTGATCCGCTCGGCGCGGCCCTCGCCGGTCAGCGCCGCCATCCCCGGCACCAGATCCTCGATCGCCACCGGCCCCTCGGTGGTGGCGATCACGGTGCCGCGCGCGAAGGCCGAAAACGCCTCCTCGAACTCGGCGATCGCCGGGGCGAGCCTGGTGCAGGTCTCGAACTGCCCCCGGGGGTCGAGATAGGCGATCTCGTAGCGCCGGGTCAGCGGCGCGCTGCGGACCGGCCGCGGTTCGGTTTGGGGCGGGACGGGTTGGGGAAGGGACCTGGAATGCGGAAGGGGGGACTTGAAAACATCCGTCGAAAGACGGTTCATACCGGTATGACGCTGCAGCACTCGAACACCTTTCAAACACTCACATCTGCGGAGCCCCCACCCCCCAAATGCAGACTGACTATACGCACAATCTGCGCGCTTCGGGGCGATCTGTCAAAGAGCGGGGATGATTTGGAGCGGCCCTCGGACAATCGCCGGACGGGTGGCGGGGTTTGTTCAGCCACAAGCGACAAGGTCGGGGCGTTAACCCTTCGCAAGGGATCGGCGGGGCCGGACGGGGCGCGAATCGCCGCCGCCGGCCTTGCCGGAGGAAGGCCAGCGGACCGTCGGGGCGACCGGTCCGCCAGCCATGCGACGCCCCGGTGCGGGGCGGGGGCGCCGCGGCGGAGGGGAGGAAAGGTCAGCCGCGGCCGGGCAGGCCGGGCGCGCGCCGGAGTTTCGGACGGCGGAGGGCGGTTTGGCGGGTGCCGCGCTGCCAGGGTAGGGTGACCCCCGGCTTCGCGCTTTCCACCAGCACCGATTTCATCCAGCGTCGTAGCGGCTTCATCTGACTGCTCCTTGCCTCGATCCCGGCCTCTAGCGGGCCTTTCGACGGGTCCGATTCTCTGACCGGACGGGGCCATTCTAGCGGTCAATGCGGCAGGGTTTGGGCAGGCTTCGCGGTGTTTTGAGGGCGGCGGGCCGATTCTGCCTGCGCTCGGCGCATCGCGCCGCAGATGCCGGCGGAGCGCGTCGGCGAGCCGGGAAGCTGGGAGAGGGCGAAATCGGTCGTCGCTGCGCTGCTCGACGGCGTCAAGGCCGGGATCACCGCGCCGGGACGGGCGCTCAGGGGCGAGCCCGTGAGCTATGGCGACGCGCTTGCCACCGCCGGGCTGGCGGTGACCGGATCGCTGCCGATGAAGACCCTCGCGGCACCGAATTCGATGGCGTCGCGGACCGCCAACCTGTATGATTTTCCAACGAAATCGGAGGTTGGCGATGCCTTGGGAAGATCAGGTTCCGGAGGACTCGACCTCGAAGGACGGCCGCTTGTGGCGCGACCGGGACGCCTACAGGCGCGGATACGACGCGATCGACTGGAAGCCGCTGCCGCCCCTGCCGAGGCGCCAGCGCGGGCCCGTGGCGCGGGCGACCTCGCCGTGCCGCATGTGATCACCGACACCATGCCGCCGGCCAACCGGCAACGATCCCGGACGTCTCAGAGACGGATCGCCGAGATCAGCCGGCCGAAATCAGCCTCGTGCCGGTGGACCGAGCGGCGATAGGAAAAGAACCGCTCCGGATCGGAATAGGTGCAGTGCCGCGTCCATTCCGCCCTTCCCACACCCGCTGCGCGCAGCCGGTGCAGGCCGAAGCCCGGCAGGTCGAAGTGCATCCGGTCGCCCTCGCCGCCCGCGAAGAAGCGGGAATAGTCCTGATCCTCGGCAAGAAAGGCATCGAGGAACTCGGGGCCCACCTCGTAGGCGCGCTGGCTGATCGTCGGGCCGATGATCGCCACCACCTCGCCGCGGCGCGCGCCAAGCGCCTCCATCGCGTCGACCGTCGCCTCGAGCACGCCGGAAAGCGCGCCCCGCCAGCCGGCATGCGCCACACCGATCACGCCGGCCCCGCGATCAGCGAACAGCACCGGCTGGCAGTCGGCGGTCAGCACGCTGAGCGCCAGGCCCGGCGTGGCTGTCACCATCGCATCGGCCCTGACCGGCGCCACCGGCAGCGCCGACACGGTCACGACATCGGCCGAATGCACCTGATGGACGCCGACCAGCGCCCCCGCCGTCAGCCCCAGCGCCTCGGCCACCCTGTCGCGGTTGATCGAGACCGCCTCGCGCAGGTCCGACGACCCCGCACCGCAGTTCAGCCCGGCGAAGATGCCCGACGAGGCCCCCCCGCGGCGCGTGAAGAACCCGTGCCTGAGCGGGCGGAGCGCATCGTGGGTAAGGATCTCCAGCGTCATCCGGCGGGGTCCAGTCCAGGTGGCGGGGCTTTGCCTTTCGGGTAGGCCGCGAGCACTTTGAACAACTGTCCCATTTCGTCGGGATGGGTCAAGCGGCGATGCGCGGCCAGATGCGCCCGAAGCGCCGGACCGGCAAGTCCGCGCGCCAGAACCTCGGCCCGCGCCGCGATCCCCAGCCGTTCGAGGAACACCCCCTGAGGGGTCAGCGCCGTCACCGCCGCGCCCGCCGCGGTGATCGCCTCTGCAAGCGGCTCGAAGTCGACATGCGCGGTCAGGTCGGCCTCTCCCGGTTCGGCGAAGGGATCGGCGGGCGCGTGGTCCTTCACCGCCTGCAACGTGTCGCCAAGCGAATGCCGGCCGCCGTAGTCGATGACCAGCGCCGCGCCGCCGTGGCGGGTGATGCGGCTGGCGATTTCCTGCGCGATCGGCGCTGCCGGCGGGCAGGTTTCCACCACGTCGCCGTCCGCCGTGTCGGCCAGACGCCCGGCGAGCGCCGGATAGGGCGTGACCGGCCCGAGCCCGGGCGCGAGCCGGCCGTCGCGAAGGCCCACCATCCGCTCCGCCCAGCCGGGGCCGCGCCGCTCGAACTGGCGGACCGGCAATGCGTCGAAGAACTCGTTGGCGACGAGGAAGAGCGGCAGGTCGGGCAGGTCCTCCACCCGGCCATGCCACTCCGGCGCGTGGCCGTCGAGCGTCTCGGCCTGGCGGGCGCGGAGCGCGGGCGAGGCCTCGACCAGATGCACCCGGGCCGCCTCGGCCATGCCGGGGACGGCGCGGATCGCGCGCAGCATGTCGGCCATCAGCGTGCCACGCCCCGGCCCGACCTCGGCCAGCGCGAAGGGCGCCGGCCTCCCCTGGTCGAGCCAGCACTGCGCGAGGCAGAGGCCGAGAAGCTCGCCGAACATCTGGCTGATTTCCGGCGCGGTGGTGAAATCGCCGGCCGCGCCGAACGGGTCACGGGTGGCGTAGTAGCCGTGCACCGGGTTCAGGAGGCACTCGGCCATGTAGTCCGAAAGCCGCATCGGGCCATCGGCGGCGATCCGGCGTGCGAGGATCGCCGCCAGCGCGGTCATGCCCGCCGCGCCCGGCCGATCAGCCATATCCCGGCGAGGATCATCGGCAGCGACAGGATCTGACCCATCGACAGGCCGAAGCCGCCGAGGTGAAGGGCATGGCCGAGCGGATTGTCGGGTGTGATGAATTGCGCATCCGCCTGGCGCACGAACTCGACCGCGAACCGGGCCGCCCCGTAGCCCGCGAGGAACAGGCCGGTGACCAGCCCCGGGCGTTTCAGCGCACCCCGCCGCACGAGGAGCCAGAGGAGAAGGCCGAGGAGGAGCCCCTCGAGCCCCGCCTCGTAGAGCTGGCTCGGGTGGCGGGCGCAGAGGCCGGGGGCGATGCCGGGGCAGTCCTGCGCCGCCGCGCCGGGGAAGACCACGCCCCAGGGCAGGTCGGTCGGCCGGCCCCACAGCTCGGCGTTGACGAAGTTGGCGAGCCGCCCGAAGAAAAGCCCGATCGGCGCGACGAGCGCCATCGCGTCGGAAAGCTGCGCCGCGGGCACGGCGTTGCGGCGGGCGAACCACAGGCCCGCCAGCAGAACCCCCAGAAAGCCGCCGTGGAACGACATGCCACCTTCCCAGACCTTCACGATGTCAAGGGGATGGAAGAGGTAGTGAAGAGGCTGGTAGAAGAGAACGAAGCCAAGCCGGCCGCCGAGGATCACGCCGAGGATGATTGCCGTCAAGAGGTCGTCGGTCCGTTCCGCCGCCATCGGCGCCCGGTCCCCCGGCCAGAGCGCCGGCCGCCGCATCAGCCTGCGGATCACCCAGAACCCCGCCAGAAGCCCCGCGAGATAGGCCAGAGCATACCACCTGAGCGCCAGATGGGCGCCGAAAAGCTCGATCGAGAAGACCTCGTTCGAGATGTCGGGGAAGGGGATCGCGGCCTGCATCATCGCTCCTTTGGCGCCTCTCAAGACCCTCTGGCCGCGGCGAAGTCAACCTTGAGCTTTCGACCCGCCCCGCGCATATAGGCGGTATCGGAAATTACCGGCAGCGGAGGTGCGTCATGAGCGGCCCGAACAAGTTCTTCGACGACATGTCGAAACTCATGACCAGCGCGATGGGCGTCGCCCAGGGTGCCAGGACCGAGGCCGAGACGGCGATGCGGTCGTGGATGGACCGCTGGCTCGCCGACCGCGATTTCGTCACCCGCGAGGAATTCGACGCGGTGCGCGCGATGGCGCAGAAGGCCCGCGAGGAGAACGAGGCGTTGAAGGCCCGTGTCGCGGCGCTCGAGGCGGCGGCGAACCCGCCGCGGGCCGGCCGGGGCGGCAAGTCGCACGGCTGACGCTCGCCCGTCCGTCCGGACGTTTGGCCCGCCCGCCGGGCATCTATCCACAGCGAATTGCGGCCGTCGGGCCGCAGGGGCCGATATTTCCCTTTACAGGCCGGGCTTCTGCCGACACCATATTGTATGTCGGCGGCAGGCAAACGCCGATCCTAGTTGGCGCACCCAGCCCTTGGAGGCTACGGCTGCCGGGGGCCAAGATATACAGAGGCCGGGCATGGCAGTTACCGACAGCTTCCTCGACTGCGAGGACCTGCACCCGATCGACATCGTCGAGACGCTCGCCCAGCACCACGAGTGGGATTTCGACCGGGTGACCGACGACCAGATCGCGATGGCGGTCGAGGGCCAGTGGCGCACCTATTCGATCACGCTGGCCTGGTCGGGTTACGACGAGACGCTGCGGCTGATCTGCACCTTCGAGATGGACCCGCCGGAGGCCCGCATCCCCGCGCTCTACGAGGCGCTGAACCGGACCAACGACATGGTCTGGTCGGGCGCCTTCACCTTCTGGCGCGAGCAGCGGCTGATGGTCTGGCGCTACGGGCTCTGTCTCGCCGGCGGCCAGATTGCCGGGCCGGAGCAGATCGACCGGCTGATCACCGAGGCGGTGACCTCGGCGGAACGGTTCTACCCCGCCTTCCAGCTCACCTGCTGGGGCGACGAGAGCCCCGAGCGGGCGATGGACGTGGCGATGGCGCGGGCCTACGGCCGCGCCTGAGCATAGGGCCCGAGGGGTTTCCCTCGCCGCCCGGATCGGCCATCTTCGCCGCCGTGGCGAAGGAGGCGGCAATGGACATCGACGATGTGAAGACCCGGGGGCTGGTGCTTCTCGGCTGCGGCAAGATGGGCTCGGCGATGCTGGCGGGCTGGCTGAAGGGCGGGCTGCCGGGACCAGGCGTCTGGGTCCGCGAACCGCATCCCTCGGACTGGCTGAAGGCGCAGGGCGTTCACCTGAACGAGGCGTTGCCCGATGCCCCTGCCATCGTCCTCGTCGCGGTCAAGCCGCAGATGATGGCCGAGGCGCTGCCCGCACTCGCGGGCCTCGGCGGTGGCGGAACGCTCTTTCTCTCGGTCGCTGCCGGAACCACGATCGCGCATTACCAATCCGTCCTCGGCCCGGCCACGCCGATCGTCCGCGCCATGCCCAACACGCCCGCCGCGATCGGCCGCGGCATCACCGCGATCACCGGCAACGCCCGGGCAACCGAGGCGCATCTGCGGCTGGCCGAGGCGCTCTTGTCGGCGGTGGGGCAGGTGGTGCGGCTCGAGGGCGAACACCAGATGGACGCGGTGACCGCGGTCTCCGGCTCCGGGCCCGCCTATGTCTTCCACCTGATCGAGACGCTCGCGGCGGCAGGCGTGGCCGAGGGCCTGCCCGGGCCGCTCGCCCTGCAACTGGCCAAGGCGACGGTCGCGGGCGCCGGCGCGCTGGCCGAACAGGCCGCCGAAGACCCCGCGCAGCTTCGCGTCAACGTCACCTCGCCCGGCGGCACCACGGCGGCGGCGTTGAAGGTGCTGATGGACGAGGACCGCGGCTTTCCCGCGCTGCTGCGCGAGGCGGTCCATGCCGCTGCGGAACGCGGCCGGGAGCTGGGCAGATGACGATTTCGTTCGACGATTTTCTCAAGGTGGACATCCGCGTCGGCCGGATCACCCGCGCCGAACCCTTCCCCGAGGCGAGGAAGCCCGCCCTGAAGCTCTGGGTCGATTTCGGTGGTGAGATCGGCGAGAAGCGGTCCTCGGCGCAGATCACCCGGCACTACACGCCCGAGGGGCTGGTGGGCCGGCAGGTGCTGGCGGTGGTGAACTTTCCGCCGCGCCAGATCGGCAAGGTCCTGTCCGAAGTGCTGGTCCTCGGCGTGCCCGATGCCGAGGGCGAGGTGGTGCTGATCGGCCCGGGCCACGAGGTGCCGCTGGGCGGGCGGCTCTACTGACCGCCCGCCGGCCGGGCGATCAGGTCGCAGAGGCCAAGGTCGTCCGCCACGCCCACCGGGCGCCCGTCGAGCGTGAAGACCTCGTAGCCATGCGCCCTGAGCACCCGCAGCGGCGCGTCGGCGGGCAGGCCGCGGATCGCATGGATGCGCGGGCTGAACTCGAAGACGATGACGTCGATCATCCGGTTGTCGAGAAGCCGGGCCGCGCCCTCGAACACATCCGCCTCGAACCCTTCCACATCGACCTTGAGAAGGCCGATCCGGTCGTTGATCCGCTCATCCCAGAGCCGGTCGAGCGTCGTCACCTCCACCTCGTAGCTGGTGCGGACCTTGCCCTTGTTGTGCGGGCCGAGGCTGTGGATGCCGTGGGATTCGCGCTCATAGAAGGTCGCCCGGCCGGTTTCCTTCGATGCGGCAAGGCGCAAAGGCTCCACATTGTCGAGCCGCCGGATGCGGATCTGGTCGAGCAGATGGGCGAAGTTGCCCGGATGCGGCTCGAGCGCATGGACCTTTGCCGCGGTCCGCGCGAACCGCGCCACGGTGCCGCCGAGGTTGGCGCCGACATCGACCACGATCTTGCCCGCCCAGGGCGCCACCGTCTCCAGCCGGGCGAAGTCGTTTGTCGGCCGCCGGTGCCCGTCCGCCGCGGCGACACGGGTCACGCCGCGCGCCTTCCAGGTGATCGGCACCAGCGTGTCGGCCTCGCGGTCGTAGGTGAAGACGAAAAGCCCGGGCTGGCGCGCGACATGCCGCTCGACGATCCTCAGCGCGAGGTTCAGCACCTTGCGGTGGAGCTTTGCGCCGAGCGCGGACAGGAGCGATGGCATCGGCGCGGCATCTCCGACAGGGGCGTCCAGCCTGCCTAGGCGAGCCCGCGGCGATTGTCCACCGCCGGCGGCGCGGCAGGCGGTTCCGCCCGCCCGGGACGGTCGCCCATCTCCTCGCGCCAGTGGCGGCGGCAGAGCGAGTCGTAGGTCTCGTTGCCGCCGATCTGCACCTGCGCGCCGTCGCGCAGCGCACGGCCGTCGGGGCCGCGGCGGACGACCATCGTCGCCTTCCTGCCGCAGTGGCAGATCGTGCGGACCTCGCGCATCTCGTCGGCAAGCGCCAGAAGGGCTGCCGAGCCGGGGAACAGCTCGCCCCGGAAGTCGACGCGCAGCCCGTAGCACATCACCGGCACGCCGAGATCGTCGACCGCGCGGGCCAGTTGCCAGACCTGCCCGCGGGTCAGGAACTGCGCCTCGTCGACGAAGACGCAGGCCACCGGACCGTCGGAAAGCCGCGCCGCGATCCGGGCATGGAGGTCGGTCGCGGCGTCGTAGGTGTCGGCCTCGGCTGCGATGCCGATGCGGCTGGCGATCCGCCCCGGCCCGGCGCGGTCGTCGAGCCGGGCGGTCAGAAGGTAGGTCGCCATGCCGCGCTCGCGGTAGTTGTGCGACGCCTGGAGGAGCAGCGTCGACTTGCCGGCGTTCATCGTCGAGTAGTGGAAATAGAGCTTGGCCATGCGCCCTGATAGCCGTGGCGCCGCCGCTTCCGCAAGCGGCACCGGGGGGACCCACCCTTTGATCCCCCCGGCCCGCCGCTTCGGCGCCGTTACCAGCCCCGCCGCGCCTTGAGCCGCGGACGGCAGGTCACTCACCACCAAAGAAGATGCGCCGCGCTGCTGCCGGACGGGCCGGCTCCGGCCTTCCCACTCGCCGGAGGCGCGACGATCCCAACGCAGACCGGCCTCGGGCCGCCGGCACTCACACCCGTCCCCTGCACATGGGAACGGATAAGGAATGACAAACGCGCGCCGAGCCATTAAGGGGAATGGCAGCGATGATTTCCCCCGGGGCGGGGGCACGGGAAAGCGCTCAGAGTGACGGGAAAGACCGACAACTACCTGAAAAAGCACACGGAAGCCCTGGTGAAGGACGTCGGCATCGAAGCCGCGGCCAGTCTTTGCGGCAAGTCGAAGGCGACGCTTGGGCGGTATTATTCCACCGACGAGGACCATGCCGACCGCTTCATGCCGATCGACGTCGTTGCCGCGCTGGAAGGGGCGGCACGGTTCCCGCACGTGACCGCGGCGCTCGCCGACCTCAGGGGGATCACGCTCAGCCATGACGAGGGGCGGCGGAACGCCAGGGTGGGGGGGGTGAACTCCGACGTGGTGACGCTGAGCCAGCGCTTCGCCATGCTGATGGCCGAATACAACCAGTCGATCCAGGACGGCCGGATCTCGATCAACGAGGCCAAGCGGCTCCTGACCGAGACGCTGGCGATCCAGAAGGTGCTGATCGACATGAAGCTCCATCTCCAGGACGAGGCGCACTGAGAGGCGTCGGTTCCGCGTCCCGCAGGCGTCGGGCATCCGTCGGTTTTCCGTCCCGACAGGGCGCGCGGGCCGGAGAGGGGATGTTAGCCCTCCGCCCGGGACGAAGATCGCGCGAATGCGCTTCCTGAGCGCCCGGGCGATCCGGTAAGAAGGGTCGGGCGGCGGGATGGCGGCGCCGCGAGAGGCGGAAGCAGGATGGCGATCAGGACCGTGTTCAGCAACAGCGCGCCGAAGCCGGAAAGCTTCTGGGGCTTGCTCGCCCTGCGGTTCGTCGAGAAGCGGCTGGACCGTCTCGCCCGGACGCGGGACGCGCGCACCCAGCGCATGGCGATCTTCTCGCACGACCTCATGGGCACACAGATCAACCTCTACGGCCGGGGCGAGCGGGACGAGATCGAGGACCTGTTCCTCTTCCTCGCGCCGATTGCGGACCGGATCGCCCGGGGCGTCGCGCTCGACGTCGGCGCCAATATCGGCAATCACGCCGTCGCCTTCGCCGAACGCTTCGGCCGGGTGCTGGCGTTCGAGCCCAATCCGGCGGTGCACGAGCTTCTGGCGATCAACACCCGGCCCCACCCGACTGTCGAGACTTTTGCCTGCGGGCTGGGGGAGGCGGCTTTCACCGCGCGGCTGGAGGAGGGGCAGGGCAACCTCGGCGAATCCCGTGTGGTCGCGGGCGAGGCGGGGATCGCCGTCCGCATCGAGCGGATGGACGATCTGCTGGCGGGGCGCGAGGGCGACATCGTGCTGGTGAAGATCGACGTGGAGGGCCACGAGGAGCAGGTTCTGCGCGGCGGGATCGAGACGCTGAGGCGCCACGCGCCGGTGGTGGTCTTCGAGCAGCACCGCGGCGAGTTTGCCGGCGGCACCACGCCCTCGATCGAGATCCTCCGCGGGCTCGGCTACACGATCTGCTGGTCGGAATACCCGCGCGAACGGGCGCGTCTGTCGCTGCTGCGCGACATCCTGAAACTGCGCGACCGGCTGACCCGGCGCAGGCCCGAGATCGTCACCGGCGAGCCGGTGACGGTGAAGTCGCATTCGATGCTGATCGCGGTGCCGGAGGCGCTCACGGGGGTGCTGCTGGGCTAGGCCGTCGCGCGCGGGGGGGGGCGGGAGCTTCGCGCCCACCCCGTCGGGCCGGGAGCTGCCCTCCGTCGGGGCCGGTTCGGGCGCGAAGTTGGCGGGCCGAAGTCCGCTACGGAGAAGGGGTGAAGTGCCCGGAGGATCGCGAAAGCGGGCGTCCGGTGGACGGTCGCGCGATCCGTTTGGCCGGAGCCGAAAGGCGGAGGGTGAGGCGTGGTCGGGCCTTGGCCCGATCAATCGCTCCAGTGGAGCGATTGAAACGCCGAACGCCCGGTCTGCCAAGACCGGGCGGGGTGTGCCGCCTGCGCTGTCGGTCGTAATCGGGGCGCGGCTGCCTGGGGTGACACCGGATCAGAAACGGTCCAGTGGACGTTCGTCGGGCAAACGCTCCACTGGAGCGTTTGCTTATCCTCCTCACCCCGGTTGAACGCCGCCCGCGTCGGGCGGGGAGAGAGCGCGCGGTAACGCGCCTGCCGGGGGTGATGAGGGGTCAGCAAAGGCCAGTGGACCTTTGCCCCGAAGAACGCCGCACCCGTGGTGCGGCCGGGGTGGTAGGCGCGGCCGTCGAGGCAGTGCCTCGACTTGTCGCGGGACAAATCGGGGGGAGGGGGGAGGCATCGTTGGACGGAGAGACGATGCACTGAAGCGCCCCCTACGGCTTGCTGCCGAGGGACAGTTGCGAAGCGGTAGCGCTACAACTATTGTGACGAGAGTGGCCTGCTAGGAAGAGGGCTTGGAATCCCTCCCCTAGCAGGACCGCGGCGCCCGGACGGTGTCCGGAGATAGCCCCTTGTGGAGGGGGGCATTCATTCGGGAGCAGACATTGCCATAACTACGTTGGCAATTTTTTGTGCCTCCGATTTGGTCAGGTCGATGGGAATCCCGACAATCTGAGCGATGCAGTCCTTCCGCAATGGGACGGGAACATTAATCGTCTGCACCTGACTGACAGTACCTGCACCGCTGAGCGTTGCACCTGATGTAGAGAAATGTGTGGCCCCTGTGATGTTGCCGTTCTTGCCCTCTGCATCTGACCGAATGTCATTGTTCTTCTTCGCGACGCTACCCTTAACCTTGAACCCAGACGGATTGTCTACGTATCTGAGGAAGTCTTCGATTGCCTTAGATACGCGCGACTTGTATGTCTTCAGGCTGTCTGGGGTGTAGTTCTTCCCCTCCAGATTTTCGAAGCGGGCAGCTACTGCATCAAGATCAATCTGCCGTATGTCGCCGCGTTCTGCGGGGTCCAGAATTCCCAGCATCTTGCTGCAAGCGGCCTTTCTCGCCACAACTGTTGGTTTCGGCATAAGTCCCTTCACCGCAAGATAGGTCAAGAACTCTTCCAGAGATTCTGCAGAATATTTATGGTGCGATTCGGTCATGGACGCCTCCGTTGATGTAAACATATGGTGGACGCGTCCACTTGTCAACATGGCGGTTTCTGGTGGACGTTGATGTATTCGGGAGGGCGGCGGGCGATCTGGTGGCTGCAACAGACGACTGCGGCACCCAAGTCATATCTGTGCCATGCTCGGGTTCGTTGAGTTCGGCCGCGTACTACCGGTCGAGACAGGCGATGCCTGTGTTTCGTCGAGAAAGGGGGCAAGTACTGGGCTGCGGAATGCTGGGGGCGATTACGGCACGCTCTCCCGGCCCGATCCGTGCGGATCGTGCGTTCGACGCTGACGACCTTCACTGGAAGGTCGTCCGGGCGCGGCTCTCCCGGCCCGCGCAGGTTTGCGCGGGCGTTCGACGCTGAAAACGCTCGCCGGAGCGTTTTCACCCCGGCTGAAGCCGGGGTCGCGTCTCACCCCTGCAAGGTTCTCACCCCGATCCCCTCGCCCCTGGCCTTCATCGCCTGGACCGCGGCAATCGCCCCCGCGGCGGTGGTGAAATAGGGGATGCGGTCGTGGAGCGCGACGGCGCGGATCGAGCGGCTGTCGTCCACCGCCTGGGTGCCCTCGGTGGTGTTGAAGAGAAGCGCGATCTCGCCGTTCTTCAGCCGGTCGACGATGTGGAGCTTGCCCTCCTGCCGTCCCTCGTAGACCTTGTTCACCGTCTCGGCCGCCACCCCGTGGCGGGCGAGGAAGGCGGCGGTGCCGCGCGTGGCGACGAGCTGGAAGCCCAGGGCCACGAGGTCGCGGGCGGACCCGGCCATCTCGGCGGTCTTGTCCATGTCCTTGATCGAGATGAAGACGCGCCCCGTCTCCGGCAGGACCATGCCGGCGCCAAGCTCGGCCTTGAGGAAGGCCAAGGGGAAGGTGCGGTCCCAGCCCATCACCTCGCCGGTCGAGCGCATTTCCGGCCCGAGGATCGTGTCGACGCCGGGGAAGCGGGCGAAGGGCATCACCGCCTCCTTCACCGAGAACCACGGCATCTGCGGATCGGCCAGCGTCAGCGGATCGGCGTAGGGCAGCGGCGTGTCCGGCCCGACGCCGGCCGGGTAGGGCGCGCGCATCGGGAAGGTCGACAGGGGCTCGCCCGCCATCAGCCGGGCGGCGATGGAGGCGATGGCCGAGTCGGTGGCCTTGGCGACGAAGGGCACCGTGCGGCTGGCGCGAGGGTTGACCTCCAGCACGTAGATGTCGCCGTCCTTGATCGCGAACTGGACGTTCATCAGGCCCCTGACCTTCAGCGCCAGCGCCATCGCCACGGTCTGGCGCTTCAGCTCCGCCACCGTTTCCGGCGAGAGCGAATGCGGCGGCAGGCAGCAGGCGGAATCGCCGGAGTGGACCCCGGCCTCCTCGATATGCTCCATGATGCCGGCGACGTGGACGTCGGTGCCGTCGGACAAGGCGTCGACATCGACCTCGATGGCGCCGGAGAGATAGCTGTCGAGAAGCACCGGGTTCTTGCCCGAGACGTCGACGGCGGTGGTGATGTAGCGCTTCAGGTGGTCCATGTCGCGCACGATCTCCATCGCCCGGCCGCCGAGGACGTAGGAGGGGCGGATGACGAGGGGGAAGCCGACGCGTTCGGCGATGGCGATGGCCTGATCGTCGGAGGAAGCGATGCCGTTCACCGGCTGCCTGAGCTTGAGGTCGTGCAGGAGCTTCTGGAACCGCTCGCGGTCCTCGGCAAGGTCGATGGCGTCGGGCGTGGTGCCGAGGATCGGGATGCCCTCGGCCTCGAGCGCCTTGGCAAGCTTCAGCGGCGTCTGGCCGCCGAACTGGACGATGACGCCGTGGAGCGTGCCGTTCTGCCGTTCGACGCGGAGGATTTCCAGCACGTGCTCCAGCGTCAGCGGCTCGAAATAGAGACGGTCGGAGGTGTCGTAGTCGGTGGAAACCGTCTCGGGGTTGCAGTTGATCATGATCGTCTCGTAGCCCGCCGCCGTCAGCGCGAAACAGGCGTGGCAGCAGCAGTAGTCGAACTCGATGCCCTGGCCGATCCGGTTGGGGCCGCCGCCGAGGATGACGACCTTCTTCGCATTGCTCGGGCGGGATTCGCATTCCACATCGCCCATCGCCGGGGCCTCGTAGGTGGAATACATGTAGGGGGTCTGCGCCTCGAACTCGGCCCCGCAGGTGTCGATGCGCTTGAAGACGGCGGTGACGCCGAGCCGCTGGCGGGCGCGGCGGACCTGACCCTCCTCGCGGCCGGTGAGGCGGGCGAGGCGGGCGTCGGTGAAGCCCATCATCTTCAGCCGCCGCAGCCCTTCGGCGGTGGCGGGCAGGCCGGTGGCACGGACCCCGGCCTCCTCGTCGACGATCTCGCGGATGCGGGCGAGGAACCAGGGATCGTAGGCGGTGGCGGCCTCGATCTCGTCGTCGGAAAGCCCGTGGCGCATTCCTTGCGCGATCAGCCTGAGCCGGTCGGGCGTCTGGCGCGAGAGGGCGGCAATGACGGCTGCCTTTTCGGGCGCGCCTTCGATGGCGATCTCGTCGAAGCCGGTCAGCCCGGTCTCGAGGCTGGCGAGCGCCTTCTGGAGGGATTCGTGGATGGTGCGGCCGATCGCCATCGCCTCGCCGACCGACTTCATCGCGGTGGTCAGTTCCGGCTTGCTGCCGGGGAACTTCTCGAAGGCGAAGCGCGGGATCTTGGTCACGACATAGTCGATGGTCGGCTCGAAGCTGGCAGGCGTGACCCGGGTGATGTCGTTGTCCAGTTCATCCAGCGTATAGCCGACCGCCAGCTTCGCGGCGATCTTGGCAATCGGAAAGCCGGTCGCCTTCGACGCCAGCGCGGAAGACCGTGAGACGCGCGGGTTCATCTCGATCACCACCATGCGGCCGTCCTTCGGGTTGATCGCCCACTGGACGTTCGATCCCCCCGTCTCCACCCCGATCTCGCGCAGGACGGCGATCGAGCCGTTGCGCATGATCTGGTATTCCTTGTCGGTCAGCGTCAGCGCCGGGGCGACGGTGATCGAATCGCCGGTGTGCACGCCCATCGGGTCGACGTTCTCGATCGCGCAGACGATGATCGCGTTGTCCGCGCGGTCGCGGACCACCTCCATCTCGTATTCCGCCCAGCCGAGAAGGCTTTCGTCGACCAGCACCTGCGCGACCGGCGAGGCGTCGAGGCCCGTCCGCACGATCGCCTCGTAGTCGTCGCGGTTGTAGGCGACGCCGCCGCCGGTGCCGCCGAGGGTGAAGGCGGGGCGGATGATCGCCGGCAGGCCGATGTCGTCGAGCGCGGCCATCGCCTGCACCACGCCGGCGCTGATGTCGTATCTGCCGTCCGGCCTCTTCGGCGCCGAGACGATGGTGGCGCGCGGGTTTTCCAGCCCGATCCGGTCCATCGCCTCGCGGAAGAGCTTGCGGTCCTCGGCCATCTCGATGGCGCGGCGATTGGCGCCGATCAGCTCGACGTAGAACCTTTCCAGCACGCCCATGTCGGCGAGCGCCAGCGAGGTGTTGAGTCCGGTCTGCCCGCCCATTGTCGGCAAGAGCGCGTCGGGCCGTTCCTTCTCGATGATCTTGGCGACGATTTCGGGGGTGATCGGCTCGATGTAGGTCGCGTCCGCCATGCCGGGGTCGGTCATGATCGTCGCCGGGTTGGAGTTGACGAGGATGACGCGGTAGCCTTCCTCCCTGAGCGCCTTGCAGGCCTGGGCGCCGGAATAGTCGAACTCGCAGGCCTGGCCGATGACGATGGGTCCGGCGCCGATGATCATGATCGACGTGATGTCGGTTCTCTTCGGCATCGGCCCGGCCCCCGCATTCGGCAAATTGTCGGGGGTTATAGACAAGACCGCCCCATGCGCAAGCCCGAACCGGCGCCCGGAGGGCGGTCAGGCGCGGGCGCGGCGAGCAGCGAGGTAGAGCGCGCCGAGCACCGTGAGCCAGACCGCACACATCGCCCAGGTATAGTCGGCGATCGGCCAGGGCAGCGATCCGATGGCTGAAAAGACGAAGCCGAGCGAGGGGATCGCCACCAGCGCCATCAGCAAGACCGCCGTGCCGACGGGCAGCAGCCCGAGAAGGCCGGGCAGCAGCAGCATCGGCACGAGGTAGTAGTGAAGCCAGCCGAGCGGCCCCATCAGCGCCACGACGATGGAGAGGGCCAGGAGCCCGATGCCGCGCCGGAGGCCGCCCGAGAGCGGCATGAGCGTCCGCCCGAAGGCGGCGACGAGGCCGAGCGCGACAAGCGAGATCGCCTGCGGAAGCCAGCCCGGCACGGCGGTGTAGATGACCTGTGTCGCGGCCGGGTCGACCGCCGGCAGGAGACCCGACGCCGACCCGAGCGCGAGAGCCGCGGGCAGGAGCGAGGTGTTGATGGCAATGAGATAGCCGAGGCCCCTCACCTGCGTGAGGCTTGCCAGGAAGGCCTGGTGCGCGGGCCAGCCCGCCAGCTCGACCGAAAGCAGGCCGAGCGCGGCACCGACGAGGACGAAGGCCGCCGCCGCCCGCCATTGCCGGTCGAGAAGGAAGATCAGGACGAAGGCCGCGGGCGTGAGCTTGATCGCCGCGGCGAGGGCAAGCGCCGCACCCGCCATGACGGGGCGGCCGGCGCCGAGCCGTTCGATGGACAGCAGCGTCAGGAAGCCCACGGTGATGGTCGGCTGGTTGTGCCAGATTGCCAGATACGACGGCGCCGAGAGGTTGAGGGTGAGGAGGCTGATCGCTGCCCAGGCCGACCAGAGCATCGCCGGGGGTTTGAGGATGCGCCCGGCCAGCCAGGCCGTGGCGGCGAGCAGCGGGATCTGCACCGCGGCCACGAGGTCGAAGAACCCCTGCGGCGAGAGCCACGCGGTCAGCGGTGCGGTGAGCACCGCCCAGAGCGGCGGGTAGACATAGGGAAAGCTGATCTGGTCGGCGGCGCCGATCGCCCGCATGGCGGGCAGCCAACTGTCGGCGGCCCCGCCGAAGAAGGCCGGCCGCGCGTCGTAGACGAGCGCCGCCTGGCCGTTCTGCCAGAGCCAGCCCGCGACGTAGACTGCCGAAAGATCCTCGGCCCACTGGCCCCATTGCTGCCAGGTCGTGACCGCCGCCCAGAAGGCGAGCATGGCGAATGCCAGCGCCCGGTCGCGGGCCGGGGTCAGGGCGGTCAGGGAGAGGGCGCGCGCACTGTCCATGAAACGGCTTCTCGCGCGCATTTCGGGCGGGAATGTGGCGGTACGGCGGACAATTGTCGGCCTCCGCCGCAGCCCGTGCCTGCCGCGGTCCGCCTTGACTTCGCACGCCCGAAGCTGTGTATCGGCGCGAACCGGATTTCGCCCTTCCGAAAGGGGATCATCATGCACGCCTACCGCAGCCACACCTGCGCCGACCTCAACACGGCCCATGCCGGCCAGACCGTGCGGCTTTCCGGCTGGGTGCACCGGGTGCGCGACCACGGCGGCGTCCTCTTCGTCGACCTGCGTGATCACTACGGGGTGACGCAGGTGCTGGCCGACAGCGACAGCCCGGCCTTCCGCGCGCTGGAGGCGGTGCGCGCCGAATATGTGATCCGCGTCGACGGCACGGTGAAGCTGCGCGACGCGGGCCTCGTCAACCCGAAGATCCCGACCGGCGGGATCGAGGTCTATGTCACCGCGGTGGAGGTGCTGGGCCCGGCCGAGGAACTGCCGCTGCCGGTCTTCGGCGACCAGGACTACCCGGAGGAGACGCGGCTCGCCTACCGTTTCCTCGACCTGCGCCGCGAGACCCTGCACCGCAACATGATGCTGCGATCCCGCGTGGTGAAGTCCTTGCGCGACCGGATGTGGGCGGCGGGGTTCACCGAGTTCCAGACCCCGATCATCACCGCGTCCTCCCCCGAGGGCGCGCGCGACTTCCTCGTGCCCTCGCGGCTGCATCCCGGCAAGTTCTACGCCCTGCCGCAGGCGCCGCAGCAGTTCAAGCAGCTGATCATGGTCGCGGGCTTTGACCGCTATTTCCAGATCGCCCCCTGCTTCCGCGACGAAGACCCGCGCGCCGACCGCTCGCCCACCGATTTCTACCAGCTCGATGTGGAGATGAGCTTCGTCACGCAAGCCGATGTCTTCGCGGCGGTCCAGCCGGTGATCCAGGGCGTGTTCGAGGAATTTGCCGAGGGCCGCCGGGTGGATCCGGACTGGCCGCTGATTTCCTACGCGGATTCCGCGCTTTGGTACGGCACCGACAAGCCCGACCTGCGAAACCCGATCCGGATGCAGGTGGTCTCCGACCATTTCCGCGGCTCGGGCTTTGCGATCTTCGCCAAGCTGCTGGAAGAGGAGGGGACCGAGGTCCGCGCGATCCCGGCGCCGGGCGGCGGGTCGCGCAAGTTCGCCGACAGGATGAACGCCTTCGCGCAGTCGCAGGGCCTGCCGGGGATGGGGTATATCTTCTGGCGCAAGGCCGATGACGGCACGACCGAAGCCGCCGGGCCGATTGCCAAGGCACTGGGCGCGGAGGCGACCGAGGCGCTGCGGGCGGAGCTGGGACTCGGCGAGGGCGATGCCGTCTTCTTCGTCGCCGGCAGGCCCGAACAGTTCGAGCCGGTCGCCGGCCGGGCGCGGATGGAGATCGGGCGCGAGCTTGGCCTGGTCGAGGAGGGCACCTTCCGCTTCGCCTGGATCGTCGACTTCCCGATGTATGAAAAGGACGACGACGGGCGGATCGACTTTTCCCACAACCCCTTCTCGATGCCGCAGGGGGGGATGGAGGCGCTGTCGGGCGATCCCTTGAAGGTGCTGGGCTTCCAGTACGACCTGGCCTGCAACGGCTATGAACTGGTGTCGGGCGCGATCCGCAACCACAAGCCCGAGATCATGTTCAAGGCGTTCGAGCTTGCCGGCTATGGCCGGGACGAGGTGGAAAAGCGCTTCGGCGGCATGGTCAAGGCCTTCCGCTACGGCGCCCCCCCGCACGGCGGCTGCGCGGCCGGCATCGACCGGATGGTGATGCTGCTGGCCGACACCGCCAACATCCGCGAGGTGATCATGTTCCCGATGAACCAGCGCGCCGAGGACCTGATGATGGGCGCGCCGAGCGAGCCGACGAACGAGCAGCTCAGGGAGCTGCGGCTGCGGGTGGTGGCGGAGGGGTAGGGGGCGACGGCTACAGGAGTTTCCGGTACCTTCCCCTGCCGAGGAACTCCAGAAGCCCGTTCTCCCTCAGGACCTGCAACTGCTGGCGGATTTTTGGCCGGACGTTCCTGTTCGACGGGTAGAGCGATTGCAGGTGGTCTTCGAAGCTGTAGAGGTCGCCGAGGCCGAAGACCTCGGTGTCGATCTTTTCGACACAGGCAAGAACATCGACGACCCAGCCGCGAGCGGAGGGCGCGGCGTCTTCGATGAACGCGGTCCGGCTCCAGCGGTCCAGTATCTCGTCTCTGTTCACGACAACACCGTTCGCAATCACCTGGATGCGGCCGATGCTAGGGACGAGGTGTAAATGAATGTTTGATCCGACCCAGCCTGCCCGCCGCGCATGAGCCGACAGCGGTCTTCGCTTCTCGATGATCGAGTGGGTGAAGAAGCGCTTGGGGACTGCGGTCAGGTTCACGACCAGCCGGAGGAGGGGATCGTATTGCAGAAGCAGCAGATTTGGCGAGCTATCCGACTCAAGCCGCTCCAGCTTCTTGGCATAGGCTCCGTTGGCGAGCGTTCGCCCGAAGGGCGACTTGCTGCTTTTCAACTCGTATTGCTCGCCGCAACTCGCGCAGAAGAAGTCGGCGACCGGCCGGTTCGCCGCAAACCGCGAAAGCGGAGCACAGCCGCAACCCGGGCAAAACATGCACTCCGCAGCCCATTGCTCGGTTGCGATCCGTGCGATCTGGCTTGCGCTGCGATAGGCATCCGTTGCTGCGAGAAGATCAGTGAACACGGCCCAAACTCGCCAGCCGGGCGTCGGACACAAGGGCTTCGAGCCTGCGTGCGGACTTGACTGCCGCGAACAGTCGATACTGCGGGCGGGGTTCGGCATAGGCCAAATGGAAGGAAAGCGGCCGGCCCGCGGATCGGGTCTGGCGAAAGGGGCGGGGCCGGGGCCCGGAACGAAGAAAGCCGCGCCCCGGGGGCGCGGCTTCATGCCGTGCGGCGGCCTGCTGTCAGAGGGCCAAGGCGGCGGTCGCAGCGACCGAGAAGGTCAGCGACAGAAGGCCGATGGCGAACACCGCCCAATGGGCGCCCTTCACCAGCCTCTCGTTCAACGCGATTCGGAGGATGTCGTTTGCCATGTCCGTCTTCCCAAACACACCGGAACTCATGGCCCGACTGTCGCGGCCGATTGCGGCGGGATCGGGGCGGGGAGGGGACGGGCCCGGGGCAATTCCGGTGCGTTTTGGCGGCGGCTCCGGGCGCGTCCGGCCGGCCTTGCGGGCGACGGCCGGGCGCCTATGATGCGGCCGGCAAGGGCAGGGAGGGACGGATGGACGAGGATCGCAGGCTCGGGGTTCCGGTGCCGGGGTGGACGCCGCCGCCGCGGCCGGACTGGACGCGGATCGAGGGGCGCCATGTCACGCTCGAACGGCTCGACCCGGCGCGCCATGCGGCCGACCTGCACGCGGCGAATCGCGCCAGCGACGCGATCTGGGACTACCTGCCCTATGGCCCCTTCGCGGCGGAGGCCGGGTATCGCGCGTGGGCCGAGGGCGTGGCGGTGCGCGACGATCCCTGGTTCGTGGCGCTCGTCGACCGGGCGACGGGCAGGGCAGCCGGGGTGGCGAGCTATCTCCGCATCGACCCCAATGCCGGGTCGATCGAGGTCGGCCACATCAACCTCTCGCCGGCGATCCAGCGCACGCCCGCGGCGACCGAGGCAATGTATCTGATGATGCGCTGGGCCTTCGAGGCGGGCTATCGCCGCTACGAATGGAAGTGCAACGCGCTGAACCTCGGCTCGCGCCGGGCGGCCGAACGCTACGGACTCAGCTTCGAGGGCATCTTCCGCCAGGCGACCGTGGTCAAGGGCCGCAACCGCGACACCGCCTGGTTCGCCGCGATCGACCGCGAATGGCCGGCGATCCGGGCGGCGTTCGAGACCTGGCTGGATCCTGCGAACTTCGATGACGAGGGGCGGCAGTGGACCGGGCTTTCGACGCTGACGCGGCCGATCCTGGTGACCAGCGATCCGGCGCTTCTGTGACGCAAGGCCCCCGGGCACGAAGGTTCGGGGCGCGAAGGCTCGGGACACGAATGCGGGGGTGGGCCGCGCGGGCGGGTCCGGGCCGCGATCGCGCCGGGCCGGAACCGTGGCCCCCGCGGTGAGGCCGCGCCCGGCCGGGCCTAGATCGGCGGGGCCTAGATCGGCGATCCGGCCGCCAGCCGGTCGCGGACCAGACCGCTGATGCGGCGCATGTCGGGCCCGTGTCCCCGCCCGTCGCGCCGGTCGAGCGCGAGCGCCTCTGCCGCCGCGCGCAGCGGCGCGTCATGGGCGGAAAGCGCGATGCCCGAGAGGAATTGCGCGAGATAGTCGAGCGCGATGCCCTGCGGATCATCGCCGAGAAGGTCGGCCACATGGGCGAGGTCGTCGCGGAGCGCGAGCGGATCGGGGTGGACCCTGTCATCCTCGGCCTGCGCGGCGGGCGGAGCGGCGCCGGGTGCAAGGAGCCGGGACGGGACAGGCAGGGACGGGACGGGCGCTGGCGCGGCGGGCCGTGGCGCGGCTGGAAGGGCGCCGAGGACGCTGCGCTGGAAGGCGGAGAGGCTTTCGACGGGCTTGGGCAGGAACGCGTCCGCCCCGGCGGCGAGCGCCGCTTCGGCCGCGCCCTCATCGCCGCTGGTGGCCAGGAGCGCGGGCACCCGCGGCCGGCCGGCGGCGATTTCGGCAATCAGATCGAGGCCCGAGCCGTCGGGCAGGCCGAGATCGACGATCACCACCGTGGGCCGGTAGGACATCAGGTGCCGGCGGGCCGAGCGCAGGCAGTCGGCGCGCCGGATCCGCGCGCCGGAGCGCAGGCAGAGAAGCCGCATCGCCTCGCAGGCGAAGCGGCTGTCCTCGACGGCGAGCACGGTGAGCCCGAGAAGCGGGCGGTCGGGCGTGGGCCCGCAGGTCGAGAGAAAGTCGCTCAGGTCGTCGGCCATCCATCCCTCCTGTCGTCGCCGGGCCGCTCAGTCGGGGCGAGTAAGACAGGGATTGCCTAATGGAGCGTAAAGGCGCCTGCGGCCAAACGGGCGCTTGCAGCGCGCGCGCCCGGGCCGCATAACCCTGCCGGGAGGACCGCGGGAGAAGTGAGATGATCGGACGCCTGAACCATGTCGCCATCGCCGTGCCCGACCTTCAGGCCGCGGCGGCGCAATACCGCGACACGCTGGGCGCGAAGGTCGGCGCCCCGCAGGACGAGCCCGACCACGGCGTCACCGTCATCTTCATCGAGCTGCCGAACACCAAGCTGGAACTGCTTCACCCGCTGGGAGAAAACTCCCCGATCCGCGGCTTTCTCGAGAAGAACCCCGCGGGCGGGATCCACCACATCTGCTACGAGGTCGACGACATCCTCGCCGCGCGCGACCGGTTGCAGGCCCGGGGCGCGCGCGTCCTCGGCTCGGGCGAGCCGAAGATCGGGGCACATGGCAAGCCGGTCCTTTTCCTTCACCCCAAGGACTTCAACGGCTGCCTGGTGGAGCTGGAGCAGGTCTGATGAACCTCACCGGCGGCCTCGTCCTGTTCGTGGTGATCTGGTTCATGGCCTTCCTGGTCGCGCTGCAGATCGGACCGAAGAGCCAGGCGGACGACGGCGAGATCGTCCCCGGAACCCCCGCGAGCGCGCCGGCGGACCTCCGCATCAAGCGCAAGGTCGTGGCCGCGACGATGATCGCGGTCGTGCTCTGGTCGGTGATCGCCAGCGTGATCCTTTCCGGCGCGATCGGGCTTCGCGACATCGACTGGTTCAACCAGCTCGGCGACGATCCGGCGCGGCCGGAAAACTAGGCCGTCCCTCCCGCTCCGGTCATTCCGCCGCGCGGTCGGCCGCGTCGCGTTCGGCGCGCGTCTCGGAGAAGCGGTCGAGCAGCGCGGCCTCCAGATCCCGGTTCAGCTCCCGCGCGCGGGAGACGTAGGCGGGGTTCTGTTCGGCCGGCACGCCGGGAATCCAGACCTGGGCGAGGTCGCGCACGGCGGCGCGGTCGAGCTTAAAGAACGTCTTCTGGAGCTCGGAGGCCTCGTATTCCGAAAGCCCCATGTTCTCAAGCACGTATCGGGCAGCCCTGAGACTCGAGTCGAAGTATTCCCGGAGGATGTCGTTGGCGCCGGCGCGATAGAGCTCGAACACGTGCTCGCGGTCGCGGGCGCGGGCGATGATGTGCAGGTCGGGGCGCTGGCGGCGCGCGTAGTCCACCAGCCGGACCGCGGCGGCGCGGTCGTCGAGGCAGACGACGAGCACCCGGGCCTGAGCGAGCCCGGCGGCCCGCAGAAGCTCGGGCCGCGTCGGGTCGCCGACATAGCCCTTGAAGCCGAACTTGCGCAGAAGCTGGATCACGTTCAGGTCGTGGTCGAGGACGGTGGTGCGGAACCCCGACATCGTCACCATGCGGTTCACCACCTGGCCGAAGCGGCCGACGCCGGCGATGATGATCGGCTGCTGTTCGTCGATCTCGTCGGCCGGCGGGCGGTCGCCCGCGTCCCGCGCGCGCCGGGCGAGGACATCGTGCAGGATGAAGGCGAGCGGGGTCAGGAACATCGACAGCGCGATGACGAGAAGGAGGCTCTGCGACAGCGTCTCGGGCAGGATGCGCTGGTTCTCGCTGAAGGCGGTCAGCACGAAGCCGAACTCGCCCGCCTGCGCGAGGCCGAGGGTGAAGAGCCATTCGTTCTGGCCGCGCAGCCCGAAGAGCCAGCCGAGCGCGTAGAGCACGCCCCCCTTCGCCGCCATCAGCGCCAGCGTCAGCTCCAGAAGCGTGAGCGGGTGCTGCCAGAGCAGGTCGACGTTGATCCCGGCGCCGACGGTGATGAAGAACAGCCCCAGCAGCAGCCCCTTGAACGGGGCGATGTCCGACTCCAGTTCGTGGCGGAACTCGGAGTTGGCCAGCACCACGCCGGCGAGGAAGGCGCCGAGTGCCGGCGAGAGCCCCACCATCAGCATGAGCGAGGCGATGGTGACGACGATCATCAGCGACAGCGCGGTGTTGACCTCGCGCAGCCGGGCGCGGTGGACGAACCGGTAGAGCGGACGGACCAGATACTGCCCGGCGAGGACCGTGGCCGCCACCGCGCCCAGGGTGACCAGGGTGACGCCCCAGCCCGGCAGGTCCTGCAGGAGGCCCAGCCCGGCATGGGTCCCGCCGCCGTCGGCCCGGCCGAGCGCGCGCGCGCCGGGAAGCGCCAGGAGCGGCAGCAGCGCGAGGATCGGGATCACCGCGATGTCCTGCATCAGCAGCACCGAAAAGGCGCTGCGCCCGCCGGCCGTCCGCATCAGGTTCTTCTCGGTCAGCGTCTGCAGCACGATGGCGGTCGAGGACAGCGACAGGATCACCCCGAGGGTCAGCGCGGTGCGCCAGCCGAGGCCGAGGGCGAGCGCGCCGAGCGTCACCACCAGCGCCGTGATGACGATCTGGAGCCCGCCGAGCCCGATGAGCCGGTCGCGCATCCCCCAGAGCGCCCGGGGGTCCAGCTCCAGCCCGATGAGGAAGAGCATCATCACCACGCCGAATTCGGCGAACTGCTGAAGGTCGGCGGTCTCGCGTCCCGCAAGGCCGAGCACCGGGCCGATGACGATCCCGGCGACCAGGTAGCCGAGCACCGAGCCGAGGCCGAGCCGCGACGAGACCGGCACGGCGAGGACCACGGCGATCAGGTAGAGCGAGGCCTGGAGCAGGAAGCTTTCCATCGACGGGTGGCGGCCTTTCCTTTGAACGGGGGGGCAGCGGCCGCGCACGAGGGCACGCGCGCGACCGGCTTGACCACAAGTGTCTCACAGATGGCCGCCGAGTCCATCCGGGGCGGGCAGAAAACTGCGTCCGGGGTCGGATTTTTTCCGTGCGGCGCCAGCGGGTCAGCCGTTCTTCATGATCTTCAGCGTGACGCTGCGCCCGCCCTTCACGTAAGTCAGCTCGCTGTCGCCGATCGCCGCGACCTGGCCGCCGTCGAGCCGGTCGCCGATCTTGACCTTGACGAGGCGCCCGTTGGGCATCCGGACCAGCGCGCGGCGGTTGGACGAGGAGCCGTAGACGCCGATCAGGTTGATCTTGCCGAGGTCGATGGCGTTCTTCACGGTCGCCTGCCGGGCCACCGTCACCGTCGTCGGCATGTTGGGCACGGTTTCGGTCGGTTCCGGCT
>JAUQYB010000076.1 GCA_030837825.1 Albidovulum sp.
GCTCCTTGATCGCGGCGAGATGGGCGAGCGTGCCGCCGATCTGTCCCGCGCCGATGAGGGCGATCCTGGGTCTGGCCATGCTGAGTCTCCGGCTCCTGATGGATATACGATCGATTCCGGGGGACTGGGTAATCCCTCGGGGCGAATCGCGCAAGCCCGCCGCGGTGCGGCATGTCCTGCGCCTTTTGCGCCCCCTTTTGCGCCCCGGGCCTTCGCGATAGGAAGGCGACGGTGCGGCAGCCAGGGGCCGGCGGGATGGGCGGGGTCGAATTCTGGGTTGCCGGATGCGTCGCCGCGGCGCTGGTGGGGCTGTCGAAGGGCGGCCTGCCGGTGGTGGGGATGCTGGCGGTGCCGGTGCTGTCGCTGGCGATTTCGCCGGTGGCGGCGGCAGGGCTGCTCCTTCCCGTCTACGTCGCCTCGGACGCGATCGGCCTCTATGTCTACCGCCGCGGCTTCGACGCCCGCGTGCTGGCGATCCTCGCGCCCGCGGCGATGCTGGGAATCGGACTCGGCTGGCTGACTGCGGCGGTCGTTCCCGAGCGGCTGGTGACGGGGATCGTCGGAGCGATCGGCGTGGCTTTCGCGCTGAGTCTTTTCGTCGGGCGGCGGCCGGAGAACGCGGACAAGCCCGCGCGGGTGGGCCCCGGGGTCTTCTGGGGCGCGGTCACCGGCTACACGAGTTTCGTCAGCCACGCCGGCGCGCCGCCCTATCAGGTCTATGTGCTGCCGCTCGGCCTGGAAAAGACGGTATTCGCGGGAACGACGACGATCTTTTTCGCCTTCGTCAACGCGGTGAAGCTGGTGCCCTACTGGGCGCTCGGCCAGTTGTCGGCGGAAAACCTCGAGCGCGCGGCCGCGCTTTCGCTGCCCGCGATCGCGGCGGTGCCGGCCGGCGTGTGGCTGGTGGGGGTGCTGCCGGATCGGCTGTTCTTCCGGCTGGTCACCTGGGCGCTTCTGGCGGTGTCGCTGAAGCACCTTGCCGACGCAGCGCTTGGCGGCTAGCCGCCGGTTTCGCGCGGGGCCGCCGCGGCCGGGGCGGCGGTCATGGTGCCGATGAGAGCAGGGCCGGCGCGCGGGCCGGACGCCGCCGCGAAGGCATGGTGGGTGGCGAGGATCAGCCCGCCGAAGCCGAGCGAGAGGGCGAAGAGTTTCTGTTGCATGGCCGGCCTTTCGTCGCCGCGGATGACGGGCGATGCTGGGCCGGCAGGCGCAAGAACCGGTTAACCGAGGGTGCGCCACCGCCCCGCCACCCCCCCCCGGGGCAGGCCCCTTCGGCCCAGGGCGGCAGCGCCCGGTTTCTGCGGCGCGGCAAATTGGGACTTGCCGGATGTGCCGCCTTTGTGGTCTTTGGCGCAACAAAATTGCGAGGAGACCGCCATGCCCGCCCAGACCGACCGTCCTCGGCCCTATCGTTCGGTTCTCTACATCCCCGGCTCGAAGGAGCGGGCGCTGGAGAAGGCGCGGGATCTGGACTGCGACGCGATCATCTTCGACCTCGAGGATGCGGTGGCGGCGGAGGAGAAGGCGAATGCGCGGGCGCTGCTTGCCCGGGTGCTGGCCGGGGCGGACTATGGCGGACGGGCGCGGATCGTCCGGGTCAACGGGCTCGACACCCGCTGGGGGCACGAGGACGTGCTGGCCTTCGCCGCGGCGACCGCGGCGGGGACGACGGTCGATGCGGTGTTGGTGCCCAAGGTCTCCTCTCCGGCCGACCTCGATGCGGTGGCGGCGCTGATCCCCGGCGTGGCGCTCTGGGCGATGATGGAGACGGCGGCGGGAATGCTGAACGCCGCCGCGATCGCGGCGCATCCGAGGCTTCAGGGCATGGTGATGGGCACCAACGATCTCGCGCGCGAGCTGGGAAGCCGGTTCCGCGCCGACCGGCTGCCGATGCAGGCGGGGCTCGGCCTCTGTCTTCTGGCCGCGAAGGCCGAGGGGCGGATCATCGTCGACGGCGTCTACAACGCCTTCAAGGACGACGAGGGGCTGCGCGCCGAGTGTGAGCAGGGCCGCGACATGGGCTTCGACGGCAAGACGCTGATCCACCCCGCTCAGCTTGCCGTCGCCAACGCCGCCTTCGCGCCCTCGGCGGCGGAGATCGACCTTTCCCGCCGCCAGATCGCCGCCTTCGAGGAAGCGCAGGCGGCGGGGCAGGGGGTGGCGGTGGTCGACGGGCGGATCGTCGAGAACCTGCACGTCGCCACCGCGCGGGCCATCCTTGCCCGTGCGGAAGCTATTGCGGAGCGGACGAAATAGGGAAAGGCTTGCGCGGTTTCCGGCTGCGGGAGGTTTCGTGATGCAGATCCTGGTGCTTGGCCTGATCCTCTGGGTCGTGTCGCATCTGTTCAGGCGGCTGGTGCCGGGGCTTCGGGCGCGGATGGGCACGGTTCCGGGAAAGATGGCGGTGACGGTGCTGTCGCTGGCGGCGATCCTGCTGATGGTCATCGGCTACCGCCGGGCCGAGGTCGTGCCTGTCTATGCGCCATTGCCGGGGATGGGGCACCTGACCGACCTTCTGATGCTGGTCGCGCTCTTCCTCTTCGGCCTGTCGCATTCAAAGGGCCGGCTCAGGCCGATGATCCGCCACCCGATGCTCTGGAGCGTGATCCTCTGGGCTGTGTCGCACCTTCTGGTCAACGGCGATGCGGCCTCGCTGGTGCTGTTCGGAGGGATCGGACTCTGGGCCGTCGTTTCCATCCTGCTGATCAATGCGCAGGAGACATGGGCGCCCCCCGCGCCCGGCGGGCTGCGAAGTGATGCGGTCGTGCTCGCCGTGGCGCTCGTGCTCTATGGCGCAATCGCCGGCATCCACATCTGGCTCGGCCACAACCCGTTCCTCGGGACCTATGGCTAGGCCGGTGATACGGCGGAAGGACGGACAATGAAGACCAATCCGGGCCGGTTCTTCGAGGACTACCGCTTGGGCGAGGTGATCGCCCATGCGGTGCCGCGCACCCTGTCGGGGGGCGAGCGGGTGCTCTACCACGCGCTCTATCCGGCGCGGGGGGCGCTTTTTTCCTCGGACGCGTTCGCCCGCGCCTGCGGCCTGCCGGCCGCGCCCTTGGACGACCTGATCGCCTTCCACACCGTCTTCGGCAAAACCGTGCCCGACATCTCGCTCAATGCCGTGGCCAATCTCGGCTATGCCGAGGGCCGCTGGCTGAAGCCGGTCTGGCCGGGCGACACGCTCAGGTCGGAAAGCCAGGTGATCGGGCTGAGGGAAAATTCCAACGGCAGGTCGGGTGTCGTCTGGGTGCGCACGCGGGGCCTCGACCAGCGTGACGAGGTGGTGCTGGAATATGTCCGCTGGGTGATGGTCAGGAAGCGCGACGCGGCCGCGGCCTTGCCCGCGGCGGTGGTGCCCGATCTCGCGCCGGTCGTGGCGGCAGCCGATCTGGTGCTGCCCGAGGGGCTCGACTTCACCGGCTATGACTTTGCGCTGGCGGGCGAGAGGCACCGCTGGGGCGACTATGCGCCGGGCGAGCGGATCGACCATGTCGACGGCGTCACCGTCGAGGAGGCCGAGCACATGCTCGCCACGCGGCTCTGGCAGAACACCGCCAGGGTGCATTTCGACGCCACGCACCGGGAGGACGGGCGGCGGCTGATCTATGGCGGGCATGTGATCAGCCTCGCCCGCGCGCTGTCGTTCAACGGGCTGGCCAACGCGCAGATGATCGTGGCGCTGAACGCGGGCGTGCACGCCAATCCCTGCTTTGCCGGCGACACGGTGCGCGCCTGGTCGGAGGTGCTGGACAGGGCCGCGACGGTGGCGCCGGGCGTCGGCGCGATCCGGCTGCGGCTGGTGGCGGTCAAGCAGGATGCGGCACCCTTCGCGCTGAAGGATGCGGAGGGGAAATACCTGCCGGAGGTGCTGCTCGACCTCGACTACTGGGCGCTGATGCCTTTGTGATCGGGCGGCAGGGGCGTATGCTCGGCCCATGCGCCGGACCCTCGCCGTCTGTCTCCTCTCCACACTCGCCCTGCCGGCGGCGGGATGCGAGGTCGCGCTCCTGCTGGCCGTCGACATCTCGGGTTCAGTCGACGCGCGGGAGTTCGCGGTTCAGATGCAGGGGCTGGCCGAGGGGCTGACCGACCCTGTGGTGAGCGAGGCGCTGGTGCGGGGCCAGTCCGCAGTGGCGCTGATGCAATGGACGGGATCGTCGCGGCAGGTGCTGTCGGTCGGCTGGACCCGGATCGCCGGGCCGCAGGATGTGGAGGCGCTGGCGGCGCGGATCACCCGACTGCCGCGGGTCTGGACGGAATTCTCCACCGCCATCGGCCAGGCGATGACCTACGGCAGCGGCGTTTTTGACCGGGCACCCGCCTGCCGCCGGCGGGTGATGGACATTTCCTCTGACGGGCGGAGCAACGAAGGCATCGAGCCGGCCGAGGTGAAGCCGGCGATGGACAGTCTCGCCATCATCGTCAACGCGCTGGTCATCCGCGGCGACGACGAGGGTCTGCCGGCCTGGTTCGGCGAGAACGTGATGACCGGGCCGAACGCCTTCGTGGTGACCGCCGAGGACTATGACGAATACCCCGAACGGATGCGCCGGAAGCTCAGGCGCGAGACCGAGCGGGCGGTGTCGGCGCTGCCGGCGCAGGCGATTCCCGCAGCTTACGGACGGTGAGCGGAGGCGGCGAAAAGCGTGATCACGATATTTTGCCATGTGATCACAAACAGGATCTTTAGCGCTAACTTGCGCGAAATCAGCGCCTTTCGGCCAATCGCGGCGTGACACCGGCGGGAATTGCGCTATTGAGAAGGGCGACAGCGCCCCGCCCCCCGGGCGACCGGCGGGCGACCGGCGCGCGAACAAGGGGGACCGAAATGGCCGATGTCAACCGGGGCAACCGCCCGCTGTCGCCTTTCATGATCGGGCCATACTACCGCCCGCAGATCAACTCGATCACCTCGATCCTG
>JAUQYB010000077.1 GCA_030837825.1 Albidovulum sp.
GTCGCTGTTCACCGCCTCGGTGATGGTCTTGAGGTCGACCGGCGGGCGGTAGGACATGAAGCCCTCGCCGAAGGCTCGCATCCACAGGTGATCCTGATAGAGCTGCTGGCGCCCGGTCAGCGTCCGCCACGGGATCAGCTCGTGGACGTTGGTGTAACCGGCGTTGTAGCAGACATGCTCGCTTTCCAGCCCCGACCAGGTCGGCGAGGAGATGATCTTCCTCGGCTGCGCGGCAATGTCGCGGAAGCGGATCTTCTCGTCCTCCTTCGGCAGCGCGAGGTGCCTGTGATCGCGCCCGGTGTTCTTCGACAGCGCTTCCCAGGCCTTGACCGCGACCTCGCCGTTGGTCTCGGGCGCCAGCATCAGCACGACCTCGGTCGCGTCGATGTCGGTCACGATCTTGGCGCAGCCCTTGGCCGGCCCGTCGAGCCAGACGCCGTTGAGCTTGCGCAGCGCCTCGACCTCGTGCTCGGTCTTCCAGCCGATCCCCTTGCCGCCGTTGCCGAGCTTGTCCATGAGGGGGCCGAGCGCCACGAAGCGGTCGTAGACCGCGGTATAGTCGCGTTCGACCGGGATGTAGTTCGGCGCGGTCTTGCCCGGAATCAGCTCGCACTCGCCCTTCTTCCAGTCCTTCACCTGGTCCTGCGCCAGTTCGGAAGGCGTGTCGTGAAGCGTGGGCAGCGCGACGATGTCGGTCTCCTGGCCGAGGACTTCCGGCGCGACTTCCTGGAACTTCTTCGCGATCGCCTTGAAGATTTCCCAGTCCGACTTCGACTCGTAGGCCGGGTCCACCGCCGCCATGAGCGGATGGATGAACGGGTGCATGTCCGAGGTGTTGAGGTCGTTCTTCTCGTACCAGCTCGCCGTCGGCAGCACGATGTCGGAATAGACCGCCGTGGTGCTCATCCGGAAGTCGAGCGTCACCAGAAGGTCGAGCTTGCCCTTCGGGGCATCGTCGTGCCAGACCGCTTCCTTCGGCTTCTGCCGACCTTCCTCGCCCAGATCCTTGCCGAGAACGCCGTTGTCGGTGCCGAGAAGGTGGCGCAGGAAGTATTCGTGGCCCTTGCCCGACGAACCGAGCAGGTTCGACCGCCAGACGAAGAGGTTGCGCGGCCAGTTCGCGGGATCGTCCGGGTCCTCGCACGACATCTTCAGCGCGCCGGACTTGAGCTGTTCGGCGACATAGGCGGGAATCTCCTTGCCCGCCGCCTTCGCCGCCCTGGCGACTTCCAGCGGGTTGGTCTTCAGTTGCGGCGCCGAAGGCAGCCAGCCCATCCGCTCGGCGCGGATGTTGTAGTCGATGATCGAAACGTCCCAGTCGCCTTCGGGCGCCGTCGGCGACAGGATTTCCTTCGCCTCCACCGTCTCGTAGCGCCACTGGTCGGTGTGGGCATACCAGGCCGAGGTGGAGTTCATGTGCCGCGGCGGGCGGCCCCAGTCGAGCGCGAAGGCGAGAGGCAGCCAGCCGGTCTGCGGCCTGAGCTTCTCCTGGCCGACATAGTGGCTCCAGCCGCCGCCCGACTGGCCGACACAGCCGCACATCACCAGCATGTTGATGATGCCGCGGTAGTTCATGTCCATGTGGTACCAGTGGTTCAGACCGGCGCCGAGGATGACCATCGACTTGCCTTGCGTCTTCTCCGCCGTCTGGGCGAATTCGCGGGCGACGTGGATGATCCGGTCGCGCTTGACGCCGGTGATCGCCTCGGCCCAGGCCGGGGTTCCCGGAACGTCCTCGTCATAGCTCTTGGCGACCCATTGGCCGCCGAGCCCGCGGTCGAGTCCGGAGTTGGCGCAGAAGAGGTCGAAGACGGTGGCGACCTTGACCTCGCCGGTCGCGGTCCGGACGGTCTTCACCGGAATGTTGCGCGTCATCACCTCGGGATGGGCCTGACGGGTGGCGAAGGCCGGGGTGGCGGCGCCGCCGAAATAGGGCATGTCGACGCCGGCGACCGTGTCGTGGTCGCCCTCGAGGATGAAGGACATCTTCAGCCGGGTCTGCGCCCCCGCCGCCTTCTCCTCGAGGTTCCATTCGCCATGTTCGCCCCAGCGGTATCCGATCGAGCCGTTGGGCGCGACCAGCCCCTTGCTGACCTCGTCCCAGGCGACGGTCTTCCATTCGGGGTTGGTCTTCTCGCCAAGCTTTCCGTCGAGGTCGTCGGCGCGCAGGAAGCGGCCGGGGATGAGGCGGCCATCCTTCTCGTCGAGCTTCACCAGCATCGGGAAGTCGGAATACTTGCGGCAGTAGTCCTCGAAATACTCGGCCTGCCGGTCGAGGTGGAATTCGCGCAGGATGACATGGCCGAAGGCCATCGCCAGCGCGGCATCGGTGCCCGCCTTGGGGTTCAGCCAGACGTCGCCGAACTTCGCGGCCTCCGAATAGTCGGGGCAGATCACCGCCGACTTGGTGCCGCGATAGCGCGCCTCGGTGTAGAAATGCGCGTCCGGCGTCCGGGTCTGCGGCACGTTCGAGCCCCAGAGGATGAGGTAGCCCGCGTTGTACCAGTCGGCCGATTCAGGCACGTCGGTCTGCTCGCCCCAGGTCTGCGGCGAGGAGGGCGGCAGGTCGCAATACCAGTCGTAGAACGACATGCAGGTGCCGCCCAGAAGCGACAGGTAGCGCGTGCCCGCTGCATAGGAGATCATCGACATCGCCGGGATCGGCGAGAAGCCGAAGATCCGGTCGGGCCCGTAGGTCTTGGTCGTGTAGGCGTTGGCCGCCGCCACGATCTCGGTCACCTCGTCCCAACTCGCGCGGACGAAGCCGCCGTTCCCGCGCATCTTGACATAGGAGGCGCGCAGGCTGGGGTCCGACTGGATCGCCGTCCAGGCCTCGATCGGCGTCCGGGTCTGGCGCAATTCGCGCCAGACCCGCATCAGCCGGCCGCGCACCAGCGGGTTCTTCACCCGGTTGGCCGAGTAGAGATACCAACTGTAGGACGCCCCCCGCTGGCAGCCGCGCGGCTCGTGGTTGGGCAGGCCCGCGCGGGTCCGGGGATAGTCGGTCTGCTGGGTTTCCCAGGTGACGATCCCCGACTTCACGTAGATCTTCCACGAGCACGATCCGGTGCAGTTCACACCGTGGGTGGAGCGCACGATCTTGTCGTGGCGCCAGCGGTTCCGGTAGGTGTCCTCCCAGGCCCGGCTCTCGCGCGTCACCTGTCCGTGGCCACCCGAGAACTGCTCCAGCTCCTTCGACTGAAGGAAGTTCAGACGGTCGAGCAATTGGCTCATGGCGTTTCCTTTCCTGTCAAGCCGGCTGGGCGAGCTTGGCCGCCCGGCCGCGTTCGATGTCATGCAGAAGTCCGCCGCGCTTGGTGTAGTAGACCCAGGTCAGCACCAGGCAGAGGACGTAGAAGCCGAGGAACCCCCAGAGCGCACCCACCGGCGAGCCGGTCATCGCGATCGAGGTGCCGTAGGCCTTCGGGATGAAGAACGCGCCGTAGGCGGCGATGGCACTCGTGAAGGCGATGATCGCTGCACTTTCACGCTCCGCCTGGCGGCGCGAGGCCGCCGCGTCGAGCCCCGGCATCAGCCGCGGGATCTCGCGCCCCATGATCGCGGGGATCATCTGGAAGGTCGAGGCGTTGCCGATGCCGGTCAGGCAGAACAGCGCCATGAACGAGGCGAAGAAGCCCCAGAACGCCCCCGGCTGTTCCTTGATCCCGAGGAAGAAGATCACCCCGAACACCGCCGCGATCATCCCCACGAAGGTCCAGAACGTCACCCGCCCGCCGCCGAAGCGGTCGGAGACCCAGCCCGTGCCCGCACGGCTGAGCGCGCCGACGAGGGGGCCGAGGAAGACGTATTGCAGCGCGTTCACATCCGGGAACATCAGCTTGGTCAGAAGCGGGAAGCCCGCGGAATAGCCTATGAAGCTGCCGAAGGTGCCGGTGTAGAGGATGCACATGATCCAGTTGTGGAAGCGCGAGAAGATGATCGCCTGTTCGGCGAAGCTCGCCTTGGCTTCGGCGATGTCATCCATGCCGATCCAGGCCGCGATCGTCGAGGCGAGGATGAACGGCACCCAGACGAAACCCGCGTTCTGCATGAAGAGCTGTCCGCCCTCGCTCAGGGCCTGCGGCTCGCCGCCCATCGCGCCGAAGACGCCGGTGGTGATGACGATCGGCACCAGGAACTGCATCACCGAGACGCCGAGGTTGCCGAGACCCGCGTTCAGCGCCAGCGCGTTGCCCTTTTCGGCCCTCGGGAAGAAGAAGGCGATGTTGGCCATCGACGAGGCGAAGTTGCCGCCGCCGAAGCCGCACAGCAGCGCGAGGACGAGGAAGATGAAGTAGGGCGTCGTCGGGTTCTGCACCGCATAGCCGATGCCGAGCGCCGGCAGCAGCAGCGACGCGGTCGAGATCGTCGTCCACAGCCGCCCGCCGAAGATCGGCACCATGAAGCTGTAGAAGATCCTCAGCGTCGCGCCGGAAAGCCCGGGAAGCGCCGCGAGCCAGAAGAGCTGCCCCGGCGTGAAGTCGAAGCCGATCGACGGGAGCTTCGCCACCACGACCGACCACACCATCCACACGCTGAACGCAAGCAGCAGCGCCGGGATCGAAAGCCACAGGTTGCGGCGTGCCACGCTGCGGCCCGTGGTGCGCCAGAATTCGGCATCCTCGGGGCGCCAGTCGGACAGCGCGCTGCGGCCCAGTGCCTCGGCCACGGCCGGGGTGTGGATCGCCTGCATCTCGGGCAGCTCGGGCAGCGCGTCGAGCGAGACCGGCCGCGCCTCCCGCTCCATCGTGCGGATCGCAAGGTGCATCCACAGCAGCGAGGTGCCGACCAGCAGGAAGAGGATGGCGAAGCAGGAGGTGTAGATCCCCGTGAGATCGAGCGCCGCGCCGAAGACGATCGGCAGGATGAACCCGCCAAGCCCGCCGATCATGCCGACAAGCCCGCCGACCGCGCCGACATGCTCGGGGTAGTAGACCGGGATGTGCTTGTAGACCGCCGCCTTGCCGAGCGACATGAAGAAGCCGAGCGCGAAGGCGGTGATGACGAAGGGCCAGAGCCCCATCTCCGTCTCGAACGAGATCGGGCCGTTCTTGGTCACGATCTGGTAGGTGGTCGGCGGATAGGACAGCATGAACAAGAGGATCGTCGAGAAGCCGAGGCTCCAGTACATCACTGCCCGCGCGCCGAACCGGTCCGACAGATGCCCGCCATAGGCGCGGAACACCGAGGCCGAAAGCGAGAAGGCCGCCGCCGACATGCCCGCGGTCTTCACGTCGACGCCGTAGACGTCGATTAGGTAGTGCGGCAGCCACAGCGCCAGCGCCACGAAGGCGCCGAAGACGAAGAAATAGTAGAGCGAGAAGCGCCAGACCTGGAGTTTCTTCAGGGGCGCGAACTGTTCGGCGAGCGAGGGCGAGCGGATGCCCTTGGCGCGGCGGTCCACCAGCTCGGGGTCGTCCTCGGCGAAGAGGTAGAACGCGATCCCCATGAGCACGATGCCCGCGGCCCAGACATGGGCGACGCCGTGCCAGCCGTAGGCCACCATGACGAAGGGGGCGATGAACTTCGTCACCGCCGCGCCGACGTTGCCGGCCCCGAAGATGCCGAGCGCGGTGCCCTGTTTGCCCGCCGGATACCAGCGCGAGACATAGGCCACGCCGATGATGAACGACCCGCCGGCAAGGCCGATGCCGAGCGCCGCGAGGAGATACATCGGATAGGTATGCGCCCAGGTCAGCAGCCAGGTCGCGATGCCGGTGAGGATCATCTGGAGCGAGAAGACGATCCGTCCGCCCCATTTCTCGGTCCAGACGCCGAGGAAGAGCCGCGTCAGCGACCCGGTCAGGATCGGCGTCGCGACGAGAAGGCCGAACTCGAATTCGTTCAGCCCAAGCTCTTTCTTGATCTCGACACCGATGATCGAGAAGATCGTCCACACCGCGAAGCACGCGGTGAAGGCGACGGTGCTGAGCCCCAGCGCCCTGTTCTGTTCGGCGCTCGAGACGCTGCCTGCGGCACGCATAGCATTCCCTCCAACAATCCACGCCCGTGCAACGGCACGGACAGATTGGCGCCACCTCTGTCCGGGGGCGAGCCCGGGAAAACTTGATCCAGATCAGAAATGCAAAATCGGCGAATAAAATAAATGTGTTGAGGAAATTCTTGGGGTTCCGGCAGAACCGACATCAAGCCAGCATGCGACATGACGCCACCCGGAGATTGACATGGCCCCGGTCGAGGATTGATAAATATCAATCAATGAAGGAGGCAGACCATTGCGCCCCGACGACTTTCCCGAGATTCGCGCGCTTCCTCTCTTCCGTGACATGGCGGAAGAAGGCTTCCATGCGCTGATGCGCGGGGCCTATGTGCAGAACTTCCCGCCGCAGGTCGACCTGATCCGGGAAGGCGAGCCGAGCGACTTCCTGCATGTCCTGCTGGACGGTCTGGTCGAACTGTTCGCCACCTGGAACGGCCGGGAAACCCTGCTGGCGACGACCCGGCCGGTGACGACGTTCATCCTTGCCGCGACGATCCGGGACGCGCCCTATCTGATGGCCGCACGCACGATGACGCGGGCGCGCGTCGTGCTGATCCCGTCCGAGGACGTGCGGGCGGCCTTCGATGCCGATCCCGCCTTTGCCCGCGCCATCGTCGCCGACCTCGCGCAGAGCTACCGCTCCGTCGTCAAGAACACCAAGGATCTGAAGCTCCGCTCCTCGCTCGAACGGCTCGCCAACTACCTCTTGCGCGAACAGCGCCGCGCCGGGGCGGCGCCGGCCTTCGACCTGCCCTTCGACAAGCGCCGCCTCGCCTCGCTTCTGGGCATGACGCCGGAAAACCTCAGCCGCGCGTTCAAGAGCCTTCAGGCCTATGGTGTCGCGACCGACGGCGGGCGCATAGCGATCGGCGACCAGGCCGATCTGGAACGGTTCGCCAAGCCGAACCCCCTGATCGACGACCGCTCGACCTGACCCCCGTGACCGGTGCCGGCGGTCAGAGCCGCTTGGCCGGCGGCAGCCGCAGCAGGAGCCTGCCGTAGATGACAGCGAAAGACCCGAAGGCCGCGATCCAGGCGAGGCCCGAGACCTCGTAGAGCCTCGGCGCCAGGTCGGGCCAGAGCCCGGCCGCCACCCGCGCCAGCACGGCGGCCACCAGAAGGCCGTAGATCGCAACGGTTCCGGGGCCCGCCCTCAGCGCCTGCCCGGTATGGCCGAGCGTGGCGCGGGTCATCACCGCCAGCGTCATCAGCCCGATCGCGCCCCCCATCCACAGGTGCTGGGCGCCGAGCCGGTCGAACGCCTCGGGCGCAAGAAGCGCCGCGCCGAGCGCGAGCGCGCCCAGGGGCACGAAGCCATAGCCGACGTGCAGCACGGTGACGAGCGGCTCGGCCAGCGTCCGCTCGCCCGCCCAGCGCGACAGCCGGACAAGGTGCAGCCCGCCCGCGACGATGAGCGCCGCGCCGGTGACGCGGGCCTCCGGCAGCGCCACCCAGAGGAGAAGCGTCGCGGCAAGCCAGGCCAGCGCGGCCTTGTCGAAGCGCTGCATCGGCGGCACCGGAAGCCGCCCCGGCCCGCGCTTCACCAGCCAGTTGCGCGTGAACGAGGGCACGATCCGCCCGCCGATCACCCCGATCATCATGATCCCGGCGCCGAGCCCGATCCTGAGCCCGTAGCCCTCCGCCGCATAGGTGCCGTGGGCCGCCTCCCAGTGGAACACCGCATTGCCGAGCGCGAAGACCGAAAGCATCACCAGCACGATCAGGTTGCGCCAGTTGCGCCCCGCGACGATCTCGCGCCCGATGGCGAAGGCGAAGGCGACAGGGAAGGCGAGGTCGAGCGCAGCCACCGCCAGCGCCGGCAGGCCCTCCGAAACGAGGATGCCCAGGCGCCCCGCCAGCCACAGCAGCGCCAGCGCCCCGAGCCGCCAGCCGACGATCGGCAGCCGCCCGGTCCAGTTCGGCACGGCGGTCATCAGGAACCCGGCGATCACCGCGCCGAGGTAGCCGTAGAGGAATTCATGTGCGTGCCAGGACACCGGGTCGAAGACGGTGGGAAGGTCCAGATGCCCCGAAAGCATCGGCACCCAGAGCACCATCGCCAGCGCCGCCCAGACGGCGGAGCCGAAGAAGAAGGGGCGGAAGCCGAAGGTCAGGATCGCCGGTCCCGTCCAGGCACGCATCCGTTCGGCGGTCGTCGCGGTCATCGTCTCTTCCCTCTTTCCCTTCATCCCGCGGCAGCCAGGGCGACACGGCGGTAGCCTGCGGTGCCGTGGTAGAAGCCGTCGCTGAAGGATGTGCCGGCACAGAGCAGGCCGAGCCTCGCCTCGGCCTCGGCCGGGGATGCGGCCCCGTCGAGCACGTCGCGCACCGCCCGCGCCACCGCCACCATGTCCACCGCCTGCGGCATCAGCCGCAGGTGGGTCACCCCCATCCCGGCCAGCGCGGGAATCTCCGGCAGCAGGTTCAGGTAGCTTTCCGACTGGGTCTGGATGCCGTTCACCCTGAGGATCGGCCGGTCGTCCCGGGTCTTCAGCGGCATCCCGTCGGGGTCGTCCTCGCAGACGAAGAGGCAGTTGTCCTTGGTCCGCCCGTGGGCCCGCGCGTGATAGCAGCGCGCCGAAACCGCCAGCGAGACCCGGCCGAAGACCTGCACCTCGACGCCGAGGCCGAGATCGCCCGCCGCCTTCGCCGCGACCGCGATCGCCTCCTTCGGCAGTTCGCCCGGCAGGCAGACATGGCTGGCACCCTGCGCCGCCATCCAGCCGATCGTCGCCTCGTTGTAGGCGTTCATGAAGGGGCCGATCCGGTGCGGCCGCCGGCCCCGGGCGTAAAGCCCCGAGGCGTTGTTGATCTCGATCTCCGGCGTCTCCATCGCGGCGAGGTCGGCAGTGGCCTTGCGCTCGCGCTTCAGCACCACCTCGGCCAGCGACGAGAGGATCACCGTCTTGCCCGCGCGCTCCAGCCGCTCCATCACCTGCGGCAGCTCCGCCTCGAAGAAGGGCGCGCGCTTGGAACAGATCACCTCGCCCAGATAGACCTCGTCCACCGGCGCCTCGTCGGCGATCCTTGCGTAGAAGTCGCGCCGCATCTCGGCCGACCAGTGGTAGGCGACCGGCCCGAGCGTGAGTTTCCTCATGTCTGCTACCGCCATTTCTTGGTCTCGAAGGCGCCCTGCGTCTGCTTCTGCCCTTCGGTCAACGCAACGAGGTCCGCGATGTTCGCCTCGCGCCCGGCGCGGATGTCGTCCACCGCCTTGCGGAAGGCCGAGACGACGCTGCGGACGTAGGATTTCGACCGCTGCCGCCCCTCGATCTTGAAGGCATGGACGCCCGCGTCGATCAGGTCCGGCAGGAGCCGCGAGAGGTTGAGGCTGATCGGCTCCTCGAAGGCATAGTAGCCCTCGGGCCGGTGCGGCGCGGTGTAGCGCCCCTTGCAGATGGTGGGATAGCCCGCCATCTCGCCAGGCCCGAAGCGGTCGATGGTGAAGCCCGCGAGCGTCGACGACATCGTTCCGTCGGCATCGCGGACGTATTCGACATCGGAGGCGGGCGAACAGACGCCGTCCATGTTGGTGGACTGGCCGGTGAGGTAGTTGGTCAGGCTGCACCGCCCCTCGACCATCAGCCCGTGGTTGCCGAAGATGAAGGTCTCGATCTCGCAGGGGATTTCCTTGCGGATCTGGCGGATCTCGGGGATCGTCAGGATCCGCGGCAGCACCACCCGCTTGACCCCGAAATGCTCGCAGTAATAGCGGATCGCCTCGGGGCTGGAGGCCGCCGCCTGCACCGAGAGATGCAGCCGGATGCCGGGGTGGGTGCGCATGATGTAGTCGGCCACCCCCATGTCGGCGACGATGAAGGCATCCACGCCGATCCGCGCGCCGGTGTCGGCGGCATGGCGCCAGAGGTCGACCTTGCCCGCCGGCGGATAGGTGTTGAGCGCCAGCAGCACCTTGGTGCCCCGGGCATGGGCATAGGCCACCGCCTCGGCCAGTTCCTCGGGGGTGAAGTTCAGCCCGGGGAAGTTGCGCGCGTTGGTGGCGTCCTGAAAGCCGCAATAGACGGCATCGGCCCCGGCATCGACCGCGGTGCGAAGCGCCGCCGGGGTTCCGGCCGGGCAGATCAGTTCGGCAAGGCTCATGTCGTCTCCCCTGGGCTGGTGCCGGCGGCATAGCGCCGGCGCAACTGCGCGAGGATCGCCCGCCCCGGCGGGCCGAACATGGCCGCCGTCTCCTCGGCGATCGACCCGTCGACATCGTCCAGCGCGTTCCTCAGCCGCACCACCGCCTCGGTGTCGCCGGTTATGGCGAGATCGCGCGAGAAGAAGGCGGAATCGCCGTCCTCCTCGGAATCGAGAAGTTCCAGAAGCAGCATGAACCGGCCGCGGATCGTCGCCCCCGCGGGCGGCAGCGCGTCGCGCGGCACCGCGCGCAGGACCAGCGCCTTGGGATCGGGGCGCAGATGCAGCGCGAAGGGCAGTTCCACCGCGTCGATCACGAAATCGGTGGTCTGGTGCGGCCCGAGCCGGGCGAAGAGCGAGGGGTGGCTTGCCGCGATGCGCCGGACCACCCGGCCGAGCAGCGGCTGGACAAGCGCGGCGGAAAGCCGCGCCACGGCCCGCGACCCCGGAAGCGAGGGGAAGCGCGGCGTGTCGGTCCGGGCGGTCATGGGCGGGGCTCCTTCTCGGCCTGCACGCCGGCCTCGGTCAGGATGAGGTCGAGCGCGATGTCGTGCGGTTGCGGGTAGATCGTCCCCAGCCGCGCCGATTGCAACCCGATTCCGATGGTGAAGGGGCGCGGCAAAAGCGCCGCAAGGGTGCGGTCGAAATAGCCTCCGCCGTAGCCCAGCCGGTAGGCGCCCTCGGTCCAGCCGAGGAACGGCGCCAGCGCGATGTCGGGATGCAGCCGCTCGGCTTCGGGCGGCGGGATCGGGATGTTCCAGTCGCCCCGCACCATCTTCGTCTCCGGCGTCCAGCGGCGGAAGACCAGCGGCGCCGCCTTCACCTCGACCACCGGCAGCGCGACGATGACCCCGGCTCCGTGCAGCTCGGCCATCACCGGCCTGAGGTCGAACTCTCCCTTGATCGGCCAGTAGCCGGAGAACACGCGGCCCCCGGCGCCGCCGAATCTTTCATCGAGAAGCGCGCGCAGATGCCCGGCCAGCGCCCGGCCCACCGTCGCCCGCGCCTCGACGCTGATCGCCAGCCGCTCGGCCCTCAGCCGCTCGCGTTCCGCCCGGCGCCAGCGGGCGACATCGCGGGCCTGGGCCGGGTCCACCGCCAGCGGGTCGAAATAGTCGGGCGCCACCTCGCCGGCCATGCAGGGGGGCGAGGCATAGCGGCCCCCCTCCTCCTCAGCAGTCATGGCCTGCCTCCTTTCGCCTCTGCCGCCAGCGCCGCCTCCAGGTGGCCGGCCAGCACCACGGCCTGATTGTGGTCGCGATCCTTCGCCCCGTAAAGCAGCACCACCGGCCCCTTCCGGCACCAGGCAAGGCAGCGCTCCACCGCCTTGGGGGCGGCGTCAAGCTCCGCGCGATAGCGGGCCTCGAACGCCTCCCATTTCGCGCTTTCATGGTGGAACCAGCGGCGCAACTCGTGGCTCGGCGCCACCTCGGGGATCCACTCGTCGAGCGCCAGCGCCTCCTTGCGGATGCCGCGCGGCCAGAGCCGGTCGACCAGAAGCCGCGCCGCCAGGCCGGTGTCCGCGCCGTCATAGAGCCGCGCGGTGCTTATGCCAGCCGCGCCGGTCACCCCTCACCGTCGCCGAGAATGTCGGGCGTCCTGACCGAACGGGCAGAGGCCCGGCGGCGGTCGGCGCGGGCCTTTTTGGCACGCGGGAAATGCCGCTCAGCCATGCCCGCTGGCCCCCGGCTCGAACTGCGGGAAAAGCACGTCGTTCTCCAGCCTGACGTGCTCCTCGAGGTCGCCGATGAATTCCGCGAGCCCGGCATAGAGCGCGGTCCAGGTGCCGCAGGCGCCATCGGGCAGCGCCAGCCCGCCGGTCACGCGGCGGATTTCGGTGACATCGGTGCCGTGGTCGTCATGGTCGGCGCGCATCCGCGCGATCGGGTGCTCCAGCCCGGGCATGCCGCCTTTGCGGATCGCCGGAAAGAGGATCAGTTCCTCCTTCTTCATGTGCACCTCCAGCTCGCCGATCAGCCGCCGCAACAGTTCGGCAAGCCCCTCGGGCACGCTCTCGGCGCCGAAATGCACGTTCTCCACCTTCTCGGCCATGCTGGCCAGCCGCGGCAACTGCTCGCGGTGGCGGGCGTGGTAGCGCTCTTCGATGTAGAGCGTGAGCTGGGCCGCGTCTTCAGTCGGGACGAGATGTGTCATGGGCGGGACCTTTCATCAGCGGAGGGTCGGGATGACGGCGGCCGTTTTCCCGGCCGCGTCCTTCGCCGCGGTGCCTGTCGGGACGCCGGCCTGGGCAGCGGCGTCCGCTTCGGCCCGGGCCTCGGCGCAGGCGCAACGGCAGGAGCCTGAGACGCGCGGCGCCTCTGCCTGACCGGAGGTCGCACCGCCGGACCCGTGCCTGGGGGAGTTGGGTTGTGACATCATGTCGGGGCTTTCATCCGCGTTAACGGGATTCGCGCTTGCAATCCTCTCTAGCCCCCCTAATAGGTACTGTAAATGCCAATTCAGGCGGAGCCGCCGGCGACCATGCGACTGACCTCCTTCACCGATTACGGGCTGCGCATGCTCATGCGCATGGCCGGCGCGCCCGGGCGCGCCG
>JAUQYB010000078.1 GCA_030837825.1 Albidovulum sp.
GCCATGCGGCACCGAAAGGATCGCGCCGCGGATCACCTCGGTTGAATAGGCACCCTGCACCACGCCGAGGACGCCGATCCCCGCCGCCACCCCCGAGAGCTGGATCGGCCCGTAGTCCCAGAGCGCGATGATCTTGTTCACCGCATCGGTCAGCGCGAAGTAGAGGATCAGGATCAGCACGAGTTCCGGGACCGCCCGCACCAGCGTCGTGTAGGCTTCGAGCAGGTCGCGCAGCACCGGGCCGCCATAGACCTTGCCGAAGGCGCCGCCGATGCCGATGGCGAGGCCGAGCGCATAGGCGCCGAGCGCGATCAGGATGGAATTCCACAGGCCCGCCACCAGCGTCGCCCCCCAGCCGGGAGGCGACCATGCCAGAAGCTCGGCCGCGGAGGGTGACCCCACGAACGCGAGGAGCGAGCCCACCGCGGCGCCTTACCCGCCGTAGATCGACGAGGCGAAGTAGTTCTTGCCGATCGCGTCGTAGGTGCCGTCCTCGAGGATCTTCTTGATGCCGGCGTTGAACTTCTCCTTCAGCGCCTCGTCGCCCTTGCGCAGGCCGACACCGACACCGGCCCCGAGGATCGCGGGATCGTCCGCGACCGCGCCCGCCACCTCGCAGCAGGCCTTGCCCGCATCGGTCGCCATGAAGGCGTCGATGGCGATCGAATCCGCCTGCGAGGCGTCGATCCGGCCGGCGGCGAGATCCTGGAAGCCCTCGTCCGTGGTCTGATAGGTTTTCAGTTCGGCATCGGGGAAATGGGCCTTGGCATAGGCCTCGTGGATGGTCGAGACCTGCACGCCGAGCGTCTTGCCGGCGAGTCCCTCGGGCGTCGGCGTGATGCCGAGCCCCTTGGCCGCGACCACCACCGTCGGTGTGTTGTAATACTTGTCGGAGAAGTCGATGACCTTCATCCGCTCCTCGGTGATCGACATCGAGGCCATGATCGCGTCGATCTGGCCGCCGGTCAGCGAGGGGATGATGCCTTCCCAGGCGACGGGCGTGATCGCGCATTCCATTTCCGCCGCCTTGCAGACGGCATTGATGATGTCGACCTCCCAGCCGACCCAGTTGCCCGAGGCATCGGGCGAGGCGAAGGGCGGATAGGGTTCGGCGGCGATGCCGACCTTGACGGGGTCGGCGAGCGCGGCGGTGCCGAGGGCGATGGCCGCGGCGGCAATCATTGCAAGTGTCTTCATCTTCTTCTCCCGGTTGGTCTTGTTGATTCCGTGTCAGCCCACGGATTTGAGGAACTGTTTCAGCCGGTCGGACCGGGGGGCGCCGAAGAGCCGGTCGGGCGGCCCCTCCTCCTCGATCTGGCCGTTGTAGAGGTAGATGACATGGCTCGCGACCTCGCGGGCGAACTTCATCTCGTGGGTGACGATGATCATCGTGCGGCCCTCGGCGGCAAGGTCGCGGATCACCGCCAGAACCTCGCCCACCAGCTCGGGGTCCAGGGCCGAAGTCGGCTCGTCGAAGAGGATCGCGCGCGGTTCCACGGCAAGCGAGCGGGCGATGGCGGCGCGCTGCTGCTGGCCGCCGGAAAGGTAGGCGGGATAGGCGCCGGCCTTGTCGGCGAGTCCCACCCGCGCCAGCAGCCGTTCGGCGCGCGCCACCGCCTCGGCCTTCGGCACGCCGAGAACGTGGACCGGCACCTCGGTCAGGTTTTCCAGGATGGTCTTGTGGGTCCACAGGTTGAACTGCTGGAACACCATGCCGAGGTGCTGGCGCAGCCGTTCGATCTGGCGGCGGTCGGCGGGCGATCCGTCCGCCCGCATCGCCACCTCCTCGCCGCCGATGACGATGCGTCCCGACGACGGCGTTTCGAGAAAGTTGATGCAGCGCAGCATCGTCGACTTGCCCGATCCCGAGCCGCCGATCACCGCCACCGTGTCGCCCTCGTGCGCCACCAGCGACACGCCCTTCAGCACCTCGAGGCTGCCGAAGGACTTGCGCAGATCCTCGACCCGGATCGCTTCGGCCGTCGGCGCCGGTTCCGGCGCGGTGGCGGTGTCGGGCATCGGCGGTTCCCTGCGGCGGAATGCCATTGGAATTAACACCGAGCCCAGCCAATCATGCAAGCGTATAATTACGGACGAAGAGAACGGCCGGACGGCCCGGTGTGGCGGCGCGAGCACGGGAAGGCAGGGACCGAGGATCGGCCGGTGTTGTGCACATCACGCAGCAGAGCGTCGTTTCATAAGACGATCGTAGCCAAAACTGCGGCAATATTGCGAGAATCCCCTTGCCGAGTCATAGACTCCGGTCTAGCGTTGTATACAAATACGCCGCAGGAGCCACCGATGCCGCACGGAAACGCCCCATTCTCCGCCGCCGAATACGCCCGCCGGATCGCCAGGACCCGCGCGGCGATGCAGGCGGCGGGGCTCGACGCGATCTTCGTCACCGATCCCTCGAACCAGGCCTGGCTTACCGGATACGACGGATGGTCCTTCTATGTCCATCAGGGTGTGATCCTGACGCAAGAGGGCGCGCCGCACTGGTGGGGCCGCCACATGGACAGCATCGGCGCGGGGCGCACCTGCTGGATGGAGCCGGCGACGATCCACGGCTATGCCGACAGCTACGTCCAGTCGACCGTCCGCCACCCGATGCAGGATCTGGCCGGCATCCTGCGTGACCTCGGGCTGGCGAAGGCGCGCATCGGCGTCGAGATGGAGAACTACTACTATTCGGCCAAGGCCCATGCGGTGCTGGGGGCCGAACTTCCCGACGCCACGCTGGCGGACGCGACCGCGCTCGTGAACTGGCAGCGGCTGGTGAAGTCGGGCGAGGAAATCGCCTTCATGCGCAACGCGGCGCGCATTTCCGAAAAGATCGTCCGCACCGCCATCGACAAGGCCGAGCCCGGGCTGCGCAAGAACGAGCTGGTGGCCGAGATCTACCATGCCGGTCTGACCGGGGTCGGCGAGGCCTGGGGCGACTATCCGGCGATCGTGCCGCTGACGCCTTCGGGCGTGGACGCGACGGCGGCGCACCTGACCTGGAACGGCGACCCGATGCGCAAGGGCGAGGCGACATTCTTCGAGCTTTCCGGCTGCTACCGGCGCTATCACGCGCCGCTCTGCCGCACCGTCTTCCTCGGCAGGCCGCCGGCGGAGATGCTGGAGGCCGAAAAGGCGCAGATCGAGGGGATCGAGGCGGGGCTGGAGGCGGCGCGGGCGGGCAACCGGACCTCCGACATCGCCAACGCCTTCATGGCGGTGCTGCGCCGCCACGGCATCCACCGCGAGGGGCGCTGCGGCTATGCGATCGGCCTCAGCTACCCGCCCGACTGGGGCGAGCGCACCGCCTCGATCCGGGCCGAGGACGAGACGGTGCTGGAGCCGGGGATGACCTTCCACTTCATGCCCGCGCTCTGGATGGAGAGCTGGGGGCTCGAGACGACGGAATCGATCCTGATCCGCGAGAGCGGCCCGGCCGAGGCGCTCTGCGGCGTCGAGCGCAAGCTCTTCGTGAAGGACTGACCTTGCGCGCGCTCGAGGACACAAGGGCGCTTCTGCGCGATCTCGTCGCCTTTCCGACGATCTCCGAGGACAGCAACAGGGCGCTCATCGATCATCTCGCCGGGCGGCTGGAGGCGGCGGGCGCGCGGGTCGAGGTGATGGCGGATGCGAGCGGCAAGAAAGCCAACCTCTTTGCCACGCTCGGCCCCGAGGGCGACGGCGGCATCGTCCTTTCCGGCCACAGCGACGTCGTGCCGGTGGCCGGGCAGGACTGGACGGTGGACCCCTTCGCGCTGACCGAACGCGACGGGCGGCTCTATGGCCGCGGCACCTGCGACATGAAGGGGTTCATCGCGGCGGCGGTGGCGATGGCGCCGGTCTTCGCCGGGCGGAGGCTCTCCCGCCCGCTCCACTTCGCCTTCACCCATGACGAGGAGGTGGGCTGCCTCGGCGCCCGGTCGCTCGCCGCCGCGCTGACGGCCAGGGGGCTGCGCCCGTCGGTGGCCATCATCGGCGAGCCGACCTCGATGCGGATCATCGAGGGCCACAAGGGCTGCTACGAGTATTCGACCCATTTCACCGGTCTCGCGGGCCATGCCTCGGCGCCCGACCAGGGCGTCAACGCGGTGGAATACGCGGTGCGCTACGTCGCCCGCCTGCTGGAGGTGGGCGAGACGCTGAAGACGCGCGCGCCGGCAGCCAGCCCGTTCGACCCGCCCTGGACCACGGTTTCGACCGGTGTCCTCACCGGCGGCAACGCCCGCAACGTCATCGCCGCCGAGGCGCGGGTGGACTGGGAGATGCGGCCGGTCCAGCCCGGCGACGCCGATTTCGTCAAGGAGGCGCTCAGGCGCTACTGCGACGAGACGCTGCTGCCGGCGATGCGCCGGGTGGCGCCGGAAGCGGGGATCGTCACCGAGGTGGTGGGAGAGGTCGAGGGGCTGGTGCCCGCCTCCGACAACGAGGCGCGGCGGATCGTGGCGGAGCTGACCGGAGCGAACGGCGCCGGCACCGTGCCCTTCGGCACCGAGGCGGGCATCTTCCAGTCGCTCGGCATGTCGGTCGTGGTCTGCGGGCCGGGCTCGATCGAGCAGGCGCACAAGCCCGACGAATACATCGCGGTGGACCAGCTCCGCGACTGCCTGACGATGCTCGAACGGCTGGCCGACAGGCTCGGCGGCTGACCATGACCGATGCCGCCCCAGCGCAGGAAACCCCGGTCGCGGCCGCATTCTGGCGGGCGGCGCCTTTCATTTTCGTGATCCTCTGGGCGGGCGGCTACAGCTTTGCCAAGCTCGGCCTTGCCCATATCGAACCCCTGACCATGCTGGCGCTGCGCTATGCGCTGGCGCTGCTGGTGCTCCTGCCGTTCCTCTTGCGCAAGGGCACCCGCTGGCCCTCCGGACTGCGGCACTGGAGCGCTGTGGTCCTGACCGGCTTCCTGATCCAGTGCGGTTACTTCGGCCTTGCCTATCTTGCCATGAAGCGGGGGATGAATGCGGGCACCACCGCGATCATCATGTCGCTTCAGCCGATCGTCGTCGCTGCCCTCGCGCCGATCGTGGTCGGGACACGCGCCGGTCGCGGCCTCTGGGGCGGCCTGATCCTCGGCTTTTTCGGCGCGGTCCTCGTGATCCTGTCGGGCCATGCGCTGGGGCCGTCGCCTCTGGCTGCAACCGTCTTCGCGGTGATGGCGCTGCTCGGCATGACCTCTGCCACGCTGTTCGAGAAATGGCACGGGATGAAGACCGATCCGGTCACCGGCGGGCTGATCCAGTATGCCACGGGCTTCCTCGTTCTGATGCCCGCCGCCTGGGCCAGCGAGAGCATGACGATCGACTGGCAGCCGGCGCTCGTGGTCTCGCTCGCCTATCTGGTGATCGCCAATTCGCTTGTCTCGATCGGGCTCTACATCGCGCTTCTCCAGCGCGGGGATGCGACGCGGATCTCGGCGCTGCTCTACCTTGTTCCGCCGCTTGCGATGATCGTCGCCTGGGTGCTTCTGCGCGAGCCGGTAACGCCGCTGACCCTTACAGGCTTCGCCATGTCGGCCTGCGGGGTCTACCTCGTGAACCGGAAATCGGCCTGAGGGAGATCGGATGACCCTTGATATGCCGGATTCCCTGCTGACGGCGCGCGACCGCTTCGACCGGCTGCATGCCGATCTGCGCGACCGCATCTGCCTGCTCGACTACGCCCCCGGCACACGGCTTTCCGAGGAGAAGCTGGCGGCCGAATACGGGGTGAGCCGCACGCCGCTGCGCCGGGTTCTCGCGCGGCTCGAATCCGAGGGGCTGGTGCAGTCGGTGCACGGGGTGGGCACCTTCGTCACCGACGTCGACATCGAGGAACTGGCGCAGACCTACCAGCTTCGGCTCGAGCTTGCCGAGATGGTCGGGCGGCTTTCGCCGGTGCCGCCGTCACCCGAGATCTTGGCCCGGCTCGCCCGCGCCGCCGACCGCGCCCGCACGCTCGTCACGGCCCCCGACCCGCGCGCCTTCGCCCAGCTCAACATGGAGGTGTTCCTCGCGAGGCTTTCGCTGACCGCCAACGAGGCGCTGCGCGAGTTCGCCGAAAGGCTCTACATCCGGACGGCGCGGATCTGGCTGAAATCGGTCTTTGCCTCGCGCGTCGATCTCGCCGAGGAGACGGAGATGTTCCTGCGCGAGATCGAGGAGGTCGAGGCCGCGCTCGCCACCGGCGACCTGCACGCGGCCGCGCTGATCCAGCGGGCGCATATCTCGATGAGCTTCACGCGGATGAAGACCGGCCGCAGGCCCGGCCGGGGGTGAAGGCGTCCCGGGTGGGTCATCACCCCGCGCTCAGGCGAAGCGATGCCTCAGCCGGCGCGGTATCGCCTCGATGACATGCCACAGGAAGGCGGCATAGCCGATGGAGATGATCGCCGCCGCCGCGATGAACAGGGCCGCATCCCCCTCGAACCAGCCGTGCTTCTGCAGGATGCGGATGATCACGTAATGCGCGAGGTAGATCGAATAGGAGTAGAGCCCGATCGTCTTCACCCAGCCGAGATTCAGCGGCCGGAACAGCCAGTAATCGGGCCGTGTGACCGCATAGTGGAACACCACCATCAGCGCCGCCCCCTGCACCGTGTAGCGCAGGGTTGACCGGAAGGTCAGATCCCGCGCGAGGATGCTCAGGGCAAGAACGAGAAGCGCGCCACACAGCACGACGGTCATCCGCCGGTTGTCCGCGGGCAGGATGCGCCCGGCCGCCCCGTCGCGTTCGAGAAGCGCCAGAAGGCAGCCGAACAGGATCGAGTCGAAGCGGGTGTCGGTCGAGATGTAGATCGTCCACTCGGTGTCGAGAAGGACCTGCCAGCGGACATAGCGCCAGGCCACGATGGCCACGAGCAGCGCGAGGATGTGCACCACCCCGACCTTTCCGCGGGTGAACAGCAGGAAGATCAGCGGGAAGAGCAGGTAGAAATGCTCCTCGACCGACAGCGACCAGAGCGGTTGCAGCCCGACCACGACCGATCCGGCGTCCGGGTAGGCGGCAAGGTAGTAATTGTGGAAATAGAAGAACTGGCTGAGGACGGCGAGCGTGTCGAATTCCCCATCGGCGAAGCCGAGCCAGACGAGCAGGTAACCAAGCCCGAGCGTGAAGAAGAGCGGCGGCGACAGCCGGAGGAAGCGGCGCACATAGAACTTGCCAATGTGGATGCGGCCGGTGTCGCGCCATTCGCGGATGAAGAGCGTGGTGATGAGAAAGCCGGACAGGAAGAAGAAGATCGTCACCCCGAACCCGCCCGCGATCGCATCGGAGAGGCCCGCATGGGCGAAGAACACGATGGCCACCGATACCGCCCGGATTCCGTCCAGGGACGGAATCGCCCCTCGCGCGAGGGTCTGAGGCAACACCCCCGGCCGGGGTAGTGCCTGCGGCTGCCTTTCGCCGCCAGCCTGCCGCTTCCGAGCCCCTGCAGCGTTACTCGCCATCACATCACCACCGTCCGTAGGCAACCGTCCAACGTCTCAGTCATGCGACGCCCCCGTCACCGCCGGGCCGGCGACCGGCGCCGCGCGGCGTTCAAGGCGGCGCCCGAACTGCAGCATCGGACCCTCGAAATACCGGAACGACACGACGGCCGCGGCAACCGAGAGCGCGAGGCAGAGAGCGGCGTTGAGCCAGAACGGAAGGCCTTCGAGTCCGAGCCTGCGCTCGACCATCAACTGCGCCTCGAGCACCATGAAATGGAAAAGATAGATGAAGTAGGAATAGAAGCCCACCCGCGCATAGGCGGTTGCCAGCAGGCCGCGGTATCCGGCAAGCCAGGTCTCCGACACCGTGATCGCCAGAAGCGCGAGGCAGGTCACGAGCGTGTAGAGGAAGGTCGGCGCGAAGGCTCCGCCGAGGCTGCGGGCGGCGATGCTGCCGAGCGTCGCCAGCACGAGGGGCCAGAACATGCTGATGCCGCGCCCCATGCACCAGGCGAGAATCCCGCCCATGCCGATGGAATCGAGCCGCGTCAGCGGGAAGTGATAGATGCCTTCGTGGCCCGTGAGGTTGAAGTGGAACCGCAGGCCGAGCGACAGGAGGCTGAGGCCGATCAGGAACGCCAGCAGCGACCGCCGGGCCAGAAGTGCGGCAAGGCCGATCAGGATGTAGGAGAATTCCTCGACCGACAGCGACCAGGTGATCGTGTAGGGCACGCTTTCGACCCCGTCGAAGAAGATGAACCAGCCGGTGAGGAACGTGTAGGGAATCCAGATCCGGTCGATGATCGCCGGCTCCTGGTCCAGGACCCGCATGGCGACGAAATAGACCGTCACCGCGACCATGTAGAGCGGCACGATCCGGAAGAACCGCCTGAGGAAGAAGGTGCGGATCGACCCTGCATTGACGTGCCGGATCAGGAACGAGGTGATGAGGTAGCCGCTGAGCGGAAAGAAGATGTCGACGCCGAGCGTGCCATACTTGCGAAAGAGCGCGGCGACAGGATCGAGCACCGCGTCGGGGTAGCGGGTCGCGACGTGGAAGACCACGACCATGACGATCGCCGTCGCCCGGATGCAGTCGAGCGGCACCGACCGTTTGGAGATGAAATCCGATCTGACGCTCATTCCTGTTCGCCCGCCACTCACAACCGCCCGTGTGCCGGCCCGCTTGCCCGTCCGTGCGCCCGCGGTATCGCGCCCTGCGCGAGCGGCCGCTGCCGCGAGGGCCCGAAGCGCGTGTATTGCGGCCCCCGCGGCCGTTCCGGTCCGGCTTCCGGCAGGGATGCATCGCCCGCTTCCACTTCGGCATCCATCATCCACAGGCCGGCGGCGAAGAAGAAGAACATGAACGATGCGATCTCGCTCCAGACGAACACGGTGCCAAGTGTCAGCGTGGCGCTGATCATCGAGATCACCCAGGCCGTC
>JAUQYB010000079.1 GCA_030837825.1 Albidovulum sp.
TCAGGCCGAACGCGAGCGAGACGCCCACGAGCCCGATGCCGACCTCCGGAAAGGCCGCCGAGATCACCGCGCTCCCGCAGCCGCCCAGCACCAACCAGAACGTCCCGATCAGCTCTGCCGCAAGTTTCTTTGTGAGCGACATGTGCATCCCCCCTTGTGGCCGCCGACCGCGACCGTGAGCACGAGCGGCGCGCCGACCGCCGCCCCGCCCGAGGCCCCGCCCGAGGCCGCCGGCTCCGAGTGACCGCCACGCGAGCACTTGCACGCGCCGAAGCGCCGGTCGCGTCCCGCGCGCTTCAGCCGAGCTCGCGGACACCGGCTGGGCCCCCTGTTCCTTCACAGGGATCCCCTGTTCTCAAGAGACAGGACGAGCGCGGTGTGATCGCGGGCGATGACTGAAGGACGATTGCCGGTAACCGTTCAGACCCTGGGTTGAGCGCGTGATCGGCGCGTGCGACTCGGTGGGCATGACGACCTCAACCGAGTCCCTGGAGCAGAAGATCGAGAGCGCGGTGGAGCGGCTGGTGCGCGAGCACCTCGCCGTCATGGAGGCGGCGGCCTCGGCAGCTGTTCGCGAGGGGTTCCGCCGCGCGACGCGACCGACCTCACCGACGCAGCGTGGGGGCAAGAGCCCGTCGCGCCGATCCCCGTCGCGGCGACGGGCGCGTGAGGAAATGGCGGAGCTGCAGGAGCGGCTCTACGAGGCGGTGTGCGCGCATCCCGGCGAGACCATGACGGTGCTCGCGCAAGCAATGGGCTCGACGCCTCGGGAGCTGAATCGTCCGGCGACGCTGCTGCGCCGCAGCGGCCGGGTGCGCAGCGTGGGTCAGCGGCACTCGACGCGCTACTTCCCGATGGGCGAGTAGTCGCGCTCAGGCAGCGGCGAGCAGCGAGGGCACCGTCGTGCCCGCGGACCGCGAGACGCAGCATGCGGTGAGGAAGGCGAGCACGTCACGCCCGCGCTTGCGCGCCGTGTGCGCGAGGGTCATGAGCCGCTCGGCGAAGCGGTCTCCGCGCTCGCTCTGGCTGCCGAACGAGCGTCGGCGCCAAATCACGAAGCCGCGAAGCTCGCGCTCGGCGTGGTTGTTCGTCGGCTCGACGCCCTGGCGCTCGACGAAGGTCCACAGGGCCTCGCGATGCTCGAGGATGTCCTCGCAGGAGCCCGACAGAGTCGGCAGCTTCGCGGCCACGGCGCGCTCGAGCAGCGCCTCGACCTGAAGACGGACCGGTGCCATGCGCGCGACGAAAGTCTCGCGACGCAAGCGGCCCTGGCGGAACCGGGACCAGTAGTCGAAGAGCAGGCTCGTGTACTCGAGCAGCTCCTTGCCGATCTTGCCCGCTGGACCGTCACGCTCCGAGAAGGAAACAAACTTGCGCGCCAGGTGTGCCCAGCAAATCTGACGCCGCTTCATCACCCAGAACTTGAGCGCCGTCGCCCGGTCGCTCACCAGGATGCCGTGCACGCGACCGAACAGGTCGGCTCGCAGCGTGCCCGTCTGGCCGTTGTCGAGCACCTTGAACACCGTGACCGCGGCGGTGCAGAGCACCCACAGCGACAACATCGCTCCCGCGCGCAGCCAGCTCGTGCCATCGGCATGTTTGACGGTCGACTTGCGCGCCTCCTCCAGCACCTCGTCGACCGCGGGCTCGACCGACTGGCTCACGCGCGCTTCGATCGCGCTCAGCGCGCCGAGCGACATGCGCACGCCGAGCAGCTCCCAGAGTAGGCGCACCGTCTCGCGCCGGCTCAGGTGGTAGATGCCGGTCAGCATGGCGGCGACCGTCATCAGTCGCGGCCCGAACGCGAAGCGCGGGAGGACCGCCGGGTCGTACGTTGCCCGCGTCTTGTAGCGGCAACACGGGCAGACCACGGCGTGGCGCCGGTACTCCGTGACGTAGGCCGCCAGCGGCTTGAGCTCGGTGTACTGATAGCGCCTCGCGAACGGGTCGGGCGTCTCGGGCAGCGGCTCCCAGCAGCTCTTGCACTCGCGCGGAAAGAGCTCGACGAAGGCGTGGACCTGCTCCGTCGGCACCAAGAGCCGGTGCGTACCACGGTGGCCCTTCTGCCCGCCGCGGCGTCCGCCCTTGGGCTTCTTCTTCGGCAGCTTCGCGCCCGGCGGGTCGCTCGACGGCGGCTTGTTCGAGTTGCCTGAGTTGCGTCCCAGCAGCTCTTGCAGCTTGCCGACCGCCTCGGTCAGCTTCGCCACCTGCGCCTCGAGCTCGGACCGACGGGTCCGCTCGGCCGTGAGCTCGGCGTCACGCGCAGCGAGGTCGGCGTCACGCGCAGCGAGGTCGGCCTCGCGCGCGGCCAGCGCCGCCCTCAGCTGCTCGACCTCCGAGACGCCGTCCACGACGCCACCAGATCACGCCGCGATCCCCCTGTCGATCGTCGATTTCTAAGTGTTCGAGATGATCCAGGTTTCGCGGGGGCCTGAACGGTTACGCTGATCGAAGCTGCTGAGCTCAGGGAGGGGCCATGCCACCGGCTTGCGTTCGATCACGTTGGTCACGAAGGGAAGCGCTGCGGCGCTCACCAGGGCGCGGTGCGCGCTCTCCTCCGTCGCATACGCGGCCGCGAGGGCGTACGCCGCCGAAGCGTGCTCGGAGAGGGGCCGGTCTCCCCATACTGCCTGGAAGTAGAGGCCCCAAGAGACTCTCAGGCTGGTCGAGATCGACCGGGCGAAGCGAAGCCTGATGCCGAACGCAAGCTGGCTCGGCTCGAGACGCGTGCG
>JAUQYB010000080.1 GCA_030837825.1 Albidovulum sp.
CACCCCCCGAGGATATTTGGAAACGGGTGAGGAACAGGATTTGGGGAGTGGAAGGATGTCCGAGGAAGCGCTGAACTGTGCGCCGCGCCGGGCCGGCGGTCGGGAGGCACGCCGCGCGGCGCGTGCGGCGCCGCTCGACGAGGCGCTGAGGCCGATCCGGGCGGGACTTCCCGGCGGGCAATACCGGCCCTTGACCGAGGCCGGCATCGCGCGCATCCACGCCGCCGCGCTCGAGGCGCTGGAGGTGATCGGCCTCAGCCAGGCGCCGAAGTCGGGGGTGGAGATCCTGACCGGCGCCGGCGCGGTGCAGGGCGGTGACGGCCGCATCCGCTTTCCGCGTGCGCTGGTGGAGGACATGCTAGCCGTCGCCGCGCGCGACATCACGCTCTTTGGCCGCGACCCGAAGCACGACCTGCACCTGACCGGCAGCAACGTCCATTTCGGTACGGCCGGCGCGGCGGTGCATGTCGTCGATCTCGAGACCAACACCTACCGCGACTCGACCGCGCAGGACCTTGTCGACGCGGCCCGGATCACCCACAACCTCGACAACGTCCACTTCTTCCAGCGCGCGATGGTCTGCCGCGACGTGACCGACAACCTGGAGATGGACCTCAACACGCTCTACGCCTGCTGTGCCGGCACGACCAAGCATGTCGGCACCTCGTTCAGCGACCCCGCCCATGTCGCGCCCTGCTTCGACATGATCCACCGCATCGCCGGCGGCGAGGCGGCGTGGCGCGCGCGGCCCTTCGTCTCGAACTCCAACTGCTTCGTCGTGCCGCCGATGAAGTTCGCCGAGGAAAGCTGCATCACGATGGAGCATTGCGTGCGGGGCGGCATGCCGGTCCTGCTGCTTTCCGCCGGGCAGGCCGGCGCGACCTCGCCGGCACCGATCGCGCTGACGATCGTTCAGGCGATGGCGGAGTGCCTTGCGGGCGTCGTCTACGTCAATGCCATGTCGCCGGGCCACCCGGCGATCTTCGGCACCTGGCCCTTCGTCTCCGACCTGCGCACCGGCGCGATGTCGGGCGGGTCGGCCGAACAGGCGCTGCTGACCGCGGGCTGCGCGCAGATGCACCGGTTCTACAACCTGCCCGGGGGCGCTGCGGCCGGCATCACCGATTCCAAGCTGCCGGACATGCAGGCGGGCTGGGAACAGGGGATCACCAACGTGCTGGCGGGGCTTTCCGGGCTCAACCTGGTCTACGAGGCGGTGGGGATGCACGCCTCGCTTCTGGGCTTCTGCCTGGAAAGCCTGGTCCTTGGCGACGACATCCTCGGCCAGGTGCTGCGCTGCGTGCGCGGCATCGACGTGACCGAGGATTCGACCTCGATCGAGGCGATGAAGGAGGTCTGCCTCGGCGGGCCCGGCCACTACCTCGGCTCTGGCCAGACGCTCAGGCTGATGCAGACCGAATATGTCTATCCGACGCTCGGCAACCGGATGAGTCCGAAGGAATGGGTGGAGGCCGACCGGCCGCTGTTGCTTGACCGCGCGATCCAGCGCAAGAACGAGATCCTCGAGAAGGCCCAGATGCAGATCGACCCGCAGATCGACGCGGCGATCCGGCGCGACTACAATATCTACTTCAGGTGAGTATCATGATCCCCAGACACATGCAGCAGTTCTACATCGACGGCGAGTGGGTCGATCCGCTCTCCTCCGCGCGGCTCGGGGTGGAGAATCCCGCAACCGAAGAGATCGTCGCCGAGCTCGCGCTCGGCAATGCGGCGGATGCCGACCGCGCGATCCTTGCCGCCCGCGCCGCCTTCGGTGCCTGGACGGTGGTGCCGGTGGCCGAGCGCATCGCGCTGGTGAAGCGCATTCTCGACGTCTACAACAGCCGCTACGAGGACTTCGCCCAGGCGATGTCGCTGGAAATGGGCGCCCCGATCACCTGGGCGCGCGAGGCGCAGGCCTGGGCCGGCCAGGTGCATATCGAAAGCACCATCAGGGCGGCGGAGAAGATGCAGTGGGAATCCATGCGCGGCACCACCCGCATCGTCCTGGAAGGCATCGGCGTCTGCGCCCTGATCACGCCCTGGAACTGGCCGATGAACCAGATCGCCTGCAAGGTGGCGCCGGCACTGGTCGCGGGCTGCACGATGGTGCTGAAGCCGTCGGAGATCGCGCCGCTGTCCGGGGTTCTCTTTGCCGAGGTCTGCCACGAGGCGGGCGTGCCGAAGGGGGTCTTCAACCTGGTCAATGGCACCGGACCCGAGGTCGGCGCGCGGATGAGCGCGCATCCCGAGGTCGACATGGTGTCGTTCACCGGCTCCACCCGGGCAGGCACGGCGGTGGCGGCGGCGGCGGCGCCGACGGTCAAGCGCGTGGCGCAGGAACTGGGCGGCAAGTCGCCGAACATCATCCTGCCTTCGGCCGATCTGGAGGCTGCGGTGAGGGGCGGTGTCGAGGGCTGCTTCGGCAACACCGGGCAGAGTTGCGACGCGCCGACGCGGATGTTCGTGCCGCGGGCGGCGCATGACAGGGCGCTCGGCTACGCGAGGCAGGCCGCCGACGCGGTGGTGGTGGGCGACCCGCGAGACAGCGCGACGACGATGGGACCGCTTGTCTCCAAGCTCCAGTTCGACAAGGTGCAGCGGCTGATCCAGGCCGGTATCGACGAGGGCGCGACGCTGGTCTGCGGCGGCACCGGCCGCCCGGCCGGTCTCAATCGCGGCTGGTTCGTCCGGCCGACGATCTTCGGCAACGTCACCAACGACATGACCGTTGCGCGCGAGGAAATCTTCGGCCCGGTCCTGGCGATCCTGCCCTATGACAGCCTCGACCATGCTGTGGAGATGGCGAACGACACGCCCTATGGGCTCGCCGCCTATATCGCCGGGCCGGTGGAGGAGGCTCATCCGGTCGCCCGGCGCCTGCGGGCGGGCACGGTGAACCTGAACTACCCGGCCTGGGACACGTTCGCGCCCTTCGGCGGCTACAAGCAGTCCGGCAACGGGCGCGAATATGCCGACTGGGGCATCCACGACTTCTGCGAGGTCAAGGGCATCGTCGGCTGGGGAGCATGAGGATGCACTACGGCTACATCGGGCTTGGCAACCTCGGTGCGAGCTGCGCGGGCCGCTTGCTCGGGGCGGGCTTCGGCCTGACGGTGCATGACCTGGACCGCGCCGCGGCCGGGCCGCTCCTCGCCCGGGGCGCGCGCTGGGCCGATAGCGCGGCGGAGCTTGCGGGAAAGGCGGATCACGTCATCACCTGCCTGCCGTCGCCCGCCGCGTCCGAAAGCGTGCTGGCCGCAATCCTGCCAGTGATGCGGTCGGGCGCGACATGGATCGAGATGTCCACGCTCGGCCGCGACGACGTGCTGCGGCTGGCGGGGATCGCCGCCGGTGCCGGGGTGCGGATGCTGGAGCTTCCGGTGACCGGCGGCGTGCATCTGGCCGCGAAGGGCGAGATCACCATGCTTCCGGGGGGCGACGCGGACCTGGTTGAGCTTCACCGCCCGGCGATGGCAGCGATGGGCAACCGCGTCTTCCACATGGGGCCGCTCGGGTCGGCGGCGGTGATCAAGGTCATCACCAACATGCTTGCCTTCATCCACCTCAAGGCCTGCGCCGAGGCGCTGATGCTGGCGAAACGCGGCGGGCTCGACCTCGGGCAGGCGTGGCAGGCGATCGCCGCCTCGTCGGGCAACTCCTTCGTGCATGAGACCGAAGGCGCGCTGATCCTCAACGGCTCCTGTGACATCGCCTTTTCGATCGACCTCGCGCTGAAGGACCTGGGCTTCGCGCTGGATTTCGGCCGCGAGTTCGGCGTGCCGCTCGACCTCGCCGCCCTCACCCAGCAAACCTATGTCGCGGCGAAGGCGGCCTTTGGCGGCGATGCGCAGTCGCCGATGATCGCGAAGCTGCTGGAAGACCTTCTCGGCACCGACCTGCGCGCGCCCGGCTTCCCTGCCCGGCTCGAATAGCGCCGCTGCGACCTTATCTGTCGCAAACCGCGCGGCAGAACGTGGACGCGCGTGAGATTCAGGGGCTGCGAACGGGGAACGGACGTGGGCGGCGCGGCATTCGACTACATCATCGTGGGCGCAGGCTCTGCCGGCTGTGTCCTTGCCGAACGGCTGTCGGCCGGCGGCCGGCACCGGGTGCTGGTGATCGAGGCCGGCGGCAGCGACCGACGCTTCTACGTCCAGATGCCGCTCGGTTACGGCAAGCTCTTCCACGATCCGGCCGTCAACTGGCTGTATCAGACCGAGCCCGACCCGGGGCTTGCGGGCAACCGCGACCACTGGCCAAGGGGAAAGCTGCTCGGCGGTTCGGGCTCGATCAACGCGATGGTGTGGATCCGCGGCCACCCGGGCGACTATGACGACTGGGGGGCGGCGGCCGGCCCGGAGTGGGGGTGGGAAGCCGCCCGCGCCGCCTACCGCGCGATCGAGGACAACGAGGCGGGCGGCGACGACTGGCGCGGTATCGACGGGCCGCTCCACATCTCGGCCAACCGGCGCGACCTGCATCCTCTGGTCGAGAGCTTCCTGCGGTCTGCCGAAGCCACCGGCCTGCCCCGCAACCCGGATTTCAACGGCGCCCGGCAGGAGGGCGTCGGCATCTACCAGATGACGATCCGCAGGGCCCGCCGCAACTCTGCCGCCCGAGCGTTCCTGCGCCCGGCGATGCAGCGGAAGAATGTCGCCGTGCTGACCCACGCGCAGGTGACACGCGTTCTGTTCGAGGGGCGCCGGGCGGTTGGCGTGGAATACCGGCGGAAGGGCGTTTCCGGCCGGGTCAGAGCCTTGTCCGAGGTGATCCTGGCGGCCGGCGCGATCGGTTCGCCGCACCTCCTGATGCTGTCGGGCATCGGGTCGGCGGCGCATCTGCGGGACCACGGGATCGCGGTTGTCACGGATGCGCCGAACGTCGGGCGGAACCTCAACGACCATCAGGGGCTCAACTACACCTGGTCGATGAAGGTGCCCACCTACAACGACATCCTCCGCCCGTGGTGGGGCAAGGTGCTGGTGGGGATGAAATACGTCCTGACCGGAACCGGGCCGCTGGCGAAGTCGATCAACCATGCGGGCGGGTTCTTCCGCACCTCGCCCGACCTGGCCCGCCCCAACATGCAGCTTTATTTCCAGGCGTTCTCGACGCTGATCCCGCGCGCGGGCGAACGGCCGCTTCTCACCCCCGATCCGTTCTCCGGCCTGTCCATCGGCCTGTCGAACTGCCGCCCGACCAGCCGGGGCGCGATCACGCTGAAGAGCGCCGATCCCTTCGCCCATCCGGCGATCGTCGCCAACGCCTATTCGACCGACGAGGACGTGGCCGAGATGCTGGTGGCGGTGAAATACCTTCGCCATATCGCCGCGCAGGAGCCGATCCGCTCGCTGATCGCCGAGGAGCTGCGCCCCGGCCCGCAGATCCGCAGCGATGACGACCTCATTGCCGATTTCCGCGCCCGGTCGGGGACCGTCTATCACCCCTCCTGCACCGTCCGGATGGGGCGTGATCCGGCGGCCTCGGCCGTCGACCCCGACCTCAAGGTGCGTGGAGTGGAAGGGCTGCGCGTCTGCGACGCCTCGGTCTTTCCAACGCTGATCGGCGGCAATACCAATGCGCCGAGCATCCTCGTCGGCTGGATCGGCGCCGAACGGATACTCAAGAATTCCCGATAGGAACCGCAGATGGCATATCTTCTCGGCGTCGATACCGGCGGCACCTACACCGACGCGGTGATCCTTGACGAGGGCGAGGACCGGGTGGTGGCCTCGGCAAAATCCCTGACCACCCGTCCCGACCTGTCCAGGGGAGTCGGCGGTGCGATCGACGCTGCGCTCGAAGCCTCCGGCATCGCGCCGGGTGCCATCGCGATGGTGTCGCTGTCGACGACGCTTGCGACCAATGCGCTGGTAGAGGGCCAGGGCGGGCGCGTGGCGCTGGTCTTCATCGGGTTCGAGGGGCCGGAACTCGGCCGCGCAGGTCTCGAGGATGCGCTGAAGGGCGATCCCGCGATCCTCGTCCGGGGTGGGCACAACCATTCCGGCGCCGAGGTCATGCCGCTCGATCTGGCAAGGTTAGAGACTGAAATCGCCGCCCTTTCGCCCGGCATCACCGGCTTTGCCGTCGCTTCCAGCTTCGCCACCCGGAACCCCGGGCACGAAACCGCGGCGAGGGATCTGATCCGCCGGCTGACCGGCCTTCCGGTGACATGTTCACATGAACTTTCCGCCGGGCTGAACGGCCCGAAGCGGGCGTTGACGGCGGTGCTCAATGCCCGTCTCATCGGCATGATCGACCGGCTGATCTCGGCCTGCGAGGCGCATATGGCGCGGCGTGGCATCGCGGCGCCGCTGATGGTGGTGCGCGGTGACGGGGCGCTGGTTTCGGCCGCGCTGGCCCGCGAACGCCCGATCGAGACGATCCTCTCCGGCCCCGCCGCCTCGATCGCTGGGGCAAGCTGGCTGACCGGCGAGACCGACGCGCTCGTCTCCGACATCGGCGGCACGACGACGGATGTCTGCCTGCTGCGCGGCGGCAGGCCCGCGATCGACCCGGAAGGGGCGCGCGTCGGCGCCTTCCGCACGATGGTGGAGGCGGTGGCGATGCGGACCACCGGCCTCGGCGGCGACAGCGAGGTGCACCTGATCGAGGGGCTCGGCACGGCGCTGCGTCTCGGTCCGCGGCGGCTCCTCCCCATCTCGCTGATGGCGCAGGACTGGCCCGGTCTCGTGCATGACGCGCTCGATGCCTGGCTCGCGGGCGAAAGCACGGGCGAACACGACGGCCGTTTTGTCCTGCCGCTGTGGCGTGGCACGCCGCCGCAGGGTCTCGCCGGGCGCGAAGCGGCGGTGGTGGAGCGGCTGATGGACGGGCCGGTGCGGATGGTCGATGCGATCCGCACGCGGCCCGAGATCCCGGCGCTGATGCGGCTCGTGTCGCGCGGGCTGGTGATGATCTCGGGCGTCACGCCCTCGGACGCCTCGCATGGGCTGGGGCGGCTGGACTGCTGGGATGCAGGCGCGGCGAGCAAGGCGCTTGCGCTTTTCGCCAAGCGCCGGAACGGACACGGCGACCGGATCGCCGCAGGCCCCGAGGCGCTGGCGCAGGCGATCGTCGACCAGTTGACGGCGCAGACGGTCGACTGCCTGCTCGAAGCCGCCTTTGCCGAGGATGGGCGGGACTGGGGCGAGGCGCCCGAACGGCTTGCGCGGCACACGCTGATGCGCGCGGCCCTCGACGGCTACCACGGCGTTCTCGGGATCGAGGCGCGGCTTGGCGTGCCGGTGATCGGCCTCGGAGCGTCGGCGCCCTCCTATTATGGCGCCGTGGGCGAACGGCTTCGCGCGCGCATGGTCCTGCCGGAATACGCAGGCGTGGCAAACGCCATCGGTGCGGTCGTGGGGCAGGTTGCGATTCATATCGAGGGCACGGTGACCAGCCCTGCTGCCGGACTCTTCATCGCCCACACGCCCAACGGCCCCGCCCGCTTCGGCGACCGCGATCAGGCCCTTCTTGCGCTGGAACAAGCCCTGTCCGGCGTGGCGTCGGATCGTGCCCGACGCGCCGGGGTCGAGGAAATCCGGCTGGTGACAGACCGGGAGCTTTCCGAGATCGCGATCGAGGGCCGGCCGATGTTCATCGAGGCCCGCCTGCGCGTCACCGCGAAGGGCCGGCCGCGGATCGCGACAGGCTAGGTCACGCCTGCGGCGCCGCTGCCCACGGTGCCGCGCGGTTCCTGCGGGCGCGCTCGGTGGCGGATTTCAACTGCCCGCAGGCGGCCATGATGTCCTCGCCCCTCGGCGTGCGGATCGGGCTGGCGTAGCCCGCCTTGTAGACGATGTCGGCGAAGGCCTCGATCCGCTCCCAGTCCGACCGTTCGTAGGGGGCGCCCGGCCATTCGTTGAACGGAATGAGGTTGATCTTGGCCGGGATGCCGGCGATCAGCTTCACCAGCCGGCGGGCGTCCGCGTCACTGTCGTTCACACCCTTCAGCATCACGTATTCGAAGGTGATCCGTTCCGAGTTCGACAGCCGCGGGTAGTCCCTGAGTGCCGCCAGCAGCGTCTCGATGTTCCAGCGCTTGTTGATCGGCACCAGCCGGTCGCGCACCTCGTCGGTGGTGGCGTGGAAACTGACCGCAAGAAGGCAGCCGATCTCCTCGGCCGTCCGGGCAATTTCCGGCACGACGCCGGAGGTCGACAGCGTGATGCGGCGGCGCGAAAGCGACAGGCCCTCGCCGTCCATCACCACCTTCATCGCGTCGCGGACGTTCTCGAAATTGTAGAGCGGCTCGCCCATGCCCATCAGGACGACGTTCGACACCAGCCGCGTCTCGTCCTTGGGCGCCCCCGGCACCGGCCATTCGCCAAGGTCGTCGCGCGCCACCAGAACCTGCCCGACGATCTCGCCCGCGGTCAGGTTGCGGACAAGCTTCTGCGTGCCGGTGTGGCAGAACGAACAGGTCAGCGTGCAGCCGACCTGGCTGGAGATGCAGAGCGTGCCGCGGTTCTCCTCGGGGATGTAGACGGTTTCCACCTCGTGCCCGCCGGCGATGCGGAGAAGGTACTTGCGTGTGCCGTCGGCCGAGACCTGACGCGTCACCACCTCGGGCAGGGCGATCTCGAACCGCTCGGTCAGCATCGCCCGGTAGTCCTTGGCGAGATTGGTCATGGCGGCAAAGTCGCGCACGCCCCAGTGATAGAGCCACTGCCAGATCTGGCCGACCCGCATCTTCGCCTGCTTTTCCGGTGTGCCCGCTGCGATGAGCGCTTCGCGGAGCTGGTCGCGGGTGAGGCCGACAAGATTGACCCGCCCGCCTTCGGGCAGGCGGCGGGGGACTGTCACCACGTCCTGGGTGATCGGGGCGCTGGGGTTCTGGTCGGTCATCGGGCGTCCGGTCCTGTCGAAGACCCGTCATATAGGGCATCACGGGGCGAAACGGAACATGGCGCGTGCCCGGGCTTTCGCGGTTGCCGTTCGGCCGGATGCACACCATATACCGCTCCGATGGTGCCGGGCAGCCGGAGCGAGGGCTTGACTCACGTCAATGCGCGCCGCGCGCGGGAAGCCCAAGGTAATGCCGGCAGATTGGCAAGGAGGCTCGGATGGCTCGCGCAAGGACGACGACGGAACGGACGGGCGCTGGCGGGTTCACGGCGGTGCCGCTGCCCGCGGGTGCGCTGATGGGACCGCAGATGAAGCAGTTCTGGAAGGCGCAGGAACGGATCCTGACCGAGGCCGAGGCCTTCGCGCGCCACTGGTTCGCGCGCCGCCACGAAGCCGCACTTGGCGCGCTGAGGGCCTGCGAACAGGCGGCACAGGCCAATCCGGCCGATGCCGCGGGCGCGCTTCAGTCCTTCCGCGACTGGCAGGCACATTCGGCCGAGCGGATGGCCGAGGACATGCGCGACTGGGCGGAACTCTGGGCCCGCTGTGCCGGGCACCTTGTCAACAGCGAGGTCGGCGCCGGCGCCGAAACGCTGGAGGAGCTTCAGCGCGAAGCCGCGGAGCTTCACACCAAACACGCGACGCCGGTCTGACGGATCGAATCACGGCACCGGCCCGCCCCCGCGGCGCCGCTGAGGAGCAATGACCCGGACAGTCATGCCGGGCGAGGGGTGGGCATCGGCGAGCTGCGGGTGGTCGCGGGGCCTACCGCCCCGGCGCGCGCCGATGCGCGGCGTGGATGCGCGCCATCGCCGTCGAGGCGAGCCGCGCCAGCACACCGTCGGCGCGGCTGGTCAGGATGATCGGAACGCGCGCGCCCAGAACAATCCCCGCGGCCTGGGCCGAGGCGAGGTAGACGAGCTGCTTGGCGATCATGTTCCCCGCCTCGAGGTCCGGCACCATAAGGATGTCGGCATCACCCGCGACCTCCGAGCAGATTCCCTTCGCTTCGGCCGCCTCGCGCGAGATCGCGTTGTCGATGGCCAGCGGACCATCGAGAAGCCCGCCGGTGATCTGCCCGCGGTCGAGCATCTTGCAGAGCGCGGCCGCCTCGATCGTCGAGGGGATTTTCGGATAGACCGTCTCGACCGCCGACAGAAGCGCGACCTTGGGCAGGGCGATGCCCAGCGCCTGGGCAAGGTCGATGGCGTTCTGGACGATGTCGCGCTTGGTCTCGAGGTCGGGGAAGATGTTGATCGCCGCATCGGTGATGAAGAGGAGCTTCGAATAGCTCGGCACGTCGAGCGCGAAGACATGGCTCATCCGCCGCTCGGTCCTCAGCCCCCGGTCGGGATCGACGGCCGGGGCCATCAACTCGTCGGTGTGGAGCTTGCCCTTCATCAGGACCTCGGCCTTGCCTTCGCGCACCAGTTCTATCGCGCGCTCCGCCGCGGCATGGCTGTGCGGCGCCTCGACGACCTCGATCCCGTCAAGGTTCACTCCCGCCTCCTGTGCGGCGGCCTCGATCTTGGCCCTGGGGCCGACGAGGACGGGCAGGATCATGCCCCTGCCCGCCGCCTCCAGGGCGCCTGTCAGCGAAAGCGTGTCGCAGGGGTGCACGACGGCCGTGCGCGCGGGCGGCAAGCCGGCGGCCGCGGCGATAAGCGCCTGGAACCGTGCCGCCTGACCTCCCGACGGCGCATCGCCCCTGAGGGCGGTGGCGAGCTGGCCGGCGGGAGAGGTGCCGCTGAGACGGCCCGCGGCGGTTCGTGCAGTCGCCGGGCCGGCACCGCCGCAGTCGAGCGTCACGAACTTCCGCGCCGCATCCTTTGAAACGACGCGGCCATGAAGGTCGACCGTGTCTCCCACGGCGATGTCGTCGAAGGGCCGGTTTTCGATGAACTTCACGGCAAGGGACCTCGCGGATCGGAAGGGTCAGGTGGCGAAGACGTAGGTTCCGGGCGCGGCGCCCAGCGGCGGATGGCCGTTGGCCGGCGCGCCGGTCGGCGGCGGCGCCACCGGTCTGCCGGACCGGGCGGCGAGCCATTCAACCAACTCCGGCCACCACGACCCCTCGCGCTCCGGCACCGACTCGAGGAACCTGTCGGGGTCGACGTAGCCGTCGTCGCGCGCCGCCTCCCTGATCCGGTAGTGCCGGCCCGGGTGTCCCGGCTCCGACACGATCCCGGCATTGTGGCCGCCGCTGGTGAGCAGGAAGGTCACGTCCGTGTCGGCGGTCAGGTGGAACTTGTAGACCGACCGCCAGGGCGCCACATGGTCACGCTCCGTCCCGACGAGGAAGACCGGCACCCGGATGTCCGAAAGCGCGACGGGCTGTCCCCCGGCGAGGAAGCGCCCCTCGGCAAGGTCGTTTTCCAGGAACAGATGGCGCAGGTATTCCGAATGCATCCGGTAGGGCATCCGCGTGGCATCCGCGTTCCAGGCCATGAGGTCGTTCATCGCCTCTGCCTCGCCCATCAGGTAGTGCCGCACCATCCGCGACCAGACCAGGTCGTTCGAGCGCAGCATCTGGAAGGCGCCGGTCATCTGCTGCGTGTCGAGGTAGCCCTTGTCCCACATCATCGCCTCCAGGAAGGCAATCTGGCTGTCGTTGATGAAAAGCGTGAGTTCGCCTGCCTCGGTGAAATCTGTCTGGGTGGCAAGGAAGGTCAGCGAGGCGATGCGGCCGTCGCCATCGCGCGCCATCGCCGCGGCGGCGATCGCCAGAAGCGTGCCGCCGAGGCAGTAGCCCGTGGCATGCACCCTGGGCTGGCCGGTGATCGCGCAAACGGCGTCCATCGCCGCCATCACGCCAAGGCGAAGATAGTCCTCCATCGCCAGGTCACGGTCGCCGGCATCGGGGTTCTTCCACGAGATCATGAAGACGGTGAAGCCCTGCCCGGTCAGGTAGCGCACGAAGGAGTTTTCCGGCGACAGGTCGAGGATGTAATATTTCATGATCCAGGCCGGAATGATCAGCACCGGCTCGGGCCGCACCTTGTCCGTGGCCGGTTCGTACTGGATCAGCTCGATCAGACGGTTGCGGTAGACGACCTTGCCCGGCGTCACCGCCACCTGTTCGCCGGGCACGTAGCTTTCCGCCCCCGCCGGCTGCTGCCCGGTGGCAAGGCGTTGCCAGTCGTTCAGCAAATTGTTCCAGCCCGCGACGAAGTTGGCGCCGCCCGTCGCCGTCGTCCGTTCGGCCACCTCGGGGTTGGTCCAGGCGAAGTTGGCGGGGGAGAAGACGTCGAGCATCTGGCGCGCAGCGAATTCCACCGCGTTCTCGTGCTGCCCTGTGACGCCGCGCACGCCGGTGGTCGCGTTCGACCACCATTGCTGCGTCAGCAGGAAGGATTGCGACAGCACATTGTAGGGCCACGCCTGCCACCCTTGGTGGGCGAAGCGGCGATCCTGCGGCAGCGGCCGGATGCAGGGCGCGGCATCGTGTGGCCTCAGCGCGCAGGAGGACATGAACGAGGCGAGCCGCTGCATCTTGTGCGCGCCCTTCACCGCCAGTTGCACCTGCTTGCCGGGCGACATCGCCAGATGCAGCGCCCAGTCCGCCCAGGCCTCGGCCAGCGCGATCGGCGACAGGCCCCGCGTGATCCGCGCCATCTGCGCGCTGAATCCCATGTCGAGGTCCTGAAGCAGCGTATCCCCCGCCGCCCCCTCCGCCGTTGCGGCGAGGGCGGGAACCCCCGCTCGGGCGCCGAGGAGCGGCACCGGCAGGTTGGCCGGGGCCCTCTCCACTTCTGCCGAATCCCTTCGCCTTGCCTTGCGAGACGCCGTCATCATTCTCTCCGTGGTCGGTCGGGCCGGGGCCCTGTTACGCCGGGCGGCGCATCCGGGTCATGATATAGGTCAATCCGCTCCACGTTCGAGGGCCCCCCTGGACCCCAGGGTCAGGCCAGGGTGACAAGCTGCATCTGCTGGGCAAGGTGCCGCGTCGCCTCCAGCCAGCGCGCCACCATGCGCGGGTCGTGCGGGGCGCCATGCAGCCCCACCGGAATCTCCCGCCGCATCACCGCCTCGACGGCGAGCGCGACGGTGCCCGAGACCAGCCGCGCCATCGCCGAACCACGGACATCGCCGGTCGCGTCCAGCGTCCAGGTCCGGTGCCAGACCGGCCGGCCCTCGCGTTCCGCCTTGAGCGCGACGCAGAGGACGACCCGGTCTGGCTCGCCGTCGTCCAGCGGGTATTTCGACCAGAGCTCGTCCGACAGCGCCTGCAAGTCCTCCGTCCTGGGATGCGCCGCCAGCACCTCGAACACCGGCGCCCAGGCTTCGGCCCAGCCGTTCAGCCGGAGCGTGCCGCGGACGAACTCCTTCACCCGCCAGCCGGACTCGAAGCCGTATTCGGCGAGGTAGGGCACCGAGTCGCGGTTGGGGTAGACCTCGAATGTCTCGGGCACCCGCAGCGGCGCGGCGTAGGTCGTCACCGCGTCCCAGGGATGGGCCACGCGCAGCTCCGAGAAGTCCCGGATCGAGCGGGCGGGCGACATGAGTGCGCGCAGCACGCCGAGCGGCGACCAGGAGAACTTGTAGCGGAAGGCGTTGGCAACCGCCGGCACGCCGCCGCAGAACGAGGTGAACGACAGCACGTTGTCGCGGTGGAAGGCGGGCGAGGCGCGATAGGCCGCGATCAGGTCATGCGCCATGAGGTGGTCGATGCCGGGGTCGAGCCCGACTTCGGCGACGATCGCCACGCCGGCCTCGCGTGCGCGGTCATCCATCGCGCGCAATTCCTCCGTCGCATAGCTCGACGAGACGAAATGGGCGCGGTGGCGCAGGCAGAGCCGCGCGATGTCGGCATGCAGATGGGCGGGAAGCATCGACACGACGATGTCGCCCGCGGCGACAGCAGCCTCGAAGGCGGCCGGCTCCATCGCGCGGATGTCATCCGTGATGTCGCCCACCGCTTCCTGCGCCTGTTCGACCGGCAGGTTCCAGACCGTCACCGGACGGTCCTCGAGGATCAGCCGTCTCAGCCCCGGGACCGACGACAGGCCGGTGCCGCACCAGTGGATCCGCAACGTCCCCTCCTTCGTTTGCGCCGGCACCTCGGGCCGGCGTCAGTAATGCGTGCGCGCGTCCCGCCGGTCCGGATGGTCGAGGTGCGGCGTGGCGCCGAACTGGGTCAGATGAAGCCCCTCGGCGTCGATCGCAAAGCGATGGACCGAGGTGTTCAGGATGCGCAGGAACATCCGCGCCTTCACCACCGTCTCAAGCCCCAGCGCCAGCGCGCAGAGCGTGGCGATGACCCCGGTCGAGGTCACGACCACCGCCCCCGGCCCGGCGCCCGCGACATCGGCCGCCGCCTCCAGGACCCGGCCCCGGAAGGCCTCGTAGCTTTCGTGGTCCGGCCCGGCCCCGCCGGCGCGCCACAGGTCCAGTACCTGCGGCACATGGGCCGCGAAGCTCTGCGGATCGGTTGGAAACGGAATGCCGTCGCGGTCCTCCAGCATCCGGGCCAGCCGGAAATAGTCGAACTCGTTGAGCCGGGCATCCTGCCGGTGCGGCCGCGCGTCGAGGTTCACCAGCGCCGCGGTTTCCGCCTGCCGGCAGAGCGTGCCGGAGACCACCCGGTCGAACCCGCCGGTCGCGCGCAGGTGCTCGCCGAGCCAGAGCGCCTGCTGGCGGCCGAGACCGGACAGGCAGTCGTAGTCCGCCTCGCTGCGGGCGCCGGTGTTGGCCTGTCCGTGACGGATGAGCGTGACCTCGATCATGCGCCCCTTTTCTCACCCCCAGCGCACGTCGCCAAGGAAGATGTAGCCCGCGCCGTAGATCGTCTTGATCAGGCGCGGGTTCTTCGGATCCTCGCCGAGCTTGGTCCGGAGCCGCGAGATGCGCACGTCCATCGCCCGGTCGAAGCTTTCGCCCGCTGCGCCGCCAAGGCTTTCCTGCATCTGCGCGCGGGAGATCAGCCGCTTGGGGCTTTCGAGGAAGAGCCGCAGCACCTCGCCCTCGGCATGGCTGAACGGCACCTCCCCGCCCGCGTCGCTGACCAGCAGATAGCGGTCGAACCAGGCCGTCCAGCCGGCGAAATGCGCCACGGCCGCGCTGCGGTCGGCGTCGGTGCGCCCCTTGCGGATGCGGGCGCGGATGCGGGCGACCACCTCGGCCGGGTCGAAGGGCTTGATGATGTAGTCGTCGGCGCCAAGCTCCAGTCCCGTAACCCGGTCCTGCACCTGTGCGCGCCCCGAAATGATGATGATCGCCGCGCCACTTTCCAGCGCCAGCCGGTGGACGAGCGCGAGCCCGTCGCGGTCGGGCAGGCCGAGGTCGACGAGGCAGACATCGGGCGTGGTGCGCTTCAGTGCCGCCTCGAACTCGGTCGCCCGGGAATAGGCCGAGGTGCGGAATCCCGCCTCCTCGAGCGCGTCCGACAGCATCCGGCGGATCTCGGGCTCGTCGTCGAGGATCGCCACATGGGTGCGCGGATCACGGTTGGGCGTCATGCGGCCTCTCTCCGCCCAAGGACCGCGGCCAGATCGGCCGCCGAGAAGGGTTTCGACAGGACCGGCAATGTTCCTGCGCGGCCCCGCCGGGCGTCGCCGCGGGGCAGCGAGGTCATCAGCACGATCCGCGCCGGGTGGCCGCGGCTGCGCAGCGCCGCCGCAAGGTCCAGGCCGCTCATCGCGCCGGGCAGGCCGATGTCGGACAGAACGAGGTCGAGCCCGGGAAGGTCGGAAAGCGCCATCGCCTCATCCGCGCTCGCCGCCTCGATCACGTTGTGGCCGAGCGCGCGCAGCATCTCGCGCACCTCGGCGCGGATTTCCTCGCGGTCCTCGACCAGCAGGACCAGAAGAGGCTCCGCCCGGTCTGGCCCAGCGGCGCGGCGCAAGGGCAGCCGCAGCGTCACCGTCGCGCCGCCTTCCGGCCGGTTGGAAAGCTTCAAGGTGCCGCCCGAGAGCTTGGTGTGGTCATAGACCATCGACAGGCCAAGCCCCGAGCCTTCGCCGCCCTTGGTGGTGAAGAACGGGTCGAGCCCGCGGTCCAGCGCCTCGGCCGAAAACCCGGGCCCGGTGTCGGCGACGGAAATCTCGAGCCAGGTGTCGCGCAAGGGACGCGCCGTGATCGTGATGCGCCCGGTTCCGGCGCTGCCCGCCGCAATGGCATCACGGGCGTTGAGGATGAGGTTCAGGAGCGACTCCTGCAACGATCCGGCATCGAGCATCACCGCCCCGTCGAGCCCCGAGACCAGCAGGTCGAGCCCGATCCCCTCGGGCAGCGACGGCCGCGCCATGACCTGAAGATCGACGAGAAGGGCGGTCAGGTCGGTGGGCACCGGCCTGACCTCGCGCGGGCCCGACATCGAGGCGATCCGGTCGAGGAGCTTGCCGCCCCTGCGCGCGGCGGCCAGCGTCGAGCGGGCCAGCGCCGCCGCCTCGTCCGGCAGGCCCGGCATCCGTTCGAGCCGCCCCTGAAGACCGAGGATGATGGTCAGCAGGTTGGCAAAGTCGTGTGCGAGACCGGAGGTGAGCTGTGCCGCAAGTTCCCGCTTCGCCGTCTGCGCGAGCGCGGCGCGCGCCTGTGTCTCCTCGGTGACGTCCATCGACAGGGCGTAGACACCCTGCGGCTGGCCCGGCGTGCTGCCCTGATCGGGGGTCAGCGCGATGCGGATGCGGCGGCCCGACGGATCGTGGGTGATCTCGAACACGCTCGCCTCGCCCTCCAGCGCCCGCATCAGCCGCGGCTCGATCTTGGCGAAGGTCTCGGGCTCCAGCGCCTCGCAGACGCGGCGGCCGACGATGTCGGACAGCGTGCCCGGCATGACCGACGACAGCCGCCGGTTGGAGTAGGTGTAGACCAGGTCGGGCCCGACATGGGTGATGTGCGCGGGCACCATCTCGGCCACGAGACGGGTGCGCGCCTCCATCTCCATCAGCTCGCGCTTGGCCTCCTCCAGCGCGGCGTTGGTGGCGGCAAGCTCGCGGTTGGCCTGGGCCAGCCGCTCGGCGTGGGAAAGGAGCTTTTCCGAAAGCTCCTCGGAACGCCCGCGCAGCAGTGCCTCCTGCGCCTTGATGCCGCTGATGTCGGTATAGACCGTCACCCAGCCGCCCTGCGTCAGCGGAGAGCCCTCGACCGCGATCGTGCGGCCATCGGGGCGGCAGCGTTCCAGGTAGTGCGGAACGAAGGCGCGCGCCTGGTCCACCCGCACCCGCACCGCCTCCTCGGGGTCGCCGACCTCGCCGTATTCGCCGCGCAGGACGAGGTAGCGGATCGTATCCTCGAACGAGGTGCCGGGCCGCGTCAGGTGTTCGGGCAGGTCGAACATGACCCGGTACTGGCGGTTGCAGACGGCAAGCCTCAGATCCCGGTCGAAGATCGACAACGCCTGCTGGATGAGGTTCAGCCCGGCTTGGGTCAGCTTGGCGCGCGTGTCGTCGCGGTTCATCCGTCCTCCGTTCGTCTATCGCTAGCACTCCCGCCGGGGCCGGCGGAAGGGGCAAGCGCGGCCTGTTACAATTCGTAACCTTTGCGCAAAAGTCAGGAAATCTTTGACCATGAACCCTACCGGCGGGAGGCTGACGGCGACAGGGGAATCGCCGGACAGGCAAGAAGCGCCGCAACGCCGGCGCGACGGGAGGACTTCGGTGGCCACGACCGCGACCACGGGCGATCTGCAGTCGATACCGGCGCTTCTGGCGCGCAACGCGCGGGAATGGGGCGCGCTTCCCGCGTTCCGCGAAAAGGAATTCGGCATCTGGCAAAGCTGGACCTGGGCCGAAACGGCGGCCGAGGTCCGCTCGCTCGCGCTCGGGCTGATGGCGCTCGGGATCGAGAAGGGCGACCATGTCGCCATCATCGGCCGCAACCGGCCCGCGCTCTACTGGTCGATGGTGGCCAGCCAGATGTGCGGCGCGGTGCCGGTGCCGCTCTACCAGGACGCGGTCGCCGAAGAGATGGCCTATGTCCTGGATCATTGCGGCGCGCGCTTCGTCATCTGCGGCGATCAGGAACAGGTCGACAAGGTGTTGGAGGTGCAGGACCGCGTGAAGTCGATCGAGCAGATCGCCTATCTCGACCGGCGCGGGATGCGCAAGTATGACCATTCCCACATGAACGCGCTGGCCGATATTTCGGCCGAGGGCCGTGCCGCGCACTACCGCTTCGATGCCGAGCTTGACGCCCGCACCGCCGCGCTGGGCTGGGACGACACCTGCGTCATGCTCTACACCTCCGGCACCACCGGCAGACCGAAAGGCGTGGTCCTGTCGAACCGCAACATCATCGAGACGTCGAGGAACTCCGCCGAGTTCGACCGCCTCACCCACCGCGACGAGATCCTCGCCTACCTGCCGATGGCCTGGGTGGGCGACTTCATCTTCTCAGTCGGGCAGGCCTACTGGGCCGGCTTCACCGTGAACTGCCCCGAAAACGCCGCGACGATGATGACCGACCTGCGCGAGATCGGGCCGACCTATTTCTTCGCGCCGCCGCGCGTCTTCGAAGGCCAGCTCACCAGTGTCATGATCCGGATGGAGGATGCGGGCCGGCTCAAGAAGCGGATGTTCGACCGCTGCATGGCCGTGGCCCGGCGCATCGGCCCCGCCATCCTCGATGGAAAGCCCGTATCTGGCGTGGACCGTCTGCGCTACTGGCTCGGCAACCTCCTCGTCTACGGCCCGCTGAAGAACACGCTCGGCTTTTCGCGCATCCGCGTCGGATATACCGCGGGCGAGGCGATCGGGCCCGAGATCTTCGAGTTCTACCGCGCGCTGGGGATCAACCTCAAACAGCTCTACGGCCAGACCGAGGCATCGGTGTTCATCACCCAGCAGCCCGACGGCGAGGTGCGCTCGGATACCGTGGGCGTGCCCTCGCCCGGCGTCGAGGTGCGGATCGCCGACAGCGGCGAGGTGTTCTACCGCTCGCCCGGAACCTTCGTCGAATACTACAAGAACCCCGAGTCGACCGCCTCGACCAAGGACGCCGAGGGCTGGGTCGCCACCGGCGACGCGGGCTTCTTCGAGGAAGGCAGCGGACATCTTCGGATCATCGACCGCGCCAAGGACGTGGGCCGGATGGCCGACGGCACGCTCTTCGCGCCGAAATACGTCGAGAACAAGCTGAAGTTCTACCCCAGCATCCTCGAGGCCGTGGTCTTCGGCGCCGGCCGGCAGATGTGCACCGCCTTCATCAACATCGACCTCGCCGCCGTCGGCAACTGGGCGGAGCGCAACAACATCGCCTATGCCTCCTACCAGGAACTGAGCCAGCACCCGAAGGTCGGCGACATGATCCAGTCCCATGTCGAGGAGGCCAACCGCTCGGTTGCGGCGGACCCGATGCTGTCGGGCTGCCAGGTCCACCGCTTCCTGATCCTGCACAAGGAGCTTGATGCCGATGACGGCGAGCTGACACGCACCCGAAAGGTCCGGCGCAACATCATCGCCGAGAAATACGCCGACCTGATCGAGGCGCTCTATTCCGGCCGGAGCGAGATCTACACCGAGACGGAGGTCACCTATGAGGACGGCCGCAAGGGCAGGATCAAGGCCACGCTGATTCTTCGCGACGCGAAGGTGGAGCCGCTCCGGCAGAGGATGGCGGCGGAATGAACGACATGAACCCGGAAGGTTACACCACAGCCGACGGCCGCAAGATCGGCCCCGTGCTGATGGAGCTGAAGAACATCACGCTGCGCTTCGGCGGCGTGAAGGCGATCACCGACATTTCCTTCGACATCCGCGAGGGCGAGATCCGCGCCATCATCGGGCCGAACGGCGCCGGCAAGTCCTCGATGATCAACGTCATCTCGGGCTTCTACGTGCCGCAGGAAGGCGAGGTCTGGTTCAAGGGCCGGCGGCGCGGGCCGATGAGGCCCTACCAGGTCGCCCGGCTCGGCATCGCGCGCACCTTCCAGAACATCGCACTTTTCGACGGCATGTCGGTGCTCGACAACATCATGACCGGGCGGCTGACGCTGATGAAATCGGGGCTTCTCTCGCAGGCGCTCTGGTGGGGCCCGGCCGAGCGGGAGGAGACGGCGCACCGCGAGAAGGTCGAGAAGATCGTCGACTTCCTGGAAATCCAGAGCATCCGCAAGACCCCGGTGGGGCGGCTTCCCTACGGGCTGAAGAAGCGGGTGGAACTGGCCCGCGCACTGGCTGCGGAGCCGAAGCTGCTGCTCCTAGACGAGCCGATGGCGGGGATGAACGTCGAGGAGAAGGAGGACATGAGCCGCTTCATCCTCGACGTCAACGACGAATTCGGCACCACGATCGTGCTCATCGAGCACGACATGGGCGTGGTCATGGACCTCAGCGACCGGGTGGTCGTGATGGACTACGGCAAGAAGATCGGCGACGGCACGCCCGACGAGGTCAGGAGCAATCCCGACGTGATCAGCGCCTATCTGGGGGTCGCCCATGACTGACCGCATCCGTCCCGCCGGCGTATGGCATCCGTCCCGACACCGTCCCGACACGCAACCGGAATCCCGCCATGCCTGACCAGCTTCTCTATGCGATGGAGGCGGGGCTCAACGGCCTGATGGCGGGGGTGCTCTATTCGCTCGTGGCGCTCGGCTTCGTTCTCATCTTCAAGGCGTCGGGCATCTTCAACTACGCCCAGGGCGTGCTCGCGCTCTTCGCCGCGCTCACCCTCGTCGGCTTCCAGGACGGGCAGGTGCCCTTCGCGCATCTGATCAACGCCATCTTCGGGACCGAGATCCACGGCTTCGGCTGGCGGCTGCCGGCGATCGTGGCGATCGTCCTCGCCGCCGCGGTGATGGTCCTGCTGGCGATCGTCATCGAACGCTTCGTGCTCAAGCACCTCGTGAACCAGCCGCCGATCATCCTCTTCATGGCGACGATCGGCATGGCCTATTTCCTCGAAGGCTTCGGCGACCTGATGTGGGGTGCCGACATCAAGAAACTTGACGTGGGCATCCCGCAGGGGATCAGCGAGACGGTCGAAAGCGTCACCGACCGCCTCTTCGGCTACGGCTTCTTCGTCGACAACCTCGACATCGTCGCCTCGGTCGTCGCCGCGCTTCTGGTGATCTCGCTCACGCTCTTCTCGCAGTATTCCAAGCAGGGCCGGGCCCTGCGCGCGGTCGCCGACGACCACCAGGCGGCGCTGTCGGTCGGCATCTCGCTGCGCTTCATCTGGGTGCTGGTCTGGTCGATCGCGGGCTTCGTCGCGCTCGTCGCCGGGATCATGTGGGGATCGAAGTCGGGGGTGCAGTTCTCGCTCTCGCTGATCGCGCTCAAGGCGCTGCCGGTCCTGATGCTCGGCGGCTTCACCTCGATCCCCGGCGCGATCGTCGGCGGGCTGATCATCGGCATGGGCGAGAAGCTCTTCGAGTTCTTCATCGGCCCGATGATCGGCGGGGCGACGGAAAACTGGTTCGCCTACGTGCTCGCGCTTCTCTTCCTCGTGTTCCGGCCGCAAGGTCTGTTCGGTGAACGCATCATCGAAAGGGTCTGACCATGCCGAAACTGATCGCCATCCTCAACATCATCGCCTGGGCCGGGTTCTGGGCCTTCGGCTACATCGCGCTGACCGGGGCGCCGGCAGACGGCGCCCATGTCACCGTGGCGATGGCGCTCGCGGCGCTCGGCGGCGCGGCGGGGATCGTCGCCTGGCTCTGGCTGGTCCGCCATTCCGAGGCCACGGGCTATGCCCGGCGGTCCAACCAGGTGCCGCGCGAACATCACCGCACGCCGGAGGGGCAGGCATGATCCCGCACCTTCTTCGTTGCCGAAATACCCCGGGGGTCCGGGGGCAGCGCCCCCGGCGCGGCGTCAAGCAGGAGGTCTGACAGGTGTTCTACCGCGAGGCCGGCGACTTCAAGACCACCTACCGGGGTGACAGCCAGACCTTCCCGATCCGCTTCGACCGCTGGCGCTACTATGCCGTCGTCGCGGTCGCCTTCGGCGTGGTGCCGTTCGTGATCAACGACTACTGGGCCAATGCCGTCCTGGTGCCGTTCCTGATCTATGCCATCGCCGCGATCGGGCTGAACATCCTGACCGGCTACTGCGGGCAGGTCTCGCTCGGCACCGGCGGCTTCATGGCGGTCGGCGCCTATGCCGTCTACAAGCTGATGACCGCCTTCCCGGAGGTGTCGATCCTGATCCATGTCCTACTCGCCGGCGGGATCACCGCCGCGGTGGGCGTGCTCTTCGGCCTGCCGTCGCTCAGGATCAAGGGCTTCTACCTCGCCGTCGCCACGCTTGCCGCGCAGTTCTTCCTCGTCTGGCTCTTCAACAAGGTGCCGTGGTTCTACAACCATTCGGCCTCGGGCCAGATCTCGGCGCCGGAACGCACGATCCTCGGCCATGCGGTGACGGGCGCGGCCACCACGGCGGCGTCGAAGTATCTCTTTTGCCTCGCCATCCTCTTCGTGCTGGCCTGGCTGGCGCGGAACCTCACGCGCGGCACGGCGGGGCGAAAGTGGATGGCGATCCGCGACATGGACATCGCGGCCGAGATCATCGGCGTCAACCCGCTGACCACCAAGCTCTCGGCCTTCGCCATCTCGTCCTTCTACATCGGCGTGGCGGGGGCGCTGTTCTTCGCGGTCTACCTCGGCGCGGTCGAGGTGGGGGAGGCCTTCGGCATCAACAAGAGTTTCCTCGTCCTCTTCATGATCATCATCGGCGGTCTCGGCTCGATCTTCGGCGCCTTCGCCGGCGCGGCCTTCCTTGTCCTGCTGCCGGTGCTTCTCAAGAACGTGCTCGTCGGCCGGCTCGGCTGGGCGACCGACCTTGCCGCGCATGTCGAGCTGATGATCGTCGGCGCACTGATCGTGACCTTCCTGATCGCCGAGCCGCACGGGATGGCGCAACTCTGGCGACTGGCAAAGGAGAAGCTGAGACTCTGGCCCTTCCCGCACTGAGGGCCCCGACCACGAGAACCGGCGGACAAGGCCGGCGCCGCGAAACCTGACCAACGGAGGAGAAACCTGATGAGAAAGACCCTGACAGCACTGGCGCTGGCTCTCGCCACCGCGGGCCCGGCCACGGCCGACCTCGTGGTGCCGAACCTGAGCTACCGCACCGGCCCCTTCGCCGCCAACGGCATCCCCTATGCCGACGGCTTCAACGACTACTTCACGCTTTTGAACGAGCGCGACGGCGGCATCGGCGGCGAGAAGGTGCAGGTGCCGGAGTGCGAGACGGCCTACAACACCGAGAAGGGCGTCGAATGCTACGAGGCGACGAAGGGGTCGGGCGCGCTGGTCTACAACCCGCTGTCGACCGGGATCACATACCAGCTCATCCCGAAGGTGACGGCCGACGGCATCACCCTTTACACGCCGGGCTATGGCCGGACCTCTGCCGCGAACGGCAAGGTCTTTGCCAATGTCTTCAACTATCCGGCCAACTACTGGGACGGCGCGTCGATCCTCATCAAGAACATGCTCGACCAGGAGGGCGGCAGCCTCGAGGGCAAGAAGATCGCGCTGATCTACCACAACTCCGCCTATGGCAAGGAACCGATCCCGACGCTGCAGGCGTCGGCCAAGAAGCACGGCTACGAACTGATCGAGATCCCGGTCGACAGTCCGGGCCAGGAACAGAAGTCGCAGTGGCTGCAGGTGCGCCGCGACAAGCCGGACTATGTCATCATGTATGGCTGGGGCGTGATGAACGCGGTCGCCATCCAGGAGGCGGTGAACATCAAGTATCCGATGGACCACTTCTACGGCATCTGGTGGTCGGGTTCGGAGAACGACGTGCTGCCCGCGGGCGAGGGTGCCAACGGCTACAAGATGATCAGCTTCCACGGCACGGGGGCGGACTATCCGGTCTATGCCGACCTGAAGAAACACGTCTACGACGCCGGCAAGGCGGCGGGCGACGGGACCAACGCGGGCAACGTGCTCTATTCCCGCGGCATGTATGCGGCGATGGTGATCGCCGAGGCGATCCGCAAGGCGCAGGAACTGGCCGGCACCCCGGCGGTGAACGCGGCGCAGGTGCGCGACGGGTTCGAGGCGCTCGACCTGACCGAGGCGCGGCTGGCCGAGCTTGGCCTGCCCGGCTTCGCCCAGCCGATCACGGCCACCTGCGCCGATCACGGCGGGCCGGGGACGGCGATGATCTTCCAGTGGGATGCGGCCGCGAAGAAGTGGAACGCGGTGTCCGACTGGCTCGCCGCCGACCACGAGCTGATCGACCCGCTGATCGCCGGGGACTCGGCCGCTTTCGCCGCCGAGAACGGCATCACCGAACGCTGCAACTGAGCCCGCGACACGAGACGCCCCCGGCCCCACGGGCCGGGGGCACCGATCAACCACAGCCCCCGGGAACGCCCCATGTCCGACGCCGCCAGGACCGAGACGCTGCTCGAGGTCAACAACATCGAGGTGATCTACAACCACGTGATCCTCGTCCTGAAGGGGGTGAGCCTTGCCGTGCCGAAGGGCGGGATCACCGCGCTTCTGGGCGGCAACGGCGCGGGCAAGACCACCACGCTCAAGGCGATCTCCGCCCTGCTGCGGTCCGACCGCGGCGAGGTGACCAAGGGCGCGATCACCTATCGCGGGCAGCGGGTGCAGGATCTCGACCCGGCGGCGCTGGTCCGGATGGGCGTCATCCAGGTGATGGAGGGGCGCCACTGCTTCGAGCACCTGACGGTGGAGGAGAACCTGCTGACCGGCGCCTACACCCGCGGCGACGGCAAGGCTGCGATCGCGCGCGACCTCGACATGGTCTACGGCTATTTCCCGCGGCTGAAGGAGCGGCGCCGGAGCCAGGCCGGCTATACCTCGGGCGGCGAGCAGCAGATGGTGGCGATCGGCCGGGCGCTGATGTCGCGGCCTGAGACGATCCTGCTCGACGAGCCGTCGATGGGGCTCGCGCCGCAGCTTGTCGAGCAGATCTTCGAGATCGTGAAGGCGGTGAACGAGAACGAGGGCGTGACCTTCCTTCTGGCCGAGCAGAACACCAACGTGGCGCTGCGCTATGCGCACTACGGCTACATCCTCGAATCCGGCCGGGTGGTGATGGACGGCCCCGCCGCCGGCCTGAGAGAGAACCCCGACGTCAAGGAATTCTACCTCGGCATGTCCGAGGAGGGCCGCAAGTCCTTCCGCGACGTGCGGTCCTACCGCCGCCGCAAGCGCTGGCTTTCCTGATGAGGGACATGACCGTGACCCATTACGACGCATTGGAGACACGCTCTGCCGATCAGCGCTCTGCCGAGCAGCTTCAAGCGCTGAACGCGCAACTGGCGCGCAACGGGTTGGGGCGGGTGGCGGCGCTGGCCGACCTGCGGCACCTTCCCGTGCTGCGCAAGTCCGACCTTTCGGCCCGGCAGAAGGCCAGCCCTCCATTCGGCGGGCTGCCGGTGGCGAACCTCGCCCATGTCTTCCAGTCGCCGGGACCGATCTACGAGCCCGGGGGCGCGAGCCATGACTGGTGGCGGATCGGCCGGTTCCTGCATGCCTGCGGCATCGGGCCTGCCGACATCGTGCAGAACTGCTTCGGCTACCACCTGACGCCTGCCGGCATGATCTTCGAGAACGGCGCGCGGGCGGTGGGGGCGGCGGTGCTGCCCGCCGGAACCGGCCAGACCGACCTTCAGGTCCGCGCCGCGGCCGACATCGGCACGACGGCCTATTGCGGCACGCCGGACTACCTGAAGGTCATCCTCGACCGTGCCGAGGAGATGGGCGAACGGTTGAAGATCACCCGGGCCGCGGTGGGGGCGGGCGCGCTCTTCCCCTCGCTCAGGCGCGAATATGCCGACCGCGGCATCGCCTGCCTGCAATGCTACGCCACCGCCGATCTCGGCAACATCGCCTACGAGACGCCGGCGCTGGAGGGGATGGTCGTCGACGAAGGCGTGATCGTGGAAATCGTCCGCCCCGGCACCGGCGACCCGGTGCCGGAAGGCGAGGTCGGCGAGGTCGTGGTGACGACGCTCAACCCCGACTATCCGCTGATCCGCTTCGCCACCGGCGACCTGTCGGCGGCAATGGCCGGGCAAAGCCCCTGCGGGCGCACCAACCTGCGCATCAGGGGCTGGATGGGGCGTGCCGACCAGACCACCAAGATCAAGGGCATGTTCGTGCGGCCCGAACAGGTCGCCGATTTCGTCGCCCGCCACGCCGAAGTCGCGCGTGCGCGGGTTGTCGCCACGCGCGAGGGCGAGATGGACGCGATGACGGTTCAGGTGGAAACCGCTTCCGGGGATGCAGCATTGTACGAGAGGTCCGTCATGGACATTCTGAAACTGCGAGGCCGGATCGAACTGGTTCCCGAAGGGTCGCTGCCGAACGACGGCAAGGTGATCGAGGACCGGCGGAAATACGACTAGGTCTCGTCCCAGAAGGGGAGACACACATGCCCGACCGGATCGCCGCAGCCGCAGTCGCGGCCCTGGCCATCGCCGCCGCCCTGCCCGCGGCGGCGCAGGATGCCGCGCTCATCATCGGCAACGAGAACTACCGCGCGGGGGCGGATGTCGCTGCCGCCGGTGACGTGCTGGATGCCACGGAACCGCTGGAGCACGCGGGTTTCATCGTGCGCCGGGGCGCCGACGTCGGCGACGACGCGATGCAGGCCCTGCTGGCGCGCCACTACGACGACACGGCGTCACCCGGCCACAGCGTGATCCTGCTGGCGGGGCAGTTCGCCCATGCCGGCGGCGAGACCTGGCTTCTGGCCGCGGACACGCGGGCCCCGACGCTCGGCGGCGCCGATGCGGCCGGCCTTCCGCTCTCGCAGGTTCTCGCCGTGGCGGCGGAACGGCCGGGGGGCGCGATCGTGCTCTTGGGGGCGGGGGGAGCGGACTTCATCCTGGGCCGGGGGCTTGCAGCCGGGATCGGCCCGCTGACGGTGCCGCAAGGGGTTACGGTGATCCGGGGAGAGGCGGCCGGGGTCGCGGCGGTTGCGGCCGGCCTGTCCGGCCGGCGCGGCGAGACGCTGGCGGAGATCATGGCGGGGGCCGAGGGGATGGTGGTCGAGGGGTTCCGCGGCGGGTTCGCGCCGCCCGTCACCACCAGCCCCGGAACGGGCACCCCGACCGCGCCGGCGGACGACGAGGCGGATTTCTGGCGGGCGACGCGGGCGATCGGCGACCGCGCGGCCTATCAGGCCTATCTCGACCGCTACCCGGCGGGCGCCCACGCCGCCGATGCCCGCGCCGCGCTGGCCACGCTGGACGATCCCGAGGCGCGGGCCAGCGCCGCAGAGCAGGCGCTGGGCCTGAGTCGCGAGCAGCGCCGCCAGATCCAGCGCGACCTTTCGGTTCTCGGCATCAACCCGAGGGGGATCGACGGGCTTTTCGGCCAAGGTTCGCGGACCGCGATCGCCACCTGGCAGCGCCAGAACGGCAAGCCGGCGACAGGCTTCATCACCGCGGAGCAGATGACGACGCTCGCCGGCCAGGCGGCGCGTCGCGCGGCCGAGCTTGAAACCGAAGCCGCCGCCCGCAAGGTCGAGCAGGACCGGCAGGACCGGCTCTACTGGGATCAGACCGGCGCCGAGGGCGACGAGGCGGGCCTGCGCGCCTATCTCAAGCGCTATCCTGACGGGATCTTCGCCGAACTGGCGCAGGAACGGCTCTCGGTCTTCGAGGAGGGCCGCCGCGCCGAGGCCGCTGCTGCCGATCGCGCCGCCTGGGACAGGGCGGCGCGGCTCAATACGCTCAAGTCATATCAGGACTATCTCGCCGCCCATCCGAAGGGCGCCTTCACCGAGGAGGCCCGCCGGAAGATCGCGGAGTTGAGCGAGACACCCGGTCAGGAAGCGGCCCGCAAGAAGGCCGAGGCGCAGGAAGCCGCACTCAACCTCAGCCCGGTGATGCGTTCGCTCGTCGAGCAGCGGCTTGCGGGCCTCGGCCTGAGGCCGGGGCGGGCGGACGGGAATTTCGATGACGACACGCGCCGCGCGATCCGCCGCTACCAGCAGGCGCGCGGGCTGCCGGTCACCGGCTATCTCAACCAGCAGACCGTGGCGCGGCTTCTGGTGGATGCGCTCTGATCCAAGCAGGAAGGCCGCCGGTTTCCCGGCGGCCCCTGAAGCCTTCATCGCCTTGCTGCGCCTTGGCGTCAGCCCTGGCGAGCCTTGTAGCGGCGCTGCGTCTTGTTGATCACATAGACGCGGCCCTTGCGGCGCACGATCTGACAGTCGCGATGGCGCAACTTCAGCGAGCGGAGCGAGTTCCTGACCTTCATCGGTCTTCTCCTATTCGCGGCGCGCGTC
>JAUQYB010000081.1 GCA_030837825.1 Albidovulum sp.
GGGGGCCGCGGCGCTTTCAGGCCAGGTGCTCGCGGAAGGCGGCGATGACCGCCTCGTAGACCCGGCGCTTGAACGGCACGATCGCGGAAAGCAGCTCCTCGGCCGTCAGCCAGCGCCATTCGGAAAACTCGGGGTGTTCCGTGGCGATGTCGACATCGGCGTCCCGGCCGCGGAAGCGGAACAGGAACCAGCGCTGCTTCTGCCCCCGATACCGCCCGCCCCAGACCTTGCCGAGAAGCTCGTCCGGCAGGTCGTAGGTGACCCAGCCGGGTGTCTTGGCGACGAAATCGACAAACCCCGCCGTCACCCCGGTTTCTTCCTCCAGCTCGCGCAAGGCGGCCTTGCGCGGCTTCTCGCCCGCGTCGATGCCACCCTGCGGCATCTGCCAGGCCGACGCCGGACCGTCGATCCGGCGTCCGGCGAAGACCAGGCCGGCGTCGTTGATCAGCACGACGCCGACACCGGGCCGGTAGGGCAGGCGGGCGGCTTCCTCGGGGCTCATTCGGCGACGGCGATGGCCGAGAGGCCCTTCAGGATGTCGATCGCATAGGCAAGCTGATAGTCATCCTCGCGCAGCTTCGCCGCCTCTTCCGCCTTCGACTGCTCTTCCTCCCAGACGCGCTTCTCGTCCTCGCTCATCGTGTCGTTGGTGATGGCGCCGCGCAGGTCGGCCTCGGAGCGGGACTGGCTCGCCGCCGATTCCGGCTCGGCGGCAGCCGCGTCGGCGGGCTTCGGCTTCGGTTGCTCGACGACGATGTCCGGCGCGATCCCGAGCGCCTGGATCGAGCGGCCGGACGGGGTGTAGTAGCGCGCCGTGGTCAGCCGCATCGCGCCTTCGCCCCTGAGCGGGATCACCGTCTGGACCGAGCCCTTGCCGAAGGACTTGGTGCCGACGACGATCGCCCGGCGATGGTCCTGGAGCGCGCCGGTGACGATTTCCGAGGCCGAGGCCGAGCCCCCGTTGATCAGCACGACCACCGGCTTGCCCTCGGCCAGATCGCCGGGTTCGGCGTTGAACCGTTCGCTGTCCTGCGGGTTGCGGCCGCGGGTGGAGACGATTTCGCCCTTGTCGAGGAAGGCGTCGGAAACCTTGATCGCCTGGGTGAGTAGGCCGCCAGGGTTGTTCCTCAGGTCGAGGACGAAGCCGTTGACCTTCTCCATGCCGCCGGCTTCGTCGACCGATTTCTTCAGCGCCTCGGCCATGTTGTCATAGGTCTGGTCGTTGAACGTGGTGACCCTGAGAACGACGGTGTGCCCCTCCAGCCGGCCCTTCGCGGCGGTCAGCTTGATCGTGTCGCGGATGATCGAGACGTCGAACGGTTCCTCGACCCCTTCGCGCGCGACGGTCACGACGATCTCTGATCCGACCGGCCCGCGCATCTTGTCGACCGCCTGGTCGAGCGTGAGGCCGAGCACGCTTTCGCCGTCGACATGGGTGATGAAATCGCCCGCCTGGATGCCGGCCTCTGCCGCCGGTGTGCCGTCCATCGGCGAGACGACCTTGATGAAGCCCTCCTCCTGGGTGACCTCGATCCCGAGGCCGCCGAACTCGCCGCGGGTCTGCACCCGCATGTCGTCGAAGGCATCGGGGGCGAGGTAGCTGGAATGGGGGTCGAGAGAGGTGAGCATGCCGTTGATCGCGGCCTCGATCAGCTTGCCCTCGTCGACCGGCTCGACGTATTGCGAGCGGATGCGTTCGAAAATGTCGCCGAACAGGTCGAGCTGTTCGTAGACATTGGGCTTGTCGGTCTCCTGCGCCACCAGGGGCCCCGCCACCTGGGTCGTCAGCACCACGCCGGCGACCGTGCCGCCAAGGGCAGCCATCAGAAATTTCCGCATCTCTCAGTCTTCCCTTGTGTCGGTGAACCACGGGGCCGGGTCCACGGGCTCCTTGCCCTGTCTCAGTTCCATATAAAGCGTTTCCGTGCGTTCGGCGCCACCGCCTTCTTCGACCGGGCCAACCGCATCGGCGCCGCCCGGCACCACCCCGCCCATCAGCCCGAGGGGCGCGCCGGCCTCCAGCACGTCGCCGGTTTCACCGAAGACGGTGCCGAGGCCGGCGAGAACCAGAAGATAGCCCGAGGCGGGTTCCACGATCATCACATTTCCGTAGTCGAGCAGCGGGCCGCGGTAGCGGATCGTCGCGGACCAGGGCGCGGTGACAAGCGCGCCGGGGCGGGCGGCGATCAGGATGCCGGGGCGGCGGATGCCCGCCGTGTCGGCTTCGCCCGCGCGGCGCAGCAGCGTGCCGTGGACGGGCAGGGCAAGCGTTCCCCTCGCCCCTTCGAAATCGCCCATCGGCGCGCCGATGTCGGTTTCCATCACCGAAAGCCCGTCGGCGAAGGCATCGAGGCTGTCGGCGCTCGCGACCAGCGCGCGCAGCTCCTCCGGGTCCTCGAGGAAGCGGCGCGGCAGGTCGGTGCGGTCCTGGATCGCCTGGCTGAGGGCGGCGCGCGCGGCCTGCGCCGCGTCGAGCCCGCGCTGGAGCGTGGCGGTGACGTCGGATTGCAGCGCGCGCAGGCGCTTCAGCTCCTCGAGCTGGCCACGCAGCATCTCGGCCTCGGCCTGGAGCGCGGGCGTCACCGAGGCGAGGATCATGCCCGACCGCGCCGTTCCCAGCGGCCCGTCGGGATGCAGGAGCAGCAGCGGCGCCGGATCGCGTTCCATCATCGCCATGACGCCGAGCAACTGACCGATCCGGTCGCGCCGGGTATCGAACGACGCCTCGATCTCCGCCTCGCGCGCCTTTGCCCGCCTGAGCGTGTCGCGCAGCACGCCAAGCCCGTTCTCGTAGGCCTGGATCGTCCGCGTCAGCGCCGCCACACGCTCCCGCGATCCCTCGGCCGCGTTCAGCGCCTGGATCGCGCTGCGCAGTTCTGCCGCCGCCGCCTCGGCCCCGGGTGCGGCAGAGTCGGCCGCCCGGGCGGGAGGTCCGAAGGCAAGGGCAAGCGCGAGAAGGGCGACGGCGGTGCGCATCACCGTTCGATGAGGCTCCGGCCGGTCATCTCGGGCGGCAGCGGCAGGCCCATCAGGTCGAGGACCGTCGGCGCCAGATCGGCCAGCCGCCCGCTCCTCAGCCGCACCCCCGCCGGCCCGCCGACCAGCACCACCGGCACCGGGTTGGTGGTGTGCGCGGTGTGCGGCCCGCCCGTCGCCGGGTCGATCATCACCTCGCAGTTGCCGTGGTCGGCGGTGACGATCATCGCGCCCCCCGCCGCCTCCAGCGCGGCGATGGCGCGGCCGAGGCCCCTGTCCACCGCCTCCACCGCCGCAATGGCGGCAGAGAGGACGCCGGTATGGCCGACCATGTCGGGATTGGCGTAGTTCACGACGATGAGGTCATAGCCCCCGCCGATCGCCGCGACGAGGTGGTCGGTGACCTCGGGCGCCGACATTTCCGGCTTCAGGTCATAGGTCGCCACCCTTGGCGAGGGCGCCATGTAGCGGTCCTCGCCGGGTTCGGGCGCTTCGCGGCCGCCGTTCAGGAAGAAGGTGACATGCGGATACTTCTCGGTCTCGGCCAGACGGAACTGCCGCAGCCCCTTCGCGGCCACCCAGGACCCGAGCGTGTTGATCACCGGGCGCTTGGGATAGGCCGCGGCCATGAAGGCGTCGTGGGTCGTCGAATAGTCGACCATGCCGAGAAGGGCCGCCCAATGCGGCCGCGGGCCGCGCTCGAAGCCCGCGAAGGCGTCCTCGCCCACCGCAAGCAGGATCTCGCGGGCGCGGTCGGCGCGGAAATTGAGGCAGAAGAAGCCGTCGCCGTCCCTCGCGCCTGCATAGCCGGCGATCACCGTGGGCTGGATGAACTCGTCGGTCTCGCCGCGCCCGTAGGCCCCGGCCACGGCGGCCCCGGGCGTCGCGGCGGCAAGCCCCTCGCCCCTGACCATCGCCGCATAGGCGCGCGCGACACGGTCCCAGCGGGTGTCGCGGTCCATCGCGAAATAGCGCCCCGTCACGGTCGCCACCCGTGCCCCGGCAGGCAGGCGCCGCATCAGGTCGGCCACGAACCGGTCGGCCGACGTCGGCGCCACGTCGCGCCCGTCGGTCACGGCATGAAGCGCGACCGGCACGCCTGCCTTCGCCACCATCTCGCAAGCGGCGATCACATGGTCGATGTGCCCGTGCACACCGCCGTCCGAGACGACGCCCATCAGATGCGCGGTGCCGCCGCTGGCCTTCAGCGACTGGATGAAGGCGGTGATGGCGGCATTCGAGAAGAAACTCCGGTCCTCGATCGCAAGGTCGATCTGGCCAAGGTCCATCGCCACCACCCGGCCCGCGCCGATGTTGGTGTGACCCACCTCGGAATTGCCCATCTGGCCCGAGGGCAGGCCCACGTCCGGCCCGTGGGTGACCAGCCGCGCATGCGGGCAGGTGGCCATGATCCGGTCGAAGACAGGCGTCCGGGCCAGCGCCACGGCGTTGCCCGCAGTCGCCTCTGCAAGACCCCAGCCGTCGAGAATGCACAGGACGACGGGCTTCGGCGGGGTCATCGGCATCTCCTCGCGGGTTTCGGGCATCTTCTAGGCCCTGCGCGCCGAGGCGGCACCCGCGTAAGCGGAAACCGGCAGGCAAGTGCTGCCGGAAGATCGCGGCCGCCTTCGGCACGGTGGCTTTTTTCCGGTTTCCGGTGCAGGCTCTGGCGGTCCGTGGAGTTTGACTCATGAGCATTCTTTCCGCACGCGCGCTTTCCTCCGCCGAAGCCATCGACACGGTCTTCAGCTTCTTCAGCAGCTACCGCGCCGGGATCGACGACAGGGATGTGCGCGCCGATCTGACCTTCGGCAATCCTCATGAAATGCCGCTGCCGGCGCTGGTCGCCGCGATCACGCAGCGGATGCAGCCCCTGACTCCCGATTGGTTCGCCTACAAGACCAGCGAGGAAGAGGCGCGCAGCGTGATCGCCGAGGCGCTCGGCGCCGAGCTTGGGCTGCCGTTTCTGCCCGAGGACATCGCCATGACGCCCGGTGCCTTCGGTGCGATCGCCCTTGCCTTCTCGCTGCTGCTCGACCCCGGCGACGAATGCATCATCCCGTTGCCGGGCTGGTTCTGCTACGCCACCACGCTGCGCGCCCGCAACGCGATTCCGGTCCCGGTCCCGCTCGCCGAGCCGGACTTCGATCTGGACGTTGCGGCGATCGAGGCGGCAATCACTCCCCGCACGCGGATCGTGGTCGTCAACACGCCACACAATCCGACCGGGGTCATCTACAGCCGCGAACGCCTCGCCGAACTGGCCGCCATGCTGACCCGCAAGTCGCGCGATCTCGGCCGCCCGGTCTTCATCCTGTCGGATGAACCCTATCGCCGCATCCGCTTCGACGGCGTGTCCTTCACCAGCCCGGCCGCCGTCTATCCCCACACGCTGATCGACTACAGCTACGGCAAGATCCTGCTCGCACCCGGCCTGCGCATCGGCTATCTCGCGCTCTCTCCGTCGATGCCGGACGCCGACAGAGAAGCCCTGCGCGCTGCCGCCGTGACCTCCCAGGTCGGCGGCGGCTGGACCTTCCCCGATGCGCCGCTGCAGTATGCGGTCGGCGATCTCGAAAGGATCGGCATCGACATCGCCGGACTGCAGCGCAAGCGGGACCGGTTGCACGGGGCGCTGACGCAATGGGGCTACCGCATGACGAAGCCGCAGGGCACCTTCTATCTGTGGGGCCGCGCACCGGGCGGAGAGTCGACCGGGTTCACGCGCAGGCTTGCTGCCGACGGCGTCTTCGTGATGCCGGGCACGCTGTTCGACCGGCCGGCGGACTTCCGGATCAGCCTGACGGGCAGCGCGGAGATGATCGAGGCAAGCCTTCCGGCCTTCGAGGCCGCCGCCCCGGCCGACGCGCCTCAGCGACGGTGATAGGGTCCGCCCGACAGGATCGTCGCCGCACGGTAGAGCTGTTCCGCCAGCATGACGCGCGCCAGCATGTGCGGCCAGACCATCGGCCCGAAGGAGAGCGCAAGATCGGCCCGGTCGCGCAGCGCCGGCGAAAGCCCGTCGGCGCCGCCGATCAGGAAGCCCATGTCCTGCCGCCCGCCGTCGCGCAGCCGCGCCATGAGGCCGGCGAAGCCCGGCGAGGTCAGGGTGCGGCCGCGTTCGTCCATCGCCACGACGAAGGCGCCCTCAGGGATCGTCCGGGAGAGGAGTGCCGCCTCCGCCTCCGGCCCGCCGCCCTTGCGGTCCTCGACCTCGTGGACGACGGCGGGGCCGAGCCCGAGGGGCCGGCCCGTCCGGTCGAACCGTTCGAGATAGTCGTCGAGAAGCGCGCGTTCCGGACCGGCCCTCAGCCGGCCCACCACGCCAAGATGCAGCCGCATCAGGCCTTGCGTGCCGCCGCGATCCCCGCGCCCGGCTGCATCCACATCTTCTCGAGCTGGTAGAACTCGCGCACTTCCGGGCGGAAGACATGGACGATCACGTCGCCGGCGTCGATCAGCACCCAGTCGCCCTGGTCCTTGCCCTCGATGCGGCTGGACCGGCCGAACTCGTGCTTGAGCCGCTCGACCAGCTTCTCCGCGATAGCCGCGACCTGGCGCGACGACCGGCCCGAGCAGATGACCATGTGATCGGCGACAGAGGACCGGCCGCGGAGGTCGATCGCCACCACGTCTTCGGCCTTGTCGTCGTCGAGGGAGGAAAGCACCCGCGCGAGCAGATCGTCGCTGGTGACGTCGATGGGCGTGGCCGTCATCGGCACCGGCCCCGCGGCCTGGGAAGCGGCCGCCGCTTGGGTAGGTAACAGGACATCGTCCTCCTGAGCTGCGCGCCATCACGGCCCTGGCGCCGGGCATGATCGAAACCTAACATCTGGGCGGTCAAATCTCAATGTGCCCTGACGGTTCCGTGATCGCACGGAACTGTGGCGGGCGTGAGGCGTCGCGCGCCCCGATGAGCCCCGGCCTGCGCAGGCCGTCCCGCGGCACCCGGGCTTGCGAGACTCGGGGCGAACGTGTATCCCGCTTGCGATGAAACGCATCTTCGACATGGACGACCGCGCGCGCCTGCCCTGGCGGTTCTTCGGCGCGACGCTGACGGTGCTGGCGGCGCTTTGACCGCCGGCCGCTTCCTGTCGCCCCTTCGTTCCCTGCCATTTCTGACCCGCGGAGAGGACTCATGTCCGGCAAGACGCTTTACGACAAGATCTGGGACGCCCATGTCGTCGACGCCCAGGACGACGGCACCTGCCTGCTCTACATCGACCGCCATCTCGTCCACGAGGTGACCAGCCCCCAAGCCTTCGAGGGGCTCAGGATGGCCGGGCGCAGGGTGCGCGCGCCGGAAAAGACCATCGCCGTGCCCGACCACAACGTTCCGACCACGCCCGACCGGGTGAAGGGGATCGAGAACGAGGAAAGCCGCATCCAGGTCGAGGCGCTGGACCGCAACGCCCGCGACTTCGGCATCAACTACTATCCGGTCGACGACATCCGCCAGGGCATCGTCCATATCGTCGGGCCGGAACAGGGCTGGACGCTGCCGGGCATGACCGTGGTCTGCGGTGACTCGCATACGGCAACCCACGGCGCCTTCGGCTCGCTCGCCCACGGGATCGGCACCTCCGAGGTCGAGCATGTGCTGGCCACCCAGACGCTGATCCAGAAGAAGTCGAAGAACATGAAGGTGGAGATCACCGGCCACCTCCGCCCCGGCGTCACCGCCAAGGACATCACGCTCAGCGTCATCGGCGCCACCGGCACGGCGGGCGGCACCGGCCATGTCATCGAATACTGCGGCCAGGCGATCCGCGACCTGTCGATGGAAGGCCGCATGACCGTCTGCAACATGGCGATCGAGGGCGGCGCCCGCGCCGGCCTGATCGCGCCGGACGAGAAGACCTTCGCCTATGTGATGGGCCGGCCCCATGCGCCGAAGGGCGCCCAGTGGGAGGCGGCGCTGACCTGGTGGAAGACGCTCAGGTCCGACGACGACGCGCACTGGGACAAGGTCGTGACGCTGAAGGGCGAGGACATCGCCCCGGTCGTCACCTGGGGCACCAGCCCCGAGGACGTGCTGCCGATCACCGGCGCGGTGCCCGACCCCGAAAGCTTCACCGGCGGCAAGGTCGAGGCCGCGCGCCGCTCGCTTGACTACATGGGCCTGACGCCGGGCACCAAGCTCACCGACATCCGGATCGACACCGTCTTCATCGGCTCCTGCACCAACGGAAGGATCGAGGACCTGCGCGCCGCCGCCGCCATCCTCAAGGGCAAGCATATCGCGCCCGGGCTGCGCGCGATGGTCGTGCCGGGTTCCGGCCTCGTCCGCGCCCAGGCCGAGGAGGAGGGGCTGGCGCAGATCTTCATCGACGCCGGCTTCGAGTGGCGGCTGGCGGGCTGCTCGATGTGCCTCGCGATGAACCCCGACCAGCTTTCGCCCGGCGAGCGCTGCGCGGCGACATCGAACCGCAACTTCGAGGGCCGCCAGGGCTACAAGGGCCGGACGCACCTGATGAGTCCGGCAATGGCGGCGGCAGCGGCGGTGACGGGGCGCCTCACCGACGTGCGCGAGATGATGTAGGGCAGAGCGCGGCGATGAGCCACGATCACCGCAAGGGGGCCGGGGCGGCGGGCGAAGACCTCAACCGTCTCGCGCTTGCCGCGACGCTGCATTGCCTCACCGGCTGCGGCATCGGCGAGGTGCTGGGCATGGTGATCGGCACGGCACTGCACTGGAGCAACGCGGCAACCATCGCGATCGCGGTCGCCCTCGCCTTCGTCTTCGGCTATGCGCTGACGATGCGGCCGCTTCTGGGGGCCGGCATGGGCGCCGCACAGGCGGCGCGGCTTGCCCTTGCGGCGGATACGGCGTCGATCACGGTCATGGAGATCGTCGACAACCTTATCATGCTGGTCATCCCGGGCGCGATGGAGGCCCATTTCGATGCGCCGCTTTTCTGGGGCAGTCTCGCGGTCAGCCTGGTCATCGCGGGCATCGCTGCCTTCCCCGTCAATCGCTGGCTGATCCGGCGCGGTCGCGGTCACGCGGTCGTCCATTCCCACCACGGCAATCACCATTGACCCCAGGGGCCAGCGGCCCGGACAGGTCAGATCGGAGCAAATCATGGACAAGTTCACCACCCTGACCGGGATCGCGGCGCCGATGCCCCTGGTCAACATCGACACCGACATGATCATCCCCAAGCAGTTCCTGAAGACGATCAAGCGTTCGGGCCTGGGCAAGAACCTTTTCGACGAGATGCGCTTTGACCGGGACGGCAACGAGATCGCCGACTTCGTGCTCAACCGGCCGGCCTACCGCAACGCGCAGATCCTCGTCGCCGGCGACAACTTCGGCTGCGGATCATCGCGCGAGCACGCGCCCTGGGCGCTGCTCGACTTCGGCATCCGCTGCGTGATCTCCACCAGCTTTGCCGACATCTTCTACAACAACTGCTTCAAGAACGGCATCCTGCCGATCGTGCTGCCGCAAGAGGACATCGACAAGCTGATGGATGATGCCCAGCGGGGCGCCAATGCGGTCATCACCGTCGATCTGGAAAGCCAGACCCTCAAAGGCCCCGACGGCGGCTGCATCTCGTTCGAGATCGACCCCTGGCGCAAGCATTGCCTGCTGAACGGACTCGATGACATCGGCCTCACGCTGGAGAAGGTTTCCGCCATCGATACATTCGAGACGGGCGCCGCACAAAGCCGCCCGTGGGTTTGAAAACCCCTTGCGATACAATATCTTGGGCCGCCCTTCGGGGCGGCCTTCTTGTTGCGCGAAGATCGGCGGAAAATTGCTCATGAAATGATGCAAAGCCGCACCACTTCTTCCACGAAAAGGCCCAATTGCAGCGGTTACTGTTAACCAAACGTTGATGGGGAGCCGGACTTGGGCAAATTTGGGGCAACATTGAGGCAGTCCGCCACAATTGGCGGGTCCAGGTTGGCCAGATGCGCCCGGCTATGCACCGGTACCGGCCAGTTTGAGGGTGTGGGGCAGTGATTTCTCAGCTTACAGGGGCGCTCGTGCGCGCTTTGCTGGTGATGGTGTTGATCGCGACGCCGTCGCTGCTCCTGCCCCACGTGCCCTCCGACACGACCCAGATCGTGGCCCTTGTAGCGCTTTTCGCCGCCGCGCTCACCTTCTTCGAATACGCCTCCACCTACCCCGGGCTCGTCGAGTTCCGTGACGCGCCGCCCTTCAACCGGCTGCGCTTCCTGTCGTTGTTCGGCACCGTGCTGATCCTGTCCACGATCGTCCGGGGCCAGAGCGAGCCCACGACGCTGACCGTCTTCATCGAGGCGCTCGGCAACAAGCTCGGCGAGGTCATCGACGTGCCCTACAGCCCGGTGCGCCTGGTCGTGCTGATGCTGCCCGAGGACATGAGCCTACGCCACCTGGTCCTGGTGCGGACCTCGGCGGGCATTTCCTACATGATCTCGCTCATCACTCTGATCCTCTTCGTCCTGACGATGCGGGTGATCGGCTGGCCGAGCCGGATCGGCTCGTTCAACGTCTGGATCAACCTGCCGACCTTCGACCCGACCACCGGCGGCGACGTGGTGGACCGTCTGAGCCGCGATGCCCGGTTCAACATCGCGCTGGGCTTCCTCCTGCCCTTCCTCATTCCCGCTGCGGTCAAGCTTGCGGCGCTCGCCTTCTCTCCGGTGACGCTGGAAAGCCCGCAGACCCTGATCTGGACGATGACAGCATGGGCCTTCCTTCCCGCCTCCCTCTTCATGCGCGGCATCGCGATGGGACGCATCGCCGGAATGATCGCCGAGAAGCGGCGGCAGAACAACTCGGCGGCCGAGGCGGAGCTGTTGCCGGCCTGATCCTCGCCGCGCTGGTTCCGGCCCAGGTCGCCGCCGAGACGCTGCGGGTGGCGACCTTCAACGCCGATCTCACCCGCGAGGGGCCGGGGCTTCTGCTGCGCGACATCCTCACCGCGAAGGACCCGCAGGTGGAGGCAGCGGCCGCTGTCATCGCCGCCGCCGGGCCCGACGTGATCCTGCTGACCGGCATCGACTACGATCTCGACGGGGTGGCGCTTGCCGCCTTCGCCGGGCGCGTCGCCGCCGCCGGGGCCGACTATCCCCATCGTGTCGCGCTGCGGCCGAACACCGGCATGGCGACCGGGCTCGACCTCGACGGAGACGGGCGGACGGGCGGCCCCGGGGATGCGCAGGGCTTCGGGCGCTTCGCCGGCGAGGGCGGCATGGCGGTGCTGTCGCGGCTGCCGCTCGGGCAGACGACGGACTATTCCGCCTTCCTCTGGCGCGACCTGCCTGGGAACCTGATGGCGGGCGCGGGCCTGCCTGAGGAGGTCGCGGCGGTGCAGCGGCTCTCCACCACCGGGCACTGGGCGGTGCCGGTTGCGCTGACCGACGGCGGCTCCCTCACGCTTCTGGCCTGGCTGGCCACGCCCCCGGTCTTCGACGGGCCGGAGGACCGCAACGGACGGCGCAACCATGACGAGGCGGCGTTCTGGCAGCGGCTTCTCGACGGCGATCTGCCCTTCGCCGCGCCCGCCGCACCCTTCATTCTTCTGGGCGACGCGAATCTCGACCCCGTGGACGGCGAGGGGCAGGCCGCGGCGCTGCTGTCGCTGCTGGGCGACGCGCGCCTTCAGGACGTCCGGCCCGAAAGCCCGGGTGCCGCGGCGGCCGGCCAGGGTGGCGCCAACGCGCACCATCAAGGGCAGGCGACGCTCGACACCGCCGACTGGCCCGACGATCCGGGGCCGGGGAACATGCGTGTGGACTACGTCCTTCCCTCGGCCGGTCTCGCGGTGGAGAAGGCCGGCGTCTGGTGGCCGGCGCCCGGTGCCGCGGCGGACAGGGCTGCGGCCGCCTCGCGCCACAGGCTGGTCTACGTCGACATCCGCCTGCCCTGACCGGTCACGCCGCGCCGAACCGCTCCATCGCCCTGGCGTGCAGTGCCGGATCGACATTGCCGCCCGAGGCGACGACGATCACCGCCTCGCCCGCCACCTCCCCGGGCCGGTAGAGCGCCGCGGCCAGCGCCACCGCGCCGCCCGGCTCCAGCACGATGTGCAGCCGGTCGAAGGCTGCGGCCATCGCCGCCAGCGCCTGATCGTCGCTGACCGCGATTCCCGGTCCGCAAAGCCGCCGGAGGATCGGGAAGGTGATCTGCCCCGGCGAGGGCGTGACGATCGCATCGCAGATCGAGCCGGTCATCCGCGCGTTCCGCTCGATCTTGCCTGCCGCAAGCGACCGCGCGGTATCGTCGAACCCCTCGGGCTCCACCGTCCGCGCCCTGAGGCCCGGCGCCTTCGCCTCGAGCGCCAGCGCGATGCCCGAGGTCAGCCCGCCGCCGCCGCAGGGCACCAGCACGTCACCCGCCGTCACCCCGGCCTCGGCCGCCTGTTCGGCGATCTCGAGCCCGGTCGTGCCCTGGCCGGCGATCACCAGCGGCTCGTCGAAGGGCTTGACCAGGGTCAGCCCGCGCTCCTCGGCCAGCGCCGCGCCGATCGCGTCGCGGTCGCCCGTGGCGCGGTCGTAGAGCACCACCTCGGCCCCCAGCGCGCGGGTGTTCCCGATCTTCACCCGCGGCGCGTCCGACGGCATCAGGATCACCGAGGGCGCGCCATGCGCTCGCGCCGCATAGGCCACGCCCTGGGCATGGTTGCCGGAGGAAAAGGCGATCACCCCCTTGGCGCGTTCGGCAGGGGAAAGCGCCGACAGCGCCGACCAGCCGCCGCGCAGCTTGAACGAGCCGGTGGGCTGGAGGCATTCGGGTTTCACCAGCACGCGCCGCCCGGCGATCTCGTCGAGAAACGGCGAGTGGAGAAGCGGCGTGCGCACCACATGGCCGCTGAGCCGCCCGGCGGCGGCCTCGATCATTCCGATGTTCATCGCATCCTCTCCAGCCAGGTGCGGATCGCGGCAAGGCTCTCGGCCTCGTCGAGGAAGGGAACATGCGCCCGGTCCGGCACCTCGGCGAAGATCATGTCGGGGCGGCGGCGACGCATCTCCGCCGCCGCCGCCTGCGACAGCAGATCGGAGTTGGCGCCGCGGACCAGCGCCAGCGGCAGCCCGGCACAGGCGTCGAACAGCGGCCAGAGATCGGCCGGGGGCCCTTCGAAGGCGGCGAGGAAGCTGGTCCTCAGCTCCGGGTCGTAGCGGATGTGAAGGCCGGTGTCGGTCGGCGTGTAGAGCCGTTCGGCGAAGGCGCGCCAGCGCTCCTCCGGCACGTCGTCGAACCCCGGCATGGTGCGGGGCAGCTTCGCCACCAGTTCGTCCATCGTCTTCGCCGCCGGATTGCGGCCGACGTAGTCGAAGATCTTCTCCAGCCCGCCGCGGTCCAGCACCGGGCCGACATCGTTGAGGCAGATGCCCAGCAGCCGGTCCCGGGCGGTCGCCGCCAGCATCATGGCGATGAGCCCGCCGCGCGAGGTGCCGATGACCGCCGCCTGTTCCAGCCCGAGATGGTCGAGCAGTTCCAGCGCATCCTTCGCCTCGCGGGGCACGGTATAGGTCGCGGCTCCGGTCCATTCCGACCCGCCGCGGCCGCGGTAGTCGGCGCGGATCAGCCGCAGGTCCGGCAGATGCGGCGCGAGGAAGTCGAAGTCGGTGGAGCACCGGGTCAAGCCGGCGAGGCAGAGGACGGGCAGCCCCTCGCCCTCGTCACGATAGGCAAGGCGGGCGCCATCGGAGGCGGTGAAATGCAGCAGCGTCATGGTCGGGCAAGGTCCGGGATCGGGGTGAGGTCGGCAACGACATGGTGCGGCCGGGCGGGCAGCCGGTCAACCGGCAGGTGCGCGCGGTTGACCCATGCGGTGCGGAAACCGTAGGCGGCGGCACCCGCTGCGTCCCAGCCGTTGGCCGAGACGAACAGCACCGCGTCGCGCGCCGGTCCGAAGCGCTCCGCCACCAGCCCGTAGACCCGCGGGTCCGGCTTGAAGACGCCGACGCTTTCCACCGACAGGACATCATCGAGAAGCCCGCCGATCCCGGCCGAGTGGACGGCGGCCGCCAGCATGTCGGGCGACCCGTTCGACAGGATCGCGGTGGCCAGCCCGCGGCGCTTCAGCGCGGCCAGCACCGCCGGAACCTCGGGATAGGCCGCGAGGTCACGGTAGAGCGCGAGCAGCCTGTCGCGCAGCCCCGCATCGGCCAGCCCCGCGGCCTCCAGCGCCCAGTCGAGCGCGTCCGCAGTGACGGTCCGGAAGTCGGCGTGCCGCCCCATGACGGTGCGAAGCCAGGAGTATTCAAGCTGCTTGCGCCGCCAGTCCTCGGCGAGCCTCGGCCAGAGCGCGGCCAGCGCCTCGCGCCCCGGCTCGGCCGCCGCCGTGCGCGCCGCCGCGGTCACGTCGAAGAGCGTGCCATAGGCGTCGAAGATGCAGGTCGAGATCGTCATGCGCCCCTCCGGGGACAGACTGGCGCGGCCCGGCGACAGCGGCAAGGGCCGAATTGCGCCCCCGGCACCCTGCTGGCCTTCGGCGCGGAACCCGGGCAGTCTGGGGCGGTGCCGCAGCGCAGCCGGGCCCCGCGAGAGGAACCTGCCATGACCGTCCCGTCCCCCGTCGAGCGCCTGAAAGAGGCGATCCGCACCCTGGAGGCCGAGCTTGACGCAGACCTGTCCGAACGCCGCGCGGCGCTGCGATACCGGATCGAGCGCGGGCGGGTGACCTTCGATCGCGAGGTCCTGGCGCGCCACCGCGAGTTGCGCGTGCGGCTGGGGGAGTTCCTCGCCGCCGCCCGGCCGATGGTGATCCTCACCGCGCCGGTGATCTATGCGCTGATCGTGCCCTTCGCGATCCTCGACCTGTGCGTCACGCTCTATCAGGCGATCTGCTTTCCGGTCTACGGAATCGTCCGGGTGCGGCGGGCAGACCACATCGTCATCGACCGCCAGCACCTCGCCTATCTCAACGGCTTGCAGAAGCTGAACTGCGTCTACTGCGGCTATTGCAACGGGCTGACGTCCTATGTCCGCGAGATCGCGGCGCGGACCGAGCAATATTGGTGCCCGATCAAGCACGCCCGGCGCACCGCCGGGCCGCACGACCGCTCTGCCGGTTTCGCCGACTACGGCGACGCCGAGGGGTTTCGCGACCGGTCGCAGCCGCTGCGCGACGACCTGCGCCCGCCCGAAGCGTGACGCAACTGCCCCGCCGGTCAGAGGTTCTCCGCCTGCGGCATCCCCAGCACGTGATAGCCGCCGTCCACCCGGATGATCTCTCCGGTCGTGCAGGCGCCGTAGTCCGACAGCAGATAGACCGCGGTGCCGCCGATCGCCTCGAGCGTTGCGTTGGCGCGAAGCGGCGCGTTGGTCTCGGTGTGCCGGAACGTCGCCCGCGCGCCGCCGATCGCGGCGCCGGCGAGCGTCTTCATCGGCCCCGGAGAGATTGCGTTGACCCGGATCCCCTGCGGCCCGAGGTCGTTCGCCAGATAGCGCGTGGCGCTTTCCAGCGCCGCCTTGGCGACGCCCATCACGTTGTAGTTGGGCGTCACCCGGTTGGACCCGGCATAGGTCAGCGTCACCAGGCTGCCGCCCTCGGGCATGAGGTCTGCGGCGCGGCGCGCGACGTCGATGAAGGAATAGCAGGAGATGACGAGCGAGTTGCAGAAGTTGTCGCGGCTGGTGTTGATGAACCGGCCGGTGAGTTCGGCCTTGTCGGAATAGGCGATGGCGTGGACGAGGAAGTCCATCCGGCCCCAGCGGTCCGCGATCGCGGCGAAGCAGGCCGAAAGGCTCGCATCGTCGGTGACGTCGACATCGACGAGGAAGTCCGATCCGACCGAGGCCGCCAGCGGCTCGACCCGCTTGCCGAAAGCCTCGCCCTGGTAGGAAAAGGCAAGCTCCGCCCCCTCGGCGGCAAGTGCGGCGGCGATCCCCCAGGCGATGGAGCGGTCGTTGGCGACCCCCATCACCAGCCCGCGCTTGCCCTTCATCAGACCGGCCATCGGCACCTCAACCGCGATAGCTGCTAAGCACGAGCGTCGCATTGGTTCCGCCGAAGCCGCAGCTGTTCGACAGGACGGAATCGAGGTCGACGCCCTCGCGGTATTCGGTCGCGATTTCTTCCGGCTTCAGCTCGGGATCGAGCTGGGTGACGTTGGCCGAGGCGGTGATGAACCTGCCATTGAGCATCAGCAGCGAATAGATCGCCTCGTGCACGCCGGTCGCGCCCAGCGAATGCCCGGTCAGCGACTTGGTCGAGGAGATCGGCGGGGTGCTGCCCTCGCCGAAGACCCGGCGCACCGCCTTGACCTCGGTCACGTCGCCGGCGGGGGTGGAGGTTCCGTGGGCGTTGATGTAGCCGATCCGGCGATCCTTGGGCAGCGTTGCGAGCGCGAGCCGCATCGAGCGTTCTCCGCCCTCTCCGGACGGCGCGACCATGTCGTAGCCGTCCGAGGTCGCGCCGTAGCCGGTCACCTCGGCATAGATCTTCGCGCCGCGGGCGCGGGCATGCTCCAGTTCCTCCAGCACCACGACGCCGCCGCCGCCGGCGATGACGAAGCCGTCACGGGTGGCGTCGAAGGGGCGGCTCGCGGTCTCGGGCGTGTCGTTGTATTTCGACGACATCGCCCCCATCGCGTCGAAGAGGCACGAGAGCGTCCAGTCCAGTTCCTCGCCGCCGCCGGCGAAGACCACGTCCTGCTTGCCCATCTGGATCAGCTCGGTGCCGTTGCCGATGCAATGCGCCGAGGTCGAGCAGGCGGAGGTGATCGAGTAGTTCACGCCCTTGATCTGGAACGGCGTGGCGAGGCAGGCGGAGTTCGTCGAGGACATGCAGCGGGTGACCATGAACGGCCCCATCCGTTTCGGCGCGCCTTTCTCGATCACCGTCTGGTGCGCCTGGAAGAAGTTCGACGTCGACGGCCCGCCCGACCCCACGACCAGGCCCGTGCGTTCGCTCGAGACATCCGAATGGTCGAGCCCGCTGTCGGCGATCGCCTGTTCCATCGCCAGGAAGTTGTAGGCCGCACCCGGCCCCATGAAGCGCAGGTTGCGCTTGTCGATATGGTCCTCGAGCACGATCTGCGGCATGCCGTGGACCTGGCTGCGGAAGCCATGCTCGGCGTATTCCGGCGCGAAGACGATGCCCGAGCGTCCGGCGCGAAGGCTGGCCTCGACCTCGGCCGCGCTGTTGCCGATGGGCGAGATGATCCCGATCCCGGTGATGACGACGCGGCGCATGGGCGCACTCCTTCTGCCTCTGGTCAGCTCGCCGAAAGCGCGACCTTCATGTCCTTCACGAGATAGATCGTCTCGCCGTCCGCTTCCACCCGGCCGTCGGCCACGCCCATCGTCAGGCGGCGGGTCTGCACGGCCTTGGTGAAATCGACATGGTAGGTCAGCATCCGGCGGTCGGGCCGCACCATGCCGGTCAGCTTCACCTCGCCGACGCCGAGCGCATAGCCGCGCCCCTGCCAGCCGCGCCAGCCGAGGTTGAAGCCGGTCAGTTGCCAGAGCCCGTCGAGCCCCAGGCATCCCGGCATGATCGGGTTGCCGGGGAAGTGGCATGCGAAGAACCACAGGTCGGGCCGAATGTCGAATTCGGCGGTGACATGGCCCTTGCCATGCTCTCCCCGGTCGTCGGAAATGTCGGTGATCCGGTCCATCATCAGCATCGGCGGCTCGGGAAGCTGGGCATTGCCGGGCCCGAAAAGCTCCCCCCTCGCGCATCTGAGGAGGTCTTCCTTCCCGAACCGCGTCGGAAAACTCGTCATCCACCCATCCTCTGCAGGCTGTTGTCTCGGTTCGTCTCTCATCTGTCTTGGTTCGTCTACCATCCGGCTCCGCCTCAGGGCAAGGGCGCTGCCCCGAACCGCCGGCGCCGCGAAACGGATTGAATTTTCGGGCGCGGGCGGCCAATATACCTGACCTGCGGGGCAACAAGGTCGGCCGGGCAATGGAAGCGGCATCGCTATCGTCGGTGGAAGACGTCCGTGCGGCGCGCGGCGCGCGCTGGCTGATGGGCGCGGGCCTCAGGCCGACGCGCCAGCGGCTGGTGCTTGCGACGCTTCTCGTGGGCGACGGCACGGACCGCCACGTCACCGCCGAAAGCCTCCACGCCGCCGCGAGCGCGGCGGGAGAGCCGGTCTCGCTCGCCACCGTCTACAACACGCTGCGCGCCTTCTGCGAGGCCGGGCTGATCAACGAGATCTCGGTCGACGGCAGCCGCAGCTACTTCGACACCCGGCTTGACGATCACCCGCATTTCTTCTGGGAGGAGGAAGGGCGGCTTGTCGATGCGCCGGCGGCCGATCTGGAGATCGCCCGGCTGCCGCAACTGCCCGAGGGCGCCGAACTTCAGCGCGTCGACGTGGTGATCCGGCTCAGGCGCGGCTGACCGCAGGCCGGTCCGGCCGGCAGTCCTTGCCCGACAGTCCCCGCCACCCGGCGCCGCCCGCCGGCGGATGACCGCCTGCGCCGCCCCGGTCCGGGCCGTTCCGGAACATCCGCCATGACCCGGAGTTGTCTTGCGGAGTGCCCGCACCGGGTTGCCCGTGGCGCCCGGCGGGTGCCGAACGGAACCGAACAGGAGTAGAGCCATGTTCAGATCGCTTGCCGCGGCCGGGGTGGCCGCTGTCCTTGTCAGTTCCGGCCCCGCATCGGCGCTGGAATCGGCCACCACCACCGACCTCAACCTTCGCAGCGGCCCCGGCCCCAACTATGCCGTGACCGGGGTCATCCCCGGCGGGACCGCGGTCGATGTCGCCGGCTGCATTGAGGCGGCGAACTGGTGCCAGGTCAGCTACAATGGCCAGACCGGCTGGTCCTATGGCGATTATCTGACCACGGCGGTCGGGTCCGAGCCGGTCTATCTCACCGTCGACCGGGCCCGGACGCAGGTCAGGACCATCGTCTACGACGACACCGGCGAACAGTCCGCTGCCATCGTCGGTTCGATGGGCGCCGTCGCCGGGGCGCTGATCGCCGGCCCCGGGGGGGCCGCCGTCGGCGCCGTCAGCGGTGCCGCCGCGGGCGGAATGGCCGACCCCGGCGAAACCGTGACGACCTATGTCACGGCGAATCCAGTCGACTACGTGTTCCTCGACGGCGAGGTCGTGGCGGGGGCCGGAGTGCCTGAAACGGTGGTGCTCTATCCTGTGCCGGAGAGCCAGTACAGCTATGCCTACATCAATGGCGTGCCGGTGGTGATCAACCCGGTCGACCGGCGGGTGGTGCGGATCGTCCGCTGACCGGGTCGCCCCGGCGGGCGGAAACGCCCCCGGCCATCGGCCGGGGGCGCATTTGGCGTGAAAATTCACGCCGGCTCAGGCCCTGACGGACAGTATCCGTCCGCCGGACTCAAATTCCGTCCCGCCGAAAAGGTCTGCCTGAAATTCCCGCCAGGATGCGGCCGCGATCCGCCGCCAGCATCTTCTCGACATCGGCGCGTGTCAGGCCGATGTCCCCGAGCAGCCGGTCATTCAGCCGGTCGAGGGCGCGAAGCGACCTCGCCACGCCGAGCCGCTTGTGGCGGGCCTCGATCCGGTCGTGCAGCGCCTCGAGAATCCTGGCGGCACGGCTTTTCGGCGGTGTGGGAAAAAGAAATGTCTCGCTCATCATCTTGCAAGTCTCCTGAAAATGGCTGTCATCCGAATAGGTAATCCGGCCCGGGAAAATGGCCCGGGGCCGGGTCGTCATCCGCCAAGGGTGCCGGGGGACCGGAACCCTCTGCCGGGCGGGTCACTCACGAAACGTCACGACGGCGCTCCGCTCGGCAACAAGATCGTTACTGGAACGGGAGTCTTGTAACTTTCTTTTCAGCGCCTGTCGGTTGCATCGGCTGGCATGCCGTTGCGTCACCATGCATTCCGGTGCAAATTGTTGCACGGAGACGGATGCCGGCCAGCGCCGGCCTTGCGCGTGAAGCACCATGTCACCCGAAACCACCGGCCGGTTCGGCGAGCGGCTGAACCTCGCCCTGAAGACGGTCAACCTGTCGCCCGCCGGCCTCGGCGCCGCGGTCGGCGTCGACAAGTCGGTCGTGTCGCGCTGGCTTGCGGGCAAGGTCCGGCCCAGCGGGCACAACCTCACCCGGATCGCGATCGAGATCGCCCGGCACCGGCCCGGCTTCACCACCCTCGCCTTCGACGGGCCGGACGGGGCCTTCCTCCAGGCACTCAATCTCGCCCCGCCGCTTGCCCCGCCGCTTGCCACCTCGCTGGACGCCGCCGCTCTGCCCCATGCCTCCGCGCTGCCGGTTCCCTATGACCTGGTGAACACCTCGCGCAACGAGGTGCTGCGGCGCGGCGACGAATACTTCGGCCATTACGACGCCTATTACTGGTCCTTCACCCAGCCCGGCCGGATCGCGCGTCTTGCCGTGCTGCTCCGGCCCGCGCTCGGACTGATCGAGATGCGCTATGGTGCCCGCGGGTTCGAGTTCCGGGGCTGGGCGCTCCTCCTGCAGAACCGCCTCTATGTGCAGCTTGCCGAGATGCGGCACGATGCGATGCTCTACATGGTCACCAATGCCGGCCAGCAGCCGCAGGCCCGGCTGATCACCGGCATCATCCTCGGGCCGAGCGACGGCAACCTGATGCCAACCGCCTCCGGGCTCGTCCTCGCCCGCGCGGGCGGGATCTCGGGCCGGCCCGCGGCCGACGA
>JAUQYB010000082.1 GCA_030837825.1 Albidovulum sp.
GTCGCTGTTCACCGCCTCGGTGATGGTCTTGAGGTCGACCGGCGGGCGGTAGGACATGAAGCCCTCGCCGAAGGCTCGCATCCACAGGTGATCCTGATAGAGCTGCTGGCGCCCGGTCAGCGTCCGCCACGGGATCAGCTCATGCACGTTGGTGTAGCCGGCGTTGTAGCAGACCTCTTCGCTCTCGATTCCAGACCAGGTGGGCGACGAGATGATCTTGCGAGGCTGCGCCGCGATGTCGCGGAAGCGGATCTTCTCGTCCTCCTTCGGCAGCGCGAGGTGCCTGTGATCGCGCCCGGTGTTCTTCGACAGCGCTTCCCAGGCCTTGACCGCGACCTCGCCGTTGGTCTCCGGCGCCAGCATCAGCACGACCTCGGTCGCGTCGATGTCGGTGACGATCTTGGCGCAGCCCTTGGCCGGGCCATCCAGCCAGACGCCGTTGAGCTTTCTCAGCGCCTCGACCTCGTGCTCGGTCTTCCAGCCGATCCCCTTGCCGCCGTTGCCGAGCTTGTCCATCAGGGGCCCGAGCGCGACGAAGCGGTCGTAGACCGCGGTATAGTCGCGTTCGACCGGGATGTAGTTCGGCGCGGTCTTGCCGGGGATCAGGTCGCATTCGCCCTTCTTCCAGTCCTTCACCTGGTCCTGCGCCAGTTCCGAGGGCGTGTCGTGCAGCGTCGGCAGCGCCACGATGTCGGTTTCCTTGCCGAGGATTTCCGGCGCGACTTCCTGGAACTTCTTCGCGATCGCCTTGAAGATTTCCCAGTCCGACTTCGACTCGTAGGCCGGGTCCACCGCCGCCATCAGCGGGTGGATGAACGGGTGCATGTCCGAAGTGTTGAGGTCGTTCTTCTCGTACCAACTCGCCGTCGGCAGCACGATGTCGGAATAGACCGCCGTGGTGCTCATCCGGAAGTCGAGCGTCACCAGAAGGTCGAGCTTTCCCTTCGGGGCGTCGTCATGCCAGACCGCTTCCTTCGGCTTCTGCCGGCCTTCCTCGCCCAGATCCTTGCCGAGGACGCCGTTGTCGGTGCCGAGGAGGTGGCGCAGGAAGTATTCGTGGCCCTTGCCCGACGAGCCGAGCAGGTTCGACCGCCAGACGAAGAGGTTGCGCGGCCAGTTCTCGGGCGCGTCCGGGTCCTGGCAGGACATTTCCAGCGCGCCGGTTTTGAGCTGCTCCGCGACATAGGCGGGGATTTCCTTGCCCGCCGCCTTCGCCGCCTTGGCGACCTCGAGCGGGTTGGTCTTCAGCTGCGGCGCCGAAGGCAGCCATCCCATCCGCTCCGCGCGGATGTTGTAGTCGATCATCGACACGTCCCAGTCGCCGTCCGGTGCCGTCGGCGACAGGATGTCCTTCGCGGTGATCGTCTCGTACCGCCACTGGTCGGTGTGGGCATACCAGGCCGAGGTGGAGTTCATGTGCCGCGGCGGGCGGCCCCAGTCGAGCGCGAAGGCCAAGGGCAGCCAGCCGGTCTGCGGGCGTAGCTTCTCCTGCCCGACATAGTGGCTCCAGCCGCCGCCCGACTGGCCGACGCAGCCGCACATCACCAGCATGTTGATGATGCCGCGGTAGTTCATGTCCATGTGGTACCAGTGGTTCAGCCCGGCCCCGAGGATGACCATCGACTTGCCGTTGGTCTTCTCGGCGGTCTGGGCGAATTCGCGGGCAACGTGGACGATCCTGTCACGCTTGACGCCGGTGATCGCCTCGGCCCAGGCCGGGGTTCCCGGAACGTCCTCGTCATAGCTCTTGGCGACCCATTGCCCGCCGAGCCCGCGGTCAAGGCCGTAGTTGGCGCAGAAGAGGTCGAAGACGGTGGCGACCTTGACCTCTCCCGCCGCCGTCCTGACGGTCTTCACCGGAATGTTGCGCGTCATCACCTCGGGATGTGTCTGCCGGGTGGCGAAGGCCGGGGTGGCGGCGCCGCCGAAATAGGGCAGGTCGACGCCGGCGACCTCGTCGTGGTCGCCATCAAGGATGAAGGACATCTTCAGCCGGGTCTGCGACCCCGCCGCCTTCTCCTCGAGGTTCCATTCGCCATGTTCGCCCCAGCGGTATCCGATCGAGCCGTTCGGCGCGACCAGACCGCCCGCGATCTCGTCCCAGGCGACGGTCTTCCATTCCGGGTTGGTCTTCTCGCCGAGCTTTCCATCAAGGTCGTCGGCGCGCAGGAACCGGCCGGGGATCAGGCGGCCGTCCTTCTCGTCGAGCTTCACCAGCATCGGGAAGTCGGAATACTTGCGGCAGTAGTCCTCGAAATACTCGGCCTGCCGGTCGAGGTGGAATTCGCGCAGGATGACATGGCCGAAGGCCAGCGCGAGCGCGGCATCGGTGCCCGCCTTGGGGTTCAGCCAGACGTCGCCGAACTTCGCGGCCTCCGAATAGTCGGGGCAGATCACCGCCGACTTGGTGCCGCGATAGCGCGCCTCGGTGTAGAAATGCGCATCCGGCGTCCGCGTCTGCGGCACGTTCGAACCCCAGAGGATCAGGTAGCCCGCGTTGTACCAGTCCGCCGATTCAGGCACGTCGGTCTGTTCGCCCCAGGTCTGCGGCGACGACGGTGGCAGGTCGCAATACCAGTCGTAGAACGACATGCAGGTGCCGCCCAGAAGCGACAGGTAGCGGGTGCCCGCGGCATAGGAAATCATCGACATCGCCGGGATCGGCGAGAAGCCGAAGACACGGTCGGGCCCGTATTTCTTCGTGGTATAGGCGTTGGCCGCCGCCACGATCTCGGTCACCTCGTCCCAGCCTGCGCGGACAAAGCCGCCGTTTCCGCGCATCTTGACGTAGGAGGCGCGCAAGCTCGGGTCCGCCTGGATCGCCGTCCAGGCCTCGATCGGCGTCTTGGTCTGGCGCAGGTCGCGCCAGAGCCGCATCAGCCGGCCGCGCACCAGGGGGTTCTTCACCCGGTTCGCGGAGTAGAGATACCAGCTGTAGGACGCCCCGCGCTGGCAGCCGCGCGGCTCGTGGTTGGGCAGGCCCGCGCGGGTCCGGGGATAGTCGGTCTGCTGGGTTTCCCAGGTGACGATCCCCGACTTCACGTAGATTTTCCACGAACACGATCCGGTGCAGTTCACCCCGTGGGTGGAGCGCACGATCTTGTCGTGGCGCCAGCGGTTCCGGTAGGTGTCCTCCCAGGCCCGGCTTTCGCGCGTCACCTGTCCGTGGCCACCCGAGAACTGTTCCAGTTCCTTCGACTGGAGGAAGTTCAGACGGTCGAGCAATTGGCTCATGGCGTTTCCTTTCCTGTCAAGCCGGCTGGGCGATCTTGGCCGCCCGGCCGCGTTCGATGTCGTAGAGAAGTCCGCCGCGCCGGGTGTAATAGACCCAGGTCAGCACCAGGCAGAGGACGTAGAAGCCGAGGAACGCCCAGAGCGCGCCCACCGGCGACCCGCTCATCGCGATCGAGGTGCCGTAGGCCTTCGGGATGAAGAAGGCGCCATAGGCCGCGATGGCACTCGTGAAGGCGATGATCGCGGCACTCTCCCGCTCGGCCTGGCGGCGCGAGGCCTGCGTGTCGAGCCCCGGCATCAGCCGCGGGATCTCGCGCCCCATGATCGCGGGGATCATCTGGAAGGTCGAGGCGTTGCCGATGCCGGTCAGGCAGAAGAGCGCCATGAACGAGGCGAAGAAGCCCCAGAACGCCCCCGGCTGTTCCTTGATGCCGAGGAAGAAGATCACCCCGAACACCGCCGCGATCATGCCGGCGAAGGTCCAGAACGTCACCCGGCCGCCGCCGAAGCGATCGGAGATCCAGCCCGTGCCTGCCCGGCTCAGCGCCCCGACGAGGGGGCCGAGGAAGACGTATTGCAGGGCGTTCACGTCCGGGAACATCAGCTTGGTCAGAAGCGGGAAGCCCGCGGAATAGCCGATGAAGCTGCCGAAGGTGCCGGTATAGAGGATGCACATGATCCAGTTGTGGAAGCGCGAGAAGATGATCGCCTGTTCGGCGAAGCTCGCCTTGGCGTCGGCGATGTCATCCATCCCGATCCAGGCCGCGATCGTCGAGGCGAGGATGAACGGCACCCAGATGAAGCCCGCGTTCTGCATGAAGAGCTGCCCGCCCTCGCCCAGCGCCTGCGGCTCGCCGCCCATCGCGCCGAAGACGCTGGTGGTGATGACGATCGGCACGAGGAACTGCATGACCGAGACGCCGAGGTTGCCGAGACCGGCGTTCAGCGCCAGCGCGTTGCCCTTTTCGGCCCTCGGGAAGAAGAAGGCGATGTTGGCCATCGACGAGGCGAAGTTGCCGCCGCCGAAGCCGCACAGAAGCGCGAGGACGAGGAAGATGAAGTAGGGCGTCGTCGGGTTCTGCACCGCATAGCCGATGCCGAGCGCCGGCAGCAGCAGCGATGCCGTCGAGATCGTCGTCCACAGCCGCCCGCCGAAGATCGGCACCATGAAGCTGTAGAAGATCCTCAGCGTCGCGCCGGAAAGCCCGGGAAGGGCCGCGAGCCAGAAGAGCTGGCCCGGCGTAAAGTCGAAGCCGATAGCCGGAAGCTTCGCCACCACGACCGACCACACCATCCACACGCTGAAGGCAAGCAAGAGCGCCGGAATCGAAAGCCACAGGTTGCGGCGTGCGACGCTGCGGCCCGTCGTGCGCCAGAATTCGGCATCCTCGGGGCGCCAGTCGGCCAGCGCGCCGCGGCCCAGAGCCTCGGCCACGGCCGGGGTGTGGATCGCCTGCATCTCGGGCAGTTCGGGCAGCGCGTCGAGCGAGGTCGCCCGCGCCTCCCGCTCCATCGTGCGGATCGCGAGGTGCATCCACAGGAGCGAGGTTCCGACCAGCAGGAACAGGATGGCGAAGCAGGAGGTGTAGATTCCGGTCAGGTCAAGCGCCGCGCCGAAGACGATCGGCAGGATGAACCCGCCAAGCCCGCCGATCATGCCGACGAGGCCGCCGACCGCGCCGACATGCTGCGGATAGTAGACCGGGATGTGCTTGTAGACGGCGGCCTTGCCGAGCGACATGAAGAAGCCGAGCGCGAAGGCGGTGATGACGAAGGGCCAGAGGTCCATCTGCGTCTGGAACGAGATCGGGCCGGTCTTGGTCACGATCTGGTAGGTGGTCGGCGGATAGGACAGCATGAACAGCAGGATCGTCGAGAAGCCGAGGCTCCAGTACATCACCGCCCGCGCGCCGAACCGGTCGGACAGATGCCCGCCATAGGCGCGGAACACCGAAGCCGAAAGCGAGAAGGCCGCCGCCGACATGCCCGCGGTCTTCACGTCGACGCCGTAGACATCGATCAGGTAGTGCGGCAGCCACAGCGCCAGCGCCACGAAGGCGCCGAAGACGAAGAAGTAGTAAAGCGAGAACCGCCAGACCTGAAGCTTCTTCAGGGGCGCGAACTGTTCGGCGAGCGAGGGCGCGCGAATGCCTCTGGCGCGGCGGTCGATCAGCTCCGGGTCGTCCTTGGCGAAGAGGAAGAACACGATCCCCATGAGCACGATGCCGACGGCCCAGACCTGGGCGACGCCCTGCCAGCCGTAGGCCACCATGACGAAGGGGGCGAGGAACTTCGTCACCGCCGCGCCGACGTTGCCGGCCCCGAAGATGCCGAGCGCGGTGCCCTGCTTGCCCGCCGGATACCAGCGCGAGACATAGGCCACCCCGATGATGAACGACCCGCCGGCAAGGCCGATGCCGAGCGCCGCGAGAAGATACATCGGATAGGTATGCGCCCAGGTCAGCAGCCAGGTCGCGATCCCGGTGAGGACCATCTGGAGCGAGAAGACGATCCGCCCGCCCCATTTCTCGGTCCAGACGCCGAGGAAGAGCCGCGTCAGCGACCCGGTCAGGATCGGCGTCGCGACCAGAAGACCGAACTCGAACTCGTTCAGCCCAAGCTCTTTCTTGATCTCGACACCGATGATCGAGAAGATCGTCCACACCGCGAAGCACGCGGTGAAGGCGACGGTGCTGAGCCCCAGCGCCCTGTTCTGTTCGGCGCTCGATACGCTGCCTGCGGCACGCATAGCATTCCCTCCAACAATCCATGCCCGTGCAACGGCACGGACAGATTGGCGTCACCTCTGCCCGGGGGCGAGTCCCGGAAAACTTGATCCAGATCAGAAACGCAGAATCCGCCAATGAAATAAATGTGTTGGGGAAATTCTTCGGGTTCCGGTGCCGCCAACATCAAATCTGCATGCGACATCTCGCCGCCCGGTGATTGACACAGCCCCGGTCAAGGATTGATAAATGTCAATCAAGGAAGGAGCCAGACTCTTGCGCCCCGACGACTTCCCCGAGATTCGCGCGCTTCCGCTCTTCCGCGACATGGAGGAGGAGAGGTTTCATGCGCTGATGCGCGGGGCCTATGTGCAGAACTTCCCGCCGCAGGTCGACCTGATCCGGGAAGGCGAGCCGAGCGACTTCCTGCATGTCCTGCTGGACGGTCTGGTCGAACTCTTCGCCACGTGGAACGGCCGCGAAACCCTGCTGGCGACGACCCGGCCGGTGACGACGTTCATCCTTGCCGCGACGATCCGGGACGCACCCTATCTGATGGCCGCGCGCACGATGACGCGGGCGCGCATCGTGCTGATCCCGTCCGAGGACGTGCGGGCGGCCTTCGATGCCGATCCCGCCTTCGCCCGCGCCATCGTCGCCGACCTCGCGCAGGGCTATCGCTCGGTCGTCAAGAACACCAAGGATATGAAGCTGCGGTCCTCGCTCGAACGGCTGGCCAACTACCTCTTGCGCGAACAGCGTCGCGCCGGCGGCGCGCCGGCCTTCGACCTGCCCTTCGACAAGCGGCGCCTGGCCTCGCTTCTGGGCATGACGCCGGAAAACCTCAGCCGCGCGTTCAAGAGCCTGCAGGCCTATGGTGTCGCGACCGACGGCGGCCGCGTGGCGATCGGCGACCAGGCCGATCTGGAGCGGTTCGCCAAGCCGAACCCCCTGATCGACGACCGCACGACCTGACGCCCGTGACCCGCGCCGGTGGTCGGCCGGTGGTCGCCGGCGGTCAGAGCCGCTTGGCCGGCGGCAGCCGCAGCAGGAGCCTGCCGTAGATGACGGCGAAGCTCGCGAAGGCAGCGATCCAGGCGCCGCCCGAGACCTCGTAGAGCCTCTGCGCCAGATCGGGCCAGTAGCCGGCACCGACCCGCGCCAGCACCGCGGCCACGAGCAGCCCGTAGATCGCGGCGGTTCCGGCGCCTGCCCTCAGCGCCTGCCCGGTGTGGCCGAGCGTGGCGCGCGTCATCACCGCCAGCGTCATCAGCCCGATCGCGCCGCCCATCCACAGGTGCTGGGCGCCGAGCCGGTCGAACAGGTCGGGCGCAAGAAGCGCCGCGCCGAGCGCGAGCGCGCCCAAGGGCACGAAGGCATAGCCGACGTGCAGCACGATGACCAGCGGTTCGGCCAGCGTCCGCTCGCCCGCCCAGCGCGACAGCCGGACAAGGTGCAGCCCGCCCGCGACTACCAGCGCCGCGCCGGTGACGCGGGCCTCCGGCAGCGCCACCCACAGGAGGAGTGTCGCGGCAAGCCAGACCAGCGCGGCCTTGTCGAAGCGCTGCATCGGCGGCACGGGCAACCGCCCCGGCCCGCGCCTGGCCAGCCAGTTGCGCGTGAACGAGGGCACGATCCGCCCGCCGATCACCCCGATCATCATGATCCCGGCACCGAGCCCGATCCTGAGACCGTAGCCCTCGGCGGCATAGGCGCCGTGGGCGGCCTCCCAGTGGAACACCGCATTGCCGAGCGCGAAGACCGTGAGCATCACCAGCACGATCAGGTTGCGCCAGTTCCGCCCCGCGACGATCTCGCGCCCGATGGCGGCGGCGAAGACCACCGGGAAGGCGAGATCGAGCGCGGCCACCGCCAGCGCCGGCAGGCCCGCCGAGACGAGGATGCCCACGCGCCCCGCCAGCCAGAGGAGCGCCAGCGCGCCGAGCCGCCAGCCGACGATCGGCAGCCGCCCAGTCCAGTTCGGCACCGCGGTCATGAGGAATCCGGCGATCACCGCACCGAGATAGCCGTAAAGGAACTCGTGCGCGTGCCAGGACACCGGGTCGAAGGCGGTGGGCAGCGTCAGGTGCCCCGAAAGCGCGGGCACCCAGAGCACCATCGCCAGCATCGCCCAGACGGCCGCCCCGAAGAAGAAGGGGCGGAAGCCGAAGGTCAGAATCGCCGGCCCCCTCCAGGCCCGCATCCGTTCGGCAGTGGTCGCAGTCATGGTATCGTCCTTCGCGTTCCGGTCATCCGGCCGCCGCCAGGGCGACGCGGCGGTAGCCGGCGGTGCCGTGGTAGAAGCCGTCGCTGAACGACGTGCCCGCGCAGAGCGCGCGCAGCCGTTCCTCGGCCTCGGCCGGGGATGCGACCCCGTCGAGCACGTCGCGCACCGCCCGCGCGACGGCGACCATGTCCACCGCCTGCGGCATCAGCCGCAGGTGGGTCACGCCCATCCCGGTCAGCGCCGCGATCTCGGGCAGCAGGTTCACGTAGCTTTCCGACTGGGTCTGGATGCCGTTCACCCTGAGGATCGGCCGGTCGTCGCGCGTCCTCAGCGGCATCCCGTCGGGATCGTCCTCGCAGACGAAGAGGCAGTTGTCCTTGGTCCGGCCGTGGGCGCGCGCGTGGTAGCAGCGCGCCGACACCGCCAGCGAGACGCGGCCGAAGACCTGCACCTCGACGCCCAGGCCGAGGTCGCGCGCGGCCTTCGCGGCGACCGCGATCGCCTCCTTCGGCAGCTCGCCCGGAAGGCAGACATGGGTGGCGCCCTGCCCGGCCATCCAGCCGATCGTCGCCTCGTTGTAGGCGTTCATGAAGGGGCCGATCCGGTGCGGCCGCCGGCCCCGGGCGTAAAGGCCCGAGGCGTTGTTGATCTCGATCTCGGGCGCCTCCATCGCGGCGAGGTCGGCAGTGGCCTTGCGCTCGCGCTTCAGCACCACCTCGGCCAGCGAGGACAGGATCACCGTCTTGCCGGCGCGCTCCAGCCGCTCCATCGCCTGCGGCAGCTCCGCCTCGAAGAAGGGGGCGCGCTTGGAACAGATCACCTCGCCCAGATAGACCTCGTCCACCGGCGCCTCGTCGGCGATCCTTGCGTAGAAGTCGCGCCGCGCCTCGGCCGACCAGTGATAGGCGATGGGCCCGAGCGTGAGTTTCGTCATGTCTGCTACCGCCATTTCTTCGTCTCGAAGGCGCCCTGCGTCTGCTTCTGCCCTTCGGTCAGCGCGACGAGGTCGGCGATGTTCGCCTCGCGCCCGGCGCGGATGTCGTCCACGGCCTTGCGGAAGGCCGACACGACGCTGCGCACGTAGGATTTCGACCGCTGGCGGCCCTCGATCTTGAAGGCATGGACGCCGGCGTCGATCAGCTCCGGCAGAAGCCGCGACAGGTTGAGGCTGATCGGCTCCTCGAAGGCATAGTAGCCCTCGGGCCGGTGGGGCGCGGTGTAGCGGCCCTTGCAGATCGTCGGATAGCCGGCCATCTCGCCCGCCGCGAAGCGGTCGATGGTGAAACCCGCGAGCGTCGACGACATCGACCCGTCGGTGTCGCGGATGTACTCGACGTCGGAGGCGGGCGAGCAGACCCCGTCCATGTTGGTGGACTGGCCGGTGAGGTAGTTGGTCAGACTGCACCGCCCCTCGACCATCAGCCCGTGGTTGCCGAAGATGAAGGTCTCGATCTCGCAGGGGATCTCGCGGCGGATCTGGCGGATTTCGGGAATCGTCAGGATCCGCGGCAGCACCACCCGCTTGACCCCGAAATTCTCGCAGTAATAGCGGATCGCCTCGGGGCTGGAGGCAGCGGCCTGCACCGACAGGTGCAGCCGGATGCCGGGGTGCGTGCGCATGATGTAGTCGGCCACGCCCATGTCGGCGACGATGAAGGCATCGACGCCGATCCGCGCGCCCATGTCGGCGGCGTGGCGCCACAGGTCCACCTTGCCCGCGGGCGGATAGGTGTTGAGCGCCAGGAGAACCTTGGTGCCGCGGGCGTGGGCGTAGGCGACGGCCTCGGCCAGTTCCTCCGGCGTGAAGTTCAGGCCGGGGAAGTTGCGCGCGTTGGTCGCGTCCTGAAAGCCGCAGTAGACGGCATCGGCCCCGGCATCCACCGCGGTGCGCAGCGCCGCCGGGGTTCCGGCCGGGCAGATCAGTTCGGCAAGGCTCATGTCGTCTCCCGTCGGGTGGCGTCGGTGGCGTAGCGCCGGCGCAGTTGGGCCAGGATCGCCCGGCCCGGCGGGCCGAACATCGCCGCCGTCTCCTCGGCGATGGAGCCGTCGACATCGTCGAGCGCGTTTCTCAGCCGCACCACCGCCTCGGTATCGCCGGTGATGGCCAGATCGCGCGAGAAGAAGGCGGAATCGCCGTCCTCCTCGGAATCGAGAAGTTCCAGCAGCAGCATGAACCGGCCGCGGATCGTCGCCCCCGCCGGCGGCAGCGCGTCGCGCGGCACCGCCCTGAGCACCAGCGCCTTGGGATCGGGGCGCAGATGCAGCGCGAAGGGCAGTTCCACCGCGTCGATGACGAAATCGGTGGTCTGGTGCGGCCCGAGCCGGGCGAAGAGCGAGGGGTGGCTGGCGGCGATGCGCCGGACCACCCGGCCGAGCAGCGGCTGGACAAGCGCGGCGGAAAGCCGCGCCACGGCACGCGACCCCGGAAGCGAAGGGAAGCGCGGCGCGTCGGTCCGGGCGGTCATGGGCGGGGCTCCTTCTCGGCCTGCACGCCGGCCTCGGTCAGGATGAGGTCGAGCGCGATGTCGTGCGGTTGCGGATAGATCGTCGCCAGCCGCGCCGATTGCAATCCGATTCCGATGGTGAAGGGGCGCGGCAAAAGCGCCGCCAGCGTCCGGTCGAAATAGCCGCCGCCGTAGCCCAGCCGGTAGGCGTCCCCGGTCCAGCCGAGCACCGGCGCCAGCGCGATGTCGGGATGCAGCCGCTCGGCCTCGGGCGGGGGCACCGGAATGTTCCAGTCGCCGCGCACCATCTTCGTCTCCGGCGTCCAGCGGCGGAAGACCAGGGGCGCCGCCTTCACCTCGACCACCGGCAACGCGACCGTCACGCCCGCCCCGTGCAACTCGGTCAGCAGGGGCCGCAGGTCCGGCTCGCCCTTGATCGGCCAGTAGCCCGAAAACACCCGGCCCGCGGCGCCGCCGAACCTTGCATCCAGCAGGCCGCGCAGGTGGCCGGCCAGCGCCCGCCCCACCGTCGCCCGCGCCTCGACGCTCATCGCCAGCCGCTCGGCTCTCAGCCGCTCGCGCTCGCCCCGGCGCCAGCGGGCGACGTCGCGCGCCTGCTGCGGCTCCACCGCCAGCGGATCGAAGTAGTCCGGCGCCACCTCGCCGGCCAGGCAGGGGGGCGAGGCATAGCGGCCGGTCTCCTCCTCGACGCTCATGGCCTGCCTCCTTTCGCCTCGGCCGCCAGCGCCGCCCTCAGCCGGGCGGCCAGCACCACGGCCTGATTGTGGTCGCGATCCTTCGCGCCGTAAAGCAGCACCACCGGCCCCTTCCGGCACCAGGAAAGGCAGCGCTCCACCGCCTCTGGCCTGGCGTCGATCTCAGCGCGGTAGCGGGCCTCGAACTCCTCCCACTTCGCGCTCTCGTGGTGGAACCAGCGGCGCAACTCGTGGCTCGGCGCCACCTCGGGGATCCAGTCGTCGAGCGCCAGCGCGTCCCGGCGCAGCCCGCGGGGCCAGAGCCGGTCCACCAGAAGCCGCGCGGCCGGGCCGGTGTCCGCGCCGTCGTAGACCCGCGCGATGCTTATGCCGGTCGTTCCCGTCAACCCTCCGTCCCGGCCTGGAGGGCATCCTCCGCCGCGGGTGTCAGCGCCCGGCGGCGGTCGGCGTGGGCCCGCTTGGCGCGGGGGAAATGCAGGTCAGCCACGCGCGCTTCCCCCCGGCTCGAACTGCGGGAAAAGCACCTCGTTCTCCAGCCTGACGTGCTCCTCGAGGTCGCCGATGAATTCGGCGAGCCCGGTATAGAGCGCCGTCCAGGTGCGGCAGGCGTCATCGGGCAGCGCCAGCCCGCCGGTCACGCGGCGAATCTCGGCGACGTCGGTGCCGTGATCGTCATGGTCGGCGCGCATCCGGGCGATCGGGTGCTCCAGCCCCGGCATGCCCCCCCTGCGGATCGCCGGAAAGAGGATCAGTTCCTCCTTCTTCATGTGCACCTCCATCTCGCCGGTCAGCCGGCGCAAGATCTCGGCAAGCCCCTCCGGCACGTCCTCGGCGCCGAAATGCACGTTCTCCACCTTCTCGGCCATGCTGGCGAGCTGCGGAAGCTGCTCGCGATGGCGGGCGTGGTAGCGCTGCTCGATGTAGAGCGTAAGCTGGACCGGGTCTTCAGTCGGGACGATGTGTGTCATGGGCGAAACCTTATCATCGGCGGAGGTTCGGGATGGCGGCGGCCGGCTTTCCGGCCGCATCCTTCGCCGCGGTGCCGGTCGGGGCAGCAGCCGCGGCGGCAGCCTCCGCTTCGGCCCGGGCCTCGGCGCAGGCGCAGCGGCAGGAGCCCGCGACGCGCGGCGCCTCCGCCTGACCGGAGGTCGCACCGCCGGACCCGTGCCTGGGGGAGTTGGTTTCTGACATCCTGTCGGGGCTTTCGTCCGCGTTAACGGGATTCGCGCTTGCAATCCTCTCTAGCCCCCCTAATAGGTACTGTAAATGCCAATTCAGGCGGAGCCGCCGGCCACCATGCGATTGACCTCCTTCACCGATTACGGGCTGCGCATGCTGATGCGCATGGCCGGCGCGCCCGGCCGCGCCTTCTCGACCGCCGAACTGGCCGAGGAGCTTGGCCTCTCGCGCAACCATCTGGCCAAGATCATGCAGCGGCTGTCGCAGGCGGGCTTCGTCGAGACCCGTCGCGGCGGCGGCGGCGGCGCCACGCTGGCGCGCCCGGCCGAGGCGATCCGCCTCGGCGCGGTGGTGCGGCTTCTGGAGGAAGGCCAGCCGCTGGTCGACTGCTTTGCCCTGCAGCACGGCGGTTGCAGCCTTGACGGCCGCTGCCGGCTCAAGGCGCGGCTGCGCTCGGCCGAGGCGGCCTTCCTCGACGATCTCGATCGTTCGACCCTGGCAGAGGTGGCGCTGCCGCCGGCGCCGCCGGCGCCCTTCAGGCCGGAGGGCGACGGCCCCGCGGCGCGCGTCGCCTGACCGCCGCCGCGCACGGCGCCACGGACGTCAGATCTCGGTGTGCATCCGGTATCCCGGATGGAACACCAGCCGGACCGAGGTGATGATCCGCCCCGCCCGCCGCGTCGTCCGGTCAAGGACGAAGAGCCCCACCCCCTCGGCGCAGCCGAGGACCGAGGCCTCGGCCGGCGTCGAGGTGATCGCCGAGAAGGTGAAGTCGCCGGCCTCGAAGGGAACCTCGCGCACAAGCCATTCGTTCGGGCTGATCGCGGCGAAGGTCTCGGCCGTCACCGCCGGCACGACCTCGGGGTTGATCCAGCGGTCCTCGAAGACATAGGGCGCGCCACCGGCGGTATAGAGCGTCTGGAGGTGCAGCAGGCGCGCCTCGGCCGGGGTGCCCATGCGGGCGCGGACCTCGGGCGGCGGCAGCGCGGTCTCGCGGCAAAGGAGCGTGTGGCGGAAGGCAAGCCCGCGCCCCTCGATCTCGTCGCGGATCAGCGGAATATCCAGCCGCGCCCGCCGCACCGGGTTGGCCGCGACCCGGGTGCCGGCCTTGCGTCGGCGGTCGAGGATGCCCTCGTCCGCCAGCTCCCTCAGCGCCCGGTTCACCGTCGCGCGGGCACAGCCAAACTCGCGGGCGAGATCGGCCTCGTGGGGAATGAACTCTCCCGGACGCCAGACCCGCGCGGCGATCCGGCGGCGGACCTCGTCCTGCACCGCCAGCCAGTTCCGGATCGCGGCCGCGGTCACATCGCGTCTCCCAGCACCTTCATCGCCCGCCGGTAGCCGGCCAGGATGCCCTCCCGCGCGACATGCCGCCCGGCCCTGACCAGATGCCGGCCGGCCGACCAGACCTCCCGCACCATGCGGTCGTCCCCGGCGAAGATCCAGGTGTCGAGGAGGGCGTCGCCGCCCCGCCCCTGAAGATCGACATGGCTGCCGTCGAGCGCGACCAGATCGGCCAGAAATCCCGGCGCGATCGCCCCCGTCTCCCGCCCCGCGGCAAGGGCCCCGCCAAGCGCGGCCGCCTCGAACAGCCGCCGCCCGGTGGACATCTCCGGCGTGGCGAGCGCGGCGCGCGACCGGTCGCGCAGGCGCTGCGAATATTCCAGCGTGCGAAGCTCCTCGGAAAGCGCGATGCGGATGTTGGAATCCGAACCCACGGCGATGCGCCCACCCGCGTCCAGCCAGCGCACGCCGTCGAAGATGCCGTCGCCGAGGCTCGATTCGGTGATCGGGCAGAGCCCGGCCACCGCGCCGGAGCGCGCCAGCCCCCCGGTCTCGGCGGGCTCCATCTGGGTGCAGTGGATGAAGGTGAAGCGCCGGTCCGGCCCGACATGGTCCAGCACCCACTCCACCGGCCGCGCGCCCAGCGCCGCGCGCACCTCCTCGACCTCGGCCACCTGCTCGGCGAGGTGCATGTGCACCGGCCCATCGGGCGCCAGCGCCACCAGATCGGCGATCGCCTCGGGCGCCACCGCCCGCAGGGAATGCGGGGCGACGCCGATGCGGCAGTCCTCCGGCAGCGCCTTCAGCGCCGCAGCCGAGGCGGCGTGCAGCCGGGCGAAACCGTCGCGGTCGGTGCCGAAGCGGATCTGCCCGGGGCCGAGCGGGCGGCGGTCGCAGCCGCCGAACTGGTAGTGCACCGGCAGAAGCGTGAGGCCGATCCCGGTCCGCGCCGCCGCCGCGGCAATCCGCCCGGCCATCTCGGCAAGGTCGTCATAGGGTCGCCCGCCGGGGCGGTGGTGCAGGTAGTGGAATTCGACGTTGGTGGCATAGCCTGCCTCCAGCATCTCCATCTGCACGAAGGCGGCAATCGCCTCGACATCCTCGGGCGTCAGCCGGTCGAGGAAGCGGAACATCAGCTCGCGCCAGGTCCAGAACGTGTCGCGCGGGTTCGGCCCCCGCCGTTCGGTCAACCCTGCCATCGCCCGCTGGAAGGCGTGGCTGTGCGCGTTCGCCGGCGCCGGCAGAAGGATGTCGACGACATGGTCCGCCGCCCGCGGCGCGCCCTCCTCCACCGCCGCGATCCGCCCCGCCGCATCCAGCGTGACCCGCACGTCCCGGGCCCAGCCGGTCCCGGCCAAGGCCTGCCCGGCCCAGAGTGTCGTCATGGTCGATCCCCGCTTGACGGATAATATGTATGAACATATACACATCTACCATGCACATAACAAGCCGACTCATGCTGCTCAGGAACGCCGTCCTCGCCGGAACCGACGCCGATGCGCCCTCCGGGCTGATCGAACGCGGCGCGGTAGTGACCGAGGGCGACCGGATCGCCTGGGCCGGGCCGGAGGCGGCGCTGCCGGACCGGTTCCGGGGGGCCGAACCGCTCGACCTCGAGGGCCGGCTGGTCACGCCCGGCCTGATCGACTGCCATACCCACATCGTCCACGGCGGCAACCGCGCCCGCGAGTTCGAGATGCGGCTCGAGGGCAAAAGCTACGAGGAGATCGCCCGCGCCGGCGGCGGCATCCTCTCCACCGTCACGGCGACGCGCGCCGCCGGCGAGGACGCGCTTCTCGCCGCCGCCCTGCCCCGGGTCGACGCGCTGATCGCCGAAGGCGTCACCACGATCGAGGTGAAGTCGGGCTACGGGCTCGACATCGCCACCGAATGCGCCATGCTCCGCGCCGCCCGCCGGATCGCCGCGGCAAGGCCGGTCACGGTGCGCACCAGCTTCCTTGGCGCCCATGCGATCCCGCCCGACTACCGCGGCCGCGCCGACGCCTATCTCGACGAGGTCTGCCTGCCCGCGCTCGACGCCGCCCATGCCGAGGGGCTGGTCGACGCGGTGGACGGGTTCTGCGAGGGCATCGCCTTCACCCCCGGCCAGATCGCCCGCGTCTTCGCCCGCGCCAAGGCGCTCGGCCTGCCGGTGAAGCTCCACGCCGAACAGCTCTCCAACCTCGGCGGCGCGCGGCTCGCCGCCGCCGAGGGCGCGCTTTCGGCCGACCATCTGGAATATGCCGACGACGGCGACGCGGCGGCGATGGCGGCGGCGGGCACCGTCGCGGTGATGCTTCCCGGCGCCTTCTACACGCTCCGCGAGACCCGCCTTCCCCCGATCGCCGCCTTCCGCGCCCACGGCGTGCCGATGGCGGTAGCGACCGACTGCAACCCCGGATCGTCGCCGCTGACCTCGATCCTGCTGGCGATGAACATGGCCGCCACGCTCTTCCGCATGACCCCTGCGGAATGCCTGTCCGGCGTGACCGCCCACGCCGCCCGCGCGCTCGGCCTTGCCGACGCGGGGCACCTGCGCGCCGGCATGCGCGCCGATCTCGCCATCTGGAACGTCGAAAGCCCCGCCGAGCTTTCCTACCGGATCGGCTTCAACCCGCTTTGGAAACGTATCTTCGGAGGCCGGCCGTGACCGTTCTTCTCTCCCCCGGGGCCACCACGCTCGACACGCTCGAACGGCTCTGGCGGGGCGCGGACCCCGCCGCGCTCGACCCCGCCGCGCGCCCGGCGGTGGAAGCCGCGGCGGCGATGGTGGCCCGCGCCGCGGCGGGCGACGTCGCGGTCTACGGCATCAACACCGGCTTCGGCAAGCTCGCCTCGGTCCGCGTGCCCCCCGACGACACCACGACGCTCCAGCGCAACCTGATCCTGTCGCACTGCTGCGGCGTGGGAGAGCCGCTCGACGCGGCGACGACCCGGCTGATGATGGCGCTGAAACTTCTCTCGATCGGCCGCGGCGCCTCCGGCATCCGCTGGGAGACGGTGGCGCTCCTCCAGGACTGCCTCGCGCGGGACGTGACCCCCGTGATCCCCTCGCAGGGCTCGGTCGGCGCCTCGGGCGACCTCGCGCCGCTGGCCCACATGGCCGCCACCCTGATCGGCGAGGGCGAGGCGATCCATGAAGGCCGACGCCTGCCCTCGCGCGAGGCGCTGGCCCGCGCCGGACTCAAGCCGGTCGTCCTCGGCCCGAAGGAAGGGCTCGGCCTGATCAACGGCACCCAGTTCTCCACTGCCTGCGCGCTGGCGGGATATTTCGACGCGATGCGCGCGGCCGAGGCCGCGGTTGCGATCTCCTGCCTCTCGACCGATGCGATCATGGGCTCGACCGCGCCGCTGGAGCCTGCGCTCCACGCGCTCCGCGGCCATGCCGGCCAGATCGACGTCGCCCGCGCGATGCGCGCGGTGATGGAGGGCTCGGCGATCCGCGAAAGCCACCGCACCGGCGACACCCGCGTGCAGGATCCCTACTGCATCCGCTGCCAGCCGCAGGTGACGGGCGCGGCGCTCGACCTGCTGCGCTTCGCCGGCCGCACGCTGGAGATCGAGGCCAACGCCGCCTCCGACAATCCGCTGGTGCTGGTCGATCAGGGCATGATCGTCTCGGGCGGCAACTTCCATGCCGAGCCGGTGGCCTTCGCCGCCGACCAGATCGCGCTCGCCGTGGCCGAGATCGGCGCCATTGCCCAGCGCCGCGTCGCGCTGATGGTCGACCCCACGCTCAGCTTCGACCTGCCGCCGTTCCTCACCCCGAAGCCCGGCCTCAACTCCGGCCTGATGATCGCCGAGGTGACGACGGCCGCGCTGATGAGCGAGAACAAGCACCTCGCCACCCCCTGCTCGACCGATTCCACCCCGACCTCGGCCAACCAGGAAGACCACGTCTCGATGGCCGCCCACGGGGCGCGGCGGCTCGCGCGGATGAACGCGAACCTCAGCGTCATCCTCGGGGTGGAGCTTCTCTGCGCCGCCCAGGGGGTGGAGTTCCGCGCGCCCCTCGCCACCAGCCCCTCCCTCATGCGCCTCGTCGCGGCGCTAAGGGCCGTGGTCCCGCCGCTGGGCGAGGACCGCTACATGGCCGGCGACCTCGCGCTGGCCGCCGCCCTCGTCCGCGAGGGCGAAGTCTCCGCCGCCTGCGGCATCCGCGCGCTCCTGTCGCAGGGCGCGGCATGACGCCCGTGGAGGTGATCCGCGGCGACGGGCCGGTGGTGCTGGCGATGCCCCACACCGGAACCCATGTGCCGGCGGAGATTTTCGCCCGGCTCACCCCGCGGGGACAGGGGCTCGCCGACACCGACTGGCACATCGACCGGCTCTACGACGGGCTCCTGCCCGGCGCCACCGTGGTCCGCGCCACCTTCCACCGCTACGTGATCGACGCCAACCGCCCGCCCTCGGGCGAAAGCCTCTATCCCGGGCAGAACACCACCGGCCTCGTGCCGCTCACCGATTTCGACGGCGAACCGCTCTGGACCGATCCGCCGACGGACGCCGAGATCGCGGCGCGGCGACGCGACTTCCACGCGCCCTACCACGCCGCGCTGTCCGCCGAGCTGGGGCGCGTCCGCGCCCGCCACGGCGTGGCGATCCTATACGACTGCCACTCGATCCGCTCGCGCATCCCCTTCCTCTTCGACGGCCTCCTGCCCGACTTCAACATCGGCACCAACGGCGGCACCACTTGCGCGCCCGAAATCGAGGCCGCCGTCACCCGCCTCTGCGCCGGGGCGGAGGGCTACTCCAGCGTCCTCAACGGCCGCTTCAGGGGCGGCTGGACGACGCGCCACTACGGCCGGCCATCCGAGGGGCTGCACGCGGTCCAGATGGAACTGGCGCAGTCCACCCACCTTGCCACTGAGGCCCCGCCCTTCGCCTACGATCCCGCGAAGGCCGGGCGGCTCAGGCGGCACCTCGGCGCCATCCTCGCCACCCTGCAAGACCTTGCATTCTCTCCCGGAGTCACACGATGACCGATCCGCGCCACAACACCCGCGACATCTACCCCCCCACCGGAGCCGAGATCACCGCGAAAAGCTGGCTGACCGAGGCACCGATGCGGATGCTGATGAACAACCTGCATCCCGACGTGGCCGAGAACCCGCACGAGCTTGTCGTCTACGGCGGCATCGGCCGGGCGGCGCGAACGTGGGAGGATTTCGACCGCATCGTCGCGGCGCTGAAGACGCTGGAAGCCGACGAGACGCTGGTGGTGCAGTCCGGCAAGCCGGTGGCGGTGGTGCGCACCCATACAGACGCGCCCCGCGTGCTGATCGCCAATTCCAACCTCGTGCCGCATTGGGCGAACTGGCAGCATTTCAACGAGTTGGACCGCAAGGGCCTGATGATGTATGGCCAGATGACGGCCGGATCGTGGATCTACATCGGCACGCAAGGCATCGTCCAGGGCACCTACGAAACCTTCGCCGAGGCCGGCCGCCAGCACTACGGCGGCAACCTCAAGGGCAAGTGGATCCTCACCGGCGGCCTCGGCGGCATGGGCGGCGCGCAGCCACTGGCGGCGGTGATGGCCGGGGCCTGCTGCCTCGCCGTCGAGGTCGACGAGACCCGTATCGACTTCCGCCTGCGCACCCGCTACCTCGACGAAAAGGCCCGCACCCTCGACGAGGCGCTGGCGCTGATCGACCGCTGGACGAAGGCCGGCGAGGCCAAGTCCGTGGGCCTTCTCGGCAACGCCGCCGAAATCTTCCCCGAACTCGCCGCCCGGATGAAGGCCGGCGGTCCTGATCTTCCAAACGGGCGCCCCGACATCGTCACCGACCAGACCTCGGCGCACGATCCGCTGCACGGCTACTGCCCGGCGGGCTGGACCGTGGGCGACTGGCGGGCGAGGCAGGAAACCGACCCGGCGGCGGTGGAAAAGGCCGCCCGCGCCAGCATGAAGGCACATGTCGCCGCGATGGTCGGGTTCTGGAACGCCGGCGTGCCCACGCTCGACTACGGCAACAACATCCGCCAGGTCGCGAAGGACGAGGGGCTGGAAAATGCCTTCGCCTTCCCCGGCTTCGTCCCGGCCTACATCCGGCCGCTGTTCTGCAAGGGCATCGGCCCCTTCCGCTGGTGCGCGCTCTCGGGCGACCCGGAAGACATCTACAAGACCGACGCGGCGATGAAGCGGCTCTTTCCCGACAACGCCCACCTGCACCGCTGGCTCGACATGGCGCGCGAGCGGATCGCCTTCCAGGGCCTGCCGGCGCGGATCTGCTGGATCGGCCTCGGCGAGCGGCACCGCGCCGGGCTGATGTTCAACGAGATGGTGGCCTCGGGTGAACTCAAGGCCCCCGTCGTCATCGGCCGCGACCACCTCGACGCGGGCTCCGTCGCCAGCCCCAACCGCGAGACCGAGGCGATGAAGGACGGCTCCGACGCCGTCTCCGACTGGCCGCTCCTCAACGCACTCGTCAACACCGCGAGCGGCGCGACCTGGGTGTCGCTCCACCACGGCGGCGGCGTCGGCATGGGGTTCAGCCAGCACGCCGGCGTCGTCATCGTCGCCGACGGCACGCCCGAGGCGGCGAAGCGGCTGGAGCGGGTGCTGTGGAACGACCCGGCCTCCGGCGTCTGGCGCCACGCCGACGCGGGCTATGACATCGCCCTCCAGTGCGCCCGCGACAACGGCCTGCGCCTGCCCGGCATCCTCGGCAACTGAGCCCGGCGGAGGGAGCAGAGGATGACCGCCCGACCGCCTTCCCTGACCGTCGCCGCCGTGGTCGCGCTGGTCTTCGGCGCCCTGACCATCGCCGCCGGCAGCCGGGCGCTCTTCGGCGGGGCCGACATGGGCGCCGTGGTGCCCTTCGTGCTGTGGTTCAACTTCCTCGCCGGCTTCGCCTATGTCACGGCCGGCGTCGGCCTGTGGCGCGGGGCGGGCTGGGCGCGCGGGCTCTCCCTTGCCATCTCCGTCGCCACGGCGGCGGTCTTCGCCGCCTTCCTCTGGCATGTCGCGCAGGGCGGCGCCCACGAGGCGCGCACGACCGCCGCGATGACCCTGCGGACCCTGGTCTGGGCGGCGATCGCCGCGGTGGCCTTCCGCGCCTGCCGCTCCCGCTGAGGGCGCGCCCCGCGGCGGAAATGCCCCCGCCACCTTGAACCGGAACAAAAACGGATCAAATCTGCGGGGCCGGAGGAATCGTCGATGCCCCACAACAACACCAACACCCCCACCCCACGCCCCGAGGTGCTGACCCGCCCGAAGCTCGAGGGCGGCCGCCGCTTCGTGCTCCACACCGGCTTCGCCCCCGCCGGCGACCAGCCCACCGCCATCGCCGAGCTGGCGGCCGGCGTCAACGCCGGCGAGCGCGACCAGGTGCTTCTCGGCGCGACCGGCACCGGCAAGACCTTCACGATGGCCAAGGTGATCGAGGAAACCCAGCGCCCGGCGATCATCCTCGCCCCGAACAAGACGCTCGCCGCCCAGTTATACGGCGAATTCAAGGGCTTCTTCCCGGAGAACTCGGTCGAGTACTTCGTCAGCTACTACGACTACTACCAGCCCGAGGCCTATGTGGCGCGGACCGACACCTATATCGAGAAGGAATCGCAGATCAACGAACAGATCGACCGGATGCGCCATTCGGCCACGCGGGCGCTTCTGGAACGCGACGACGTGATCATCGTCGCCTCGGTCTCCTGCATCTACGGCATCGGCTCGGTCGAGACCTATTCGGCGATGACCCAGGACATGGAGATCGGCAAGCTCTACGACCAGCGCAAGTTCCTGTCCGAGCTTGTCGCCCAGCAATACCGCCGCGCCGACGCCGCCTTCCAGCGCGGCGCCTTCCGGGTCAAGGGCGACACCGTCGATGTCTGGCCCGCCCACCTCGAGGACCGCGCCTGGAAGTTCTCCTTCTTCGGCGAGGAGCTGGAGGGGATCACCGAATTCGATCCGCTGACCGGCGCCAAGACCGACAGCTTCGAGAAGATCCGCATCTATGCCAACAGCCACTACGTCACCCCCCGCCCGACGTTGCAGCAGGCGATCACCGGCATCCGCAAGGAACTGGCCCAGCGGCTGAAGCAGTTGCAGGAGGAAGGCAAGCTCCTCGAGGCCCAGCGCCTTGAACAGCGCTGCAACTTCGACCTCGAGATGCTGGAGGCGACCGGCTCCTGCGCCGGGATCGAGAACTATTCGCGCTACCTGACCGGCCGCGCCCCCGGCGAACCGCCCCCCACCCTCTTCGAATTCATCCCCGACCACGCCATCGTCTTCGCCGATGAATCCCACGTCTCGGTCCCGCAGATCGGCGGCATGTACAAGGGCGACTACCGGCGGAAGTTCACGCTCGCCGAACACGGCTTCCGCCTGCCGTCCTGCATGGACAACCGGCCGCTCAAGTTCGAGGAATGGGACGCGATGCGGCCGCAGTCGGTCTTCGTCTCCGCCACGCCCGCGTCATGGGAACTGGAACAGACCGGCGGCGTCTTCACCGAACAGGTGATCCGCCCGACCGGCCTGCTCGACCCGCAGGTGGAAATCCGCCCGGTCGAGATGCAGGTCGACGACCTTCTCGACGAGGTGCGGAAAGTGGCGGCCCGCGGCTTCCGCACGCTGGGGACGACGCTGACCAAGCGCATGGCCGAAGACCTTACCGAATACATGCACGAACAGGGCATCCGGGTGCGCTACATGCATTCCGACATCGACACGATCGAACGGATCGAGATCCTGCGCGACCTCCGCCTCGGCGCCTTCGACGTGCTGGTCGGCATCAACCTGCTGCGCGAGGGCCTCGACATCCCCGAATGCGGGCTGGTGGCGATCCTCGATGCCGACAAGGAAGGCTTCCTGCGCTCCGAGACCTCGCTGATCCAGACCATCGGCCGCGCCGCGCGCAACGCCGAGGGCCGCGTCATCATGTATGCCGACCGGGTGACGGGCAGCATGGAACGCGCCCTGGCCGAGACCGAGCGGCGGCGCGAGAAGCAGGTGGCCTACAACGAGACCCACGGCATCACCCCGGAGACGGTCAGGAAGAACGTCGAGGACATCCTCGCCGGTCTCTACAAGGGCGACGTCGACATGAACCGGGTGACGGCGAAGGTGGACCGCCCGATGCACGGCGCCAACCTCGAGGCGCATCTCGACGCGCTGAGGCTCCAGATGCGGAAGGCGGCGGAGAACCTCGAATTCGAGGAAGCCGCCCGGCTCCGTGACGAGGTCAAGCGGCTGGAGGCGGTCGACCTGGTGCTGTCCGACGATCCGCTCGCCCGGCAGTCGGCGGTCGAGGAGGCGGTCGGCGAGGCGGTGAAGGCGCGGGGGAGGTCTACGGCGGGAAGGCCGGGGCAGCGGGGCGGGAAGAGAAGGAGGGGGTAGGAGGTAGGACGAAAGCTTTCACACCATTTCCCAATCAGCGACACAAACTTCAGGTCGAACCCAGACTTGAACGCAAAGATTGCGGGAGAGGACAAAGTGGCGAAGCTTGTGAAGACCCAGGTTACCAAACATCAGCGCGGCTTCTTTGGCCGGATTTGGCAGGTGGCTTTCTGGCTGTTCCAGTTTGCGATGCTCGCGCTGGTCGTTGCTAACTTCGGGGCCGTGGGCGATCAGATTAACACGGATTGCGCAAGGGAAATGACCGACTCTCTTCGGAAAGCCTGCCAAGCCGGAACCGTCATCGGTGGTGGCATAGTGGCAGTAGGTGGCTGGTTCCTATGGTTCCTTGGCACCGTTATTCTGGGCATTCTGATGTTTGCCACCCGCGGTAAGTTAGTCACCTATCAGGTGGAAGACTGAAGCCGCGCAGGGTGCGCTACAGCAAGCCGTAGGGTGGGCAATCTGCCCACCATTCTCCTTGCCGCGGGGTATCCGCCGTCAATCCTCGGATGCCGGTCCCGCACATGGTGGGCAGATTGCCCACCCTACTCCCTTGCCCGCCATTCACCATCCCTCCGGCAATTTGCCCATCAATCCTCGGACGCCGGACCGCCCACACGGTGGGCGAATCGCCCACCCTACTCCCCGAAATCGCGCTCGGGCATCGCCTCCGCCCATTCCGGCGGCACCCTTCCCGCGCGGATTTCCCTATGGATCGACGAAAACGGCCAGTCCACAGCGCGCGACACGAGGCCATGCTTCACCGGATTGCGCCAGCAATATTCCACATGCGCCCGGTAGTCCCGTTCGTTCCGGATCGCATGTTCCCAGAACCGTCGCTGCCACACCCCGCATTCGCGCTTCGCGATCTTGCTGTCCGAACGGGGGCGATGCTCGCCCAGGGCCCGCGAAAACCGCGCCTTGATCCTGCGCCAGCGTTCGGAATAGTCCGCGTCCCCCTCCGGCAGCGTCCATACCGCATGCAGATGATCCGGCAGCACCACCATCGCGTCGCAAAAGACCGGCCGCTCCACCACGGTGACTCGCCAGGCGGCGCGGAGAAGGCCGATGTGGTCGGTCAGCACCGACCCGCCCCGTTCGGCCATCGCGACGGTGAAGAAGCAGGAGGCTCCGGGAATCCTGATGCGGCGATAGCGAGACATTGCCCGAACTTGCCCGAAACAGGGTTAAGGGAACCCTACCCCCATTGCCCCCTCCCCCCACCCTCCCCGCCCACGCGCCTCCCTCCCCCCTCGTGGGGGAGGGATGGGGTGGGGGGCAACCGTCGGCCTGTCATCCCCGCGCCGCCACCTCCCCGCCCCACCCAACCCCTTGAAAACCCGCCGGGCTTTCCCATCTTAACCACATGCTGGCACCCGTGATCGTCACCCGTGCCAGCGGGCCTTGCTTCGGCGGGCCACCGCCGGGGCAGGCCGCTCAAAGGAGGGGTATGCAATGGCAGACTTCATGAAGAAAGCGACCGGGACCTGGCAGGACGGCCTCATGCTGCTGCTCGGGATCTGGCTGTTCTTCTCGCCGTGGATTCTCGGCTTTGCCGGCATCCAGCTCGCATTCTGGAACGCGCTTCTTTTCGGCGTGATCCTCGCGGGCCTGTCCATCGCCGTCATCACCGAATTCCACGACTGGGAGGAATGGGTCGACCTGGCCGTCGGCGTCTGGCTCGTCGTGTCGCCCTGGGTGCTCGGCTTCGCGGCCTTCGCGGCCGCCGCCGATGCCGCCGCCTATGCCGCGACGATGACCTTCGTCGCGACCGGCGTGGTCACGCTTGCGCTGGCGGCGTGGTCGCTGCGCCACCATCACGCGGCCCACGCGGCCTGACGGACCGGCACGGGCGCGGGGCGGTCGGGACACCGCCCCGCGCTCCGCCGTTCTCTCAGTCGAAGTCGAAGATTTCGCTCAGGAAGCCCTTGCGCTTGTAGGGCCGGGCGTGGCCGTGGCGGCCGTCATCGTCCCGGTCATAGCGATCCTCGCGCCGGTCATGGCGCGGCTCGCTGCGGGCCGGGAAGGGCTGCGCCGGGGCGGGCCGGGTTGCGGCCGGCTGGCCGGCCTCGGCCGTCGGTGCCGCGGGCGTCGCCCGGTCGATGATCTTGTCCAACTCGCCCCGGTCGAGCCAGACGCCACGGCACTTCGGGCAATAGTCGATCTCCACCCCCTGCCGTTCGGTCATCTGAAGCTGGGTTCCGTCCACCGGGCATTGCATCGTCGCGTCTCCATCTCTTGCCATGCCCCCGATATGGGGCGGCCCGGCCCGGCCGCAAGAGTCGCCCCGGCGCGGCTCCCGGTCGCCAACCCGCCGCAATCGTGCCCTGACTTTGCCGCAATCCCGGCATAAGCCGCCGTTAAGAAACATGAATGCCAATGCCCCCCGGGACGCTGAAAGGACCCGCCATGATCCGACCGCTCGTTCTTGCCGCCACCCTGCTCGCGGCCCCGGCCACCGAAGCCGCCACCGTGACCTTCACGAACCTCGCGGCCTATGACGCGGCCCTCGGCACGCCGTCCACGATTTCCGAGACCTTCGACGGCGGTGCGCTGAACGGCAGCTCGATCCAGCAGATTCTCGGCGCCCACAGCTTCAACAACAACCGCCTGCAAGGCGTGGCCGGCGGCGGCACGAACCCGGCGAAGCAGTTCACCACGCTGGTCTTCTCGACGCGGATGACGGCCTTCGCGGCGAGTTTTGCCAACCTCTCGGCGGGCGAGGTCGCCCATGTGCTCCTCGACGGCATCCAGGCCGCGACGATCACCGGCGGCACGACCTTCTTCGGCATCCAGTCGACCATCGCCTTCTCGTCGATCACCTTCCTCGACACCACGTTCCCGACGGTCAACACCCAGTTCGCCATCGACAACATGCGCGTGTCGCCGGTTCCGGTCGCGGCGGCGGCGCCGATGCTTCTCGGCGGGATCGGCATGCTTGCAGCGCTCCGCCGCCGGCGCCGGGGCTGACCCAGCGCCGCAGCCGCGGGCTCAGAAGGCCTCGACGACCTCGTACATCACCGGCTCGAAGCGCGAACAAAGCGCGGCGATCCTGCGGTTGCGCTCGCGCATCTCGGGCGTGCGCAGCATCGCCTGGAAATCGCGCCGATCGCGCCATTGCGAATAGTTGGCGATGCGCGTCTGGGCATCGTTCATGTGCAGCCCGGCGGCGACGAAGCCGGGCTGGCGGCGGATGAAGTTCTCGTAGGCGTCCCGCAGCGCCTCCATCAGGTCATGCGCCGTCCCGGGCGTCATCTCGAATGTGGTGATGACGGTCTGGCCGCTGAAATCCTTGGATATTTCTGGCATCGTGTTCCTCCGCAACAGGCGCGCGCCCCCCGACTATCGCGCCGCGGCACGGGTCTGTAAACAGTCTCAGGCATCGAGAAGCCCGAGAACCTCGTCGGTCAGCGCGCCCACCTCGGCGCGCGCGGCGGCATGCCCGGCCTCGACCGCGCCGAGGCCCTGTCCCAGCGTCTCGGCATAGACGACGCGGTTGGCCAGCCGCGCCTGCGTCACCCCCGCCGTCAGCGCCGCGGCGGCCGCGGCCACCTCGTCGACAAGCCGCGTTCCCGCCCGGGTCCGGTTGAGAACCAGCCAGGCCGATTTGCGTTCGCGCGCGGCAAGGTCCAGCACCCCGTCCGTGGCCCAGAGATCGACATGCGACGACGCCACGGGAACGAGCACCAGGTCAGCCTCGCGGAGCGCCGGCCTGAGGTCGGCATCGACCTTGGGCGGGGTGTCGACGATCACCAGATCGGCAGTTTTCCTGAGCTTCTCGCATTCGTAGGCGACGCCCCAGGCCGAGGAGGTGGAGAATTCCAGCCCCGCGTCACCCAGACGTTCGCGCCGGGTCATGAACCAGCGGCCGAGCGAGCCCTGCGGATCGGTGTCAAGCAGCGCCACCCGCATCCCCCGGCGCAGGCAGGCGACGGCAAGGTTGGCGGCCAGCGTCGTCTTTCCCGACCCGCCCTTCTGCTGCACGACCGCGATGACCTTGCCCGGCATGGTGTCCCCTTCACGCTGCGGCGCAGCATAGACCGATTCCCCGCCGGGTGCACCGGCGGAAACGCCGCAGGCATGGTCCGCGCCGGATCAACGCAGACGCAGAACGATCTTGCCGATATGGGCCGAGCTTTCCAGCCGCCGGTGCGCCTCGGCGGCGTCTTCCAGCGGGAACTCCGAATCCATCACCGGCGCAAGCCGCCCGCCCTCGATCATCGGCCAGACATGGGCCATGAGCGCCTCGGCGATTCGCGCCTTGGCAAGGTCGCCCTGCGGCCGGAGCGTGGACCCGGTGATCGTCTGGCGCCGCATCATCAGGGGGGCGAAGTTGATCTCGGCCTTGGGGCCCTGCAGGAAGGCGATCTGCACCAGTCGCCCGTCCTCGGCCAGCGCCCGGAGGTTCCTCGCGATGTAGTCGCCGCCGACCATGTCGAGGATCACGTCCGCCCCGCCCTCGGCCGAGAGAACGGCCACGAAGTCCTCGGTCCGGTAGTTGATCGCGCGTTCGGCGCCCAGGCCCTCGCAGGCCGCGCATTTCTCGGCCGACCCGGCGGTGGCGAAGACGCGCGCGCCAAGGGCGTTGGCGATCTGGATCGCCGTGGTGCCGATGCCGGAGGAGCCGCCGTGCACGAGAAAGCGTTCGCCCGCCCTGAGGCCCCCGCGCATGACCACGTTCGACCAGACGGTGAAGCAGGTCTCCGGCAGGCAGGCGGCCTCGCGCAGGCCCATGCCCTGCGGCACCGGCAGCGCATGGGCGGCGGGCGTCACCGCGTATTCGGCATAGCCGCCGCCGGGCAGGAGCGCTGTCACCGCATCGCCCACCGCCCAGCCCGACACCCCGGGCCCGAGCGCCGCGACACGTCCCGCGGCCTCCAGCCCCGGCAGCGGCGAGGCCGACGGCGGCGGCGCATAGGCGCCGGCGCGCTGGAGCGCGTCGGGGCGGTTCACGCCCGCGTAGGCCACCTCGATCAGGATCTGCCCCGGCCCCGGCCTCGGCACCGCGACCTCGGCCAGCCGCAGCACCTCGGGCCCGCCGGGCCGCGAGATTTCCACCGCGCGCATCTTTTCCGGCAGCGTCATGCCTTCCCCCCGTCGATCCGGCCCGGCAGATCCCAGGGCGCGCCCGCCGGCGGGCGCACCCGGCCCAGCGCCTTCAGGGGCCCTTCCAGCATCCGGCCAAGGACGGGGTTTTCCCGCACCTGCGCCTTGAACTTCTCGAAGCGCATCACGTCCTCGATCCGCCGGTCGAGGAACGCCCAGGTCGCCGCGTGGCCGGCGCTCTCGTCGCCCAGCCAGAAAAGCACGGTGGCCGAATAGACCGCCGAAAGCGTGGCCCGCTTGCTATACCAGTTGATGTCGTCCGACCGGTCGCCGAGCGCGCGCCAGATCGCGTCGGCCGTGCCCCAGACCAGCGCCGCCCCGGTGCCCGCGTTCTGCGGCAGCGCGAAAAGCGCCGCCCCCCGCCGCACCACCTCGCGGTCGGCGCCGCTGAGCCTCTCGCGGATCGCAAGCGCGACCCGGTCGCGGAACCGCGGGGCCGAGAGGTCCGTGGCGGCCAGCGCCGCCTCCATCGCCCGGTCGCCCCGGCGGTGGAAGGCCACGGCGAGATCAAGCGCCCCGCGCGGGCAGGCGGCGCGCGCAAGTTCCGGTACGAGACCGGCATCTGCGGCGGCGGCGCGGAAGGTGGCCTCCGACCAGCCGTCGAAGGTCACATGCGGCAGCGCCGCCTCCAGAAGCCGCGCCGCGGCACTTGCCATGTCGTGTTCCATCGCCTCTCCCGCCGGTAGACAGAACGGCTGCACCCTGCTATAGGGGCGCCTCCTGCAACGCAATGCAACTCTAACTTAGGAAGGTGGTGACAACCACATGCAGGTCAGCGTTCGCGACAACAACGTCGAACAGGCGCTTCGTGCTCTGAAGAAGAAGCTTCAGCGCGAAGGGGTCTTCCGCGAGATGAAGCTCAAGCAGCATTTCGAGAAGCCCTCCGTCAAGAAAGCGCGCGAGAAGGCCGAGGCCGTCCGCCGTGCCCGCAAACTGGCACGCAAGAAGGCCCAGCGCGAAGGCGCTCTCTGAACGGCTTGCGAAGGCGCCCTCCGGGGCGACTGTGACGCTGGCGGGGAAACCCGCGACACGATCAACCCCCGGGGCCCGGCCACGGGGGTTTTTCAGTGCCTTCAGCCTGCCCGGCGGGCACGCCATCCCTCTCACGCCACCAGCGCCTCGGCCCGCTTGAGGTCCACCGAGACAAGCTGGCTCACCCCCTGCTCGGCCATCGTCACGCCAAAGAGCCGGTCCATCCGGCTCATCGTGACGGCGTGGTGGGTGATGACGAGAAAGCGCGTGTCGGTCCGCCGGGTCATCTCGTCCATCAGGTCGCAGAACCGCGTCACGTTGGCGTCGTCCAAGGGCGCATCCACCTCGTCCAGCACGCAGATCGGCGCGGGGTTGGCAAGGAACACCGCAAAGATCAGCGCCAGCGCCGTCAGCGTCTGCTCGCCGCCCGACAGGAGGCTCAGCGTGGCGAGCTTCTTGCCCGGCGGCTGGCACATGATCTCCAGCCCGGCCTCCAGCGGATCGTCGCTTTCGACCAGCACGAGGTTGGCCTCGCCGCCGCCGAAGAGATGGGTGAAGAGCAGGCGGAAATTGCCGTTCACCTGCTCGAACGCGGTCAGAAGACGCTCGCGCCCCTCGCGGTTCAGCCCGGCGATGCCGGAACGCAGCTTCTTGATCGCCTCTTCGAGGTCGGCCTTCTCCGTCACCAGGGTGTCATGCTCGGCCTGCACCTCCCGCGCGTCCTCCTCGGCGCGCAGGTTCACCGCGCCCAAGGCGTCGCGCTGGCGGCGGAGCCGCTGCACCTCATCGTCCAGCGCCTCGGCCGCCGGCATCCAGTCCGGGTCGGCGGCGAGCGACTGGAGCAGCGTGCCGGGGGTGTTGTCGGTCTCCTCGCGGATGCGGTCGGCGGCAAGCGTCACCGTCTCGCGCGCCGCCTCGGCGCGAGCCTCGGCGCGGGCGCGGGCCTCGCGCGCCTCCGATGCCGCGCGCTCGGCCTCCCGCTCGGCGTCGGCAGCCTCGCGCAGCGCCGTTTCCGCCTCGGCCAGCCGGTCGGCGGCGGCGCGGCGGCGAGCCTCGGCGGTCTCGATCGCGTCGGCAAGCTCCGCCCGCTTGGCGGCGATCTCGGCCGGCGCGGCAGAGGCCGCCTTCAGCTCCGCCTCCGAGGCCGCCTTGCGTTCGGCCAGTTCCGTGCTGCGCTTCTCGGCGGTCTCCAGCCGGTGCCTCCAGCCGGAGATTTCCTTGGCGATCTCCTGCCGCCGCTTTAGCCGCGCCTCGCCCTCGCGGCGGATCTCGTCATGGGCCGAGCGCTTCGCGAGCATGGTCATCCGCGCCGCCTCGACCGTCAGCTTGACGTCCTCGCCTTCGGCGCGCGCGGCCAGAAGATCGGGCAGCGCCTGCACCGCGGCCTCGGCTTCGCTGAGCTGCGCCCGCGCCGCCAGCGCCTCCTCCTCGTGGCGCGCCGCGGCAAGCCGCGCGCTTTCCAGCTTTCCACCGGCGATCGAGCGGTCGGCCTCGGCGCGGCTGACCGCGCGCGAGGCCTCCGCCATCCGCCGGTCGGCCTCGCGCCGCGCCTCGCGGGAGGTGCGGTCGGCCTCGCCCGCCTCGGCAAGGCGCCGCGTCAGGTGCTCGTGCGCCTGCCGCGCGCCTTCGGTGCGCGCCTTCGCCTCCTCGAGGTCGCGCTTGAGGTCGGTCAGGCGGTTCAACTGCTGGAGCCTCAGGGCCGCCGCCGTCGGCGCGTCCTCCGCCCCCGCCCGTAACCCGTCCCAGCGCCAGAGATCGCCCTCCACCGACACCAGCCGCTGGCCGGGCTTCAGCATCGGTTGCAGCCGCGCCCCGTCGCTGCGGTCGACCAGCCCGATCTGGCCGATCCGGCGCGCCAGCACCGGCGGCACGGTGACATGGGCCGACAGCGCCGCGACGCCCCCGGGCAGCGCCTGCGCCTCACCGTAGCCCGGCAGCACCGCCCAGCCGGAGGCCGCGTCCGCCGCCACCTCCGGCGCGCGCAGGTCGTCGGCCAGCGCCGCACCCAGCGCCTTCTCATAGCCCTTCGTCACCTCGACCCGGTCGAGGATCTGCCGGCCCGCCGTCGCCTCGCGCTCCACGAGCTTCATCAGCGCCATCGCCTCGGCCTTCAGCGCGCCGAACTCGCCCTCGGCCTCCGACAGCACCGCCCGCGCCTCGGTCTCGCGGCCCTGCGCCTCGGCGCGCGCCTCGTCGGCGGCAGCCAGCGCCGCCTCGGCCGCCTCGGCCGCCGCCATCGCCCCGCCCTGCGTCGCCTCTGCGGCCGCATGGTCGGCCGCGGCCCGGGTCAGCGCCGCCGCGGCCTCGGCCGACGCCGACCGCGCCGCTGCCGCCCCGGATTCGGATTTCTCGACCATCGCCCGGCTGTCGGCGAAGAGCCGCTGCGCCGACTGGTGGCGGGCGGCAAGCCGCGCCACATCCTCGGTCAGTTGCGACAGCGCCGCCTCGCGGTCCGACAGCACCCGTGCGGCCTCCTGCGCGGCCTCCAGCGCCTCGGCAAGCCGGCCCTCGTGCCCCTCGGCGGCCTTCGCGATCTGCGCCTGTTCCCAGTCCAGCCGGCCGATCGTCTCGCCGGCGTCGCGGTTCAGCCCGGCCTCCCGCTCGATGTCGCGGGAAAGCTGGCCGATCCGGCCCTCCAGCGTCTCGATCACCTGCCCGGCGCGCGCCTCCTCCTCCTTCAGCGCATCGCGGCTGACCTGCAACCGTTGCAGGATCGCCCCCGCGACGGCCTCCTCCTCGCGCCGGGGCGGCAGCGCGTCCTCGCGCTCCGCCCGCGCCCGTGCCGCCGCCCGCGCCGCCGCCTCGCCCTGCGCGGCCAGCGTCGTGCGCCCGGTCAGGTCGGCATCGGCCGCGGCGCGGGCCTGGTCCGCCTCGCGCCAGCGGCGATAGAGCAGCATCCCCTCGGTCCGCCTCAGCTCCTCGCCGATCTCGCGGTAGCGCGCCGCCTGCCGCGCCTGCCGGGCAAGCTGGGCAAGCTGCTGGGCAAGCTGTTCGACCACGTCCTCGACCCGGGCGAGGTTCGCTTCCGTCGCGGTGAGCTTCAGCTCCGCCTCGTGCCGGCGCTGGTAGAGGCCCGAGATGCCGGCCGCCTCCTCGAGCACCCGGCGGCGGTTCTTCGGCCTGGCGTTGATCAGCTCGGCGATCTGCCCCTGCCGCACCAGCGCCGGCGAATGCGCCCCGGTCGAGGCGTCGGCGAACAGCATCTGGACATCGCGGGCGCGAACGTCCTTGGCGTTGGCCTTGTAGGCGGAGCCGGCATCGCGGGTGATCCGCCGGGTGATCTCCAGCACGTCCTGGTCGTTGAAGCCCGAGGGCGCGAGGCGCTCGGAATTGTCGATGGTCAGCGAGACCTCGGCGAAGTTGCGCGCGGGCCTGCTGGCGGCACCGGCGAAGATCACGTCCTCCATCCCGTCGCCGCGCATCGCGGTCGGACGGTTCTCGCCCATCACCCAGCGCAGGGCCTCGAGAAGGTTCGACTTGCCGCAGCCGTTCGGCCCGACGACGCCGGTCAGTCCGTCGTGGATCACGAGGTCCGTGGGGTCCACGAAGCTCTTGAAGCCGTTCAGTCTGAGCCGTGTGAAGCGCATCCCTGCCTGCGATGATTCCCGCCGATCCGCAATCCTCGGGGCTTGGACCGGTCCAAGTCAACTGCCTGCCCCCGCATATGGCGGCAGATGGGCGGTTTTCCACAAGATATCGCGGGCAGCTGCCACGGCCTTCCCCCGCGATCGGCCCTTGACCCCCCGCTTTTCCCGGCGCCAAATCTGGCCTTTCGGGAAGGAGGGCGGCATGGACGGCGGAACCGGAAGATGCCTCTGCGGGGCGGTGCGCTATGCCTTCGACGGGGAACCCGACTGGCAGGTCCATTGCCATTGCGAAAGCTGCCGGCGCGCCACCGCCGCGCCGTTCACCAGCTTCCTCGGGGTCACGCGCGAGAGGTTCCGCTGGACCGGCGCGGCACCGGCCACCTATGCCTCCTCGCCCGGCGTCACCCGCTCGTTCTGCCCCGTCTGCGGCACCCAGATGGCCTATCAGACCGAGGCGCGCCCGGCCGAGATCGACCTCTACGCAGCCACGCTCGACGATCCAGCCGCCTACCGACCGACCGAGCACGTCCACTGGAACGAGCACCTGCCCTGGGTGCGGCTCGCCGACGGGCTGCCGGTGCGCCATACCCCCTGCCGCCTGACCGGGGCGGAGGACATGGCGCCGATCCTGAACCTGATCCGCGAGGCCTTCGCCTACATGGACGGGATCGTCGACCCGCCCTCCTCCATCCACCGGCTGACCGAGGCGGACCTTGCCGGGCAGGCGCGGTCGGGCGAGGTCTGGGTGATCGACGAGGTGGGCGTCCCGCTCGGCTGCATGGTGCTGACGCCGATGCCCGCCCGGCTTTACATCGGCAAGCTCGCCGTGGCGGCCGGTCACCGCCGCAAGGGCCTCGCCCGACAACTCCTCGACCATGCCGCGGCGCGCGCGACGGCGCTCGGCCTGCCGCTCCTCGAGATGCAGAGCCGGGTGGAACTGACCGGCAACCACGCCGCCTTCGCGGCGATGGGCTTCGTCCGCACCGGCACGACGGCGCATCCGGGCTACGACCGGCCGACCTCGGTCACCTTCCGGCGGCCGGTGTGAGGCGGGCTGATCCGGCGCCGCCTTGCACGCACGCCGCAGCCGGTCAGAGACTGTCCTCCACCCGGAATCCCGCGGGGATCGCGTCGCGCCCCTCGAGCACGAGGTCGGCCATCACCTCTGCCACCTTCGGCGCCATGCCGAAGCCGATCTTGAAGCCGCCGTTGGCGACGAAATGGCCGGCGCGGCCCGGCCAGGCGCCAAGCATCGGCGCCAGGCTCCGCGCCCGCGGCCGCACCCCGGCCCAACGTTCGATCACCGGCGCGTCGCGCAGCGCCGGGCAAAGCGCCCGTGCCCGGTCGATCAGCGCCTCGATCTGGCCGTCGGTGGTGCCGGGCGCGTCGAAATCGCGCTCTGCGGTCGATCCCACCGCCACGGTTCCGTCGTGATGCGGCACCACGTGCAGGCCGTCGGCGAAAAGCTGCGGTCTCTGGCGCGCCTCGCAGGCAAGCCGCGCCGACTGCCCCTTCACGCCCGACCCGACCACCCGGCCGAGATCGGCCGAGAGCGCCGCGAGCCCGGCCGTGCCGGTGGCCCAGATCACCGCGCCCGGGCCTCTCTGTTGCCCCAATACCCCCGCCGGAGGCTCCGACACCCCCACCTCCACGACGCCTCCCAAGGCGCGGATCGCCGCCACCAGCGCCGTCCCGGCGTCGCGCGGATGGAGCCGCGCCGTCAGCGTGTCCTCGACGCAAAGCCCGGTCGGGCTCTCTGGCGCCCAGCCGTCCGCCGGGGCCTTCACCACCCGCCACTCGGCGCGGCCCCGCCACAGCGCCGCGGCCCCCGCCTCACGCCCGCGCGCAAGCTCGACCGCGGCCGCGTCGGCCAGCGGCTGCAACCGGCCGGTCCTTGCATAGCCCGGATCGCGGCCCGAGGCCGCGCGCACCCCTGCCCAGAACCCCTCGGCCATCACGAGGCTCTCGAACTGGAACGCCTTCTTCGCGTTCCACTGCTCCGGCACATGCGGCGCCAGCGCGCCGACCAGCCCGCCCGACGGGCCCGCACCGATCCGCTCCGCCTCGCAGAGCACCACCCGCGCGCCCCGGCGGGCGCATTCCCAGCCGATGGCAAGGCCGAAGATGCCGCCCCCCATCACCGTCACGTCCGCCGTTGCCATCGCCCCGCCCTTTCCGTAAATCCCGCCCGAGGAGTAGACGGGATGCCGGCCGGGAACCAGTGCGACACGGTGACGTGGACGGGCGGCACGCCCGTCTCCACCCGTTTCGATGACCCCTATTTCTCGCTGGCCGACGGGCTGGCCGAGACGCGCCATGTCTTTCTCGCCGGCAACGGCCTGCCCGCCCGGTTCCGCGACGGCTTCCATATCGCCGAGCTTGGCTTCGGCACCGGGCTCAACCTGGTGGCGACCGTCCTCGCCTGGGCCGCCGCCGCCCCTCCCGGCCGCTTCCGCTACACGAGCTTCGAGGCCTTCCCGATGCCTGCGGGCGACATGCGGGCGGCGCTCGCCGCCTTCCCCGAGGCGCTCACCGCCGCGGGCCCGCTCCTGTCCGCCTGGGATGCGGGTGCCCGCGGCTTCGCCTTCGGCCCGGCCGACGTGACCGTCATCACCGGCGACGCCCGCGAAACCCTGCCCGCCTGGCCCGGACGGGCCGACGCCTGGTTCCTCGACGGGTTCTCGCCGGCGAAGAACCCCGAACTCTGGTCCGAAGCGATGATGGCCGAGGTTGCCCGCCACACCGCGCCGGGCGGCAGCTTTGCCACCTACACCGCGGCCGGCCATGTCCGCCGGGCCCTGGCTTCGACGGGGTTCGAGGTAGAGCGGGCATCGGGCCACGGCGGCAAGCGGCACATGAGCCGGGGCACCCTGAAAGGCGCGACATGACCGACCAGAACTTCCGCCTCGGCGCGCTCCTGATGACCGCCGCGGCCGTCGTCTTCGCCATGCAGGATGGCATCTCGCGCCATCTCGCGGGGGCCTACAACGTCTACATGGTGGTGATGATCCGCTACTGGTTCTTCGCCGTCTTTGTCCTCGCGCTCGCCGCGCGCAACCCCGGCGGCATCCGCGGCGCGGTGCGGACGCGCCATCCCCTGCTCCAGATCATCCGCGGCCTGCTCCTCGCCACCGAGATCTGCGTCATGATCACCGCCTTCACCGTGCTGGGGCTGGTGGAGAGCCATGCCGTCTTCACCTGCTATCCGCTCCTCGTGGCGGCGCTCTCGGGCCCGGTCCTCGGCGAAAGGGTCGGCTGGCGGCGCTGGACGGCGATCGGCATCGGCTTTGCCGGCGTTCTCGTCATCCTCCAGCCGGGCGTCCGGGTGTTTTCGCCCGCCGCGCTGATCCCGCTCCTCGCGGCCTTCCTGTTCGCCCTCTACGGACTTCTCACCCGCTATGTCGCGCGGGGCGATGCGTCCGCCGTCAGCTTCTTCTGGACCGGGATCACCGGCGCCATCGTCATGACGGCGATCGGCGTCTTTCACTGGCAGCCGATGACCGCCCCGGACTGGGCCTGGATGGCGCTCCTGTGCTGCACGGCAGCCGCGGCGCACTGGCTGATGATCCGCGCGCTGGAAGTGGCAGAGGCCAGCGCGGTGCAGCCCTTCAACTACCTGATGCTGCCCTTTGCCGCCGCGCTCGGCATCACCGTCTTCGGCGACCGGCTCGAGCCCAACGTCGTCCTCGGCGCCGCCATCGTCGTCGCCGCCGGGCTCTTCACCCTCTGGCGGGCACGGAAGACCGGGCGGGGGTAGACAGCCGGGCCGGACACCCGGGCTTGCGCCGGACGGGGGCATCCCTATATTCCGGCCGACGCGAGGACGACCTCTCCCGATCAGGCCCCGATCCGGGCCGTGAGACATCCGGGACGACCCGGCAGAGATCGGGGACGATCATGCGAACGACCCTCGACCGCATGCGCCACGCCGTGAGCTTCGAGCTGATCGGCCTCCTGCTCGTGACGCCGCTTGGATCGCTGGTCTTCGGCATGCCGGTGCACGACATCGGCGTGGTGGCGATCGTCGGCGCGACCATCGCGACGCTCTGGAACTATCTCTTCAACCTGCTCTTCGACCACGCCCTGCTCAGGATCACCGGCACCGCGCGGAAGTCGCTGTCCCTGCGCATCGCGCATGCCACCCTGTTCGAGGCCGGCCTGCTGGCGGTCCTGCTGCCGTTCATCGCCTGGTATCTCGGCATTTCGCTCGTGCAGGCCTTCGTGATGGACCTGTCCTTCGCGCTGTTCTACCTGGCCTATGCCTTTGCCTTCAACTGGGCCTATGACGTGATCTTCCCCCTGCCCGGGCCCGGCCGGCACCGGGACTGAACCGCCCCTCACCGCCCCTTCAGTTCCCCGGTGAAGCTGAGCGGCCCGGTCTTGCCGCTCAGCCGGGCGCGGTAGACCGGCAGGCTCTCGGCCACCCGCATCACGTAGGTCTGGGTCTCGCGGAACGGGATCGCCTCGATCCAGTCCACCGGATCGGTACCCTCGGCGCGCGGGTCGCCAAGCTCGGCGATCCATTTCCGCGACCGGCCGGGCCCGGCGTTGTAGCCCGCCGCGACGAGGAGCGGCGAGTTGCCGAACTCGGCCACCAGATCCTCGAGATAGGCCGCGCCGAGCCGCGCGTTGTACTGCCAGTCGGTGGTGAGCCGGCCCGGCTCGTAGGAGACGCCGATCTTCGCGGCCATCATCTTCGCCGTCCCCGGCATCACCTGCATCAGCCCCTGCGCGCCGGCGTGCGAGACGACGGCGGCGTTGAACTCGCTTTCGCGCCGCGCGATGGCGAGCGCAAGCTCGGGGCGCACCGGCAGCTCGAGCCCGGAAAGCGCCGGCACCGGGAAATAGGCCGAGGGCCAGATCACCCCCTTGTCGGCCGCCGCCTTGGCGAGCGAGAGCGCGACATAGGGCTCGCCCGCCTCCATCGCCATGCCCGCCAGCGCGCCGATCTCGTAGCCCGACAGCCCCTCGCCGAGATGGAGGAGGAACCGCGCCGCCAGGGTCTCGTCGCCCGCCGCCATCAGTTCCCGCGCGGCGAGAAAGACCGTGGACTGCGCGAAGGGCATCCCCCGCCAGTCGGGATAGGATTCGCCCCCCGCCATTGCCGGCGACAAGGGCAGGCCGACCTTCTCGGCCGAAAGAAGCCCGTAGAAGGCGGTCGGGTAGCGCGCGCCCTCGGCATAGGCCGCCTGCGCGTCGCCGTCGCGCCCCAGCGCCTCGAAGGCGCGGCCGCGCCAGTAGTGCGCCCGCGCCAGGCTGATCGGCCCGCTGACTGCCCGGGCGAGGCGGTCGAAATGGGCCAGCGCGGTTTCCGCGTCGCCGAGCTTTCTGAGCGCGATGTAGCCGGAGAGCCATTCGAGGTCGGCATAGTCCTCGCCACGGCTCAGGTGGTGCTGCGCGGCCATCCGGTAGGCGCGGCCCGGGTCGCCCTCGCGCATCTCCTTGCGGGCGAGCCTGCGGCGCCAGTCGGCCCATTGCTCCGGGTCGCCCAGCGCCTCGGCGCTGGCCGAGCGTTCCAGCAGGATCTCGTCGGCGCTGTCGTAGAGATCCTTGCGGATGCGCCAGCGGAACCGGTCGTAGGCGAGCCCGCTTGAACCCGCCGCCTTCGCCGGCAGGGCCGCGATCAGCGCGTCGATCCCCTCGGCGTCGGTCTGCAGCGCCACCCGCGCCTCGGCCACCGCGCGGGTGTAGGCGCTGGCGAGCGGCAGCATCCGGGTCACGTCGGCGGCATTGCCTTCGCGCAGCATCGCGGCGATGCGGCCGTCGTGCTGGTCCTTCAGCCAGTCGCCGTGGCGGGCGAGGAAGAGCGCCTCCTCGGCCTCGCTCAGCGCCAGCGACCGCCAGGCCCGCACCGCCTCCTCGCGCGCGGCACCGTCCTGCCCGGTGGCGCGGAGCGCGGCGACCAGCGCCAGGCTGCCGGTGCCGGTCTGCGGCCTTGCGTCGGCGAAGTAGGCCACGACCGTCGCCGCCGGAATATCCTCGGCGATCACCGCCTCGCCCTTCTGCCTAAGAAGCGCCAGACCCGGCCAGTCGGGATGGCGGCTCAGGAACGCAACGTATTCGTCGAATCCGCCCTTGCCGTCCCTCAGCCTTTCCCAGTCGATCACCGCGGCGGCGACGGGCCCTGCCGCGCGGGCCTCTGCGACGGCCGCTGGCCAGTCCTTCGCGTCGGCCCTGGAAAGAGCTGCGCGAAAAGCGCCCGCGTCATCGGCGCGGGCCGCGGGATTCAGGAAAAGCAGCGCGGCAAGCGCCAGCGGCGCCGCGCGCAGGGTCTTCGGGGTCATCTCTCGCTCTGCCTCGGTGTTTTTCCGCAGGATAGCGCGCCCGGCCGGGCCTGCAACACAAGAAACGCGGCAAAGCGCGCGCCTTGGCAAAGTGCCTGTGCGGCCCTATAGGTTCGCCCGATTTCAGCGGGCGACTCTCGCCCCCATCAAGGAGCGTGTCATGTTCAAGGGGTCCTATGTCGCCCTCGTCACGCCGTTCAGGAACGGCGCAGTGGATTTCGACACGCTGAAGAAGCTGGTGGACTGGCATGTCGCCGAGGGCACCCACGGCCTCGTCCCGGTCGGCACCACCGGCGAAAGCCCGACGCTTTCCCACGAGGAGCATGGCCGGGTGATCGAGGAGGTGGTGAAGGCCGCCGCCGGCCGGGTGCCGGTGATCGCCGGGGCCGGGTCGAACAACACCGCCGAAGGGATCGCGCTGATCCGCCACGCCGAGCGCGCCGGCGCCGATGCCGCGCTCGTCGTCACGCCCTACTACAACAAGCCGACGCAGCGCGGGCTGATCGCCCATTTCACCGCGATGCACGACGCCTGCACCCTGCCGATCATCATCTACCACATCCCCGGCCGCTCGGTCGTCGACATGACGCCGGAGACGATGGGCGAACTGGCGAAACTGCCGCGCATCGTCGGGGTCAAGGACGCGACCGGCAAGATCGAGCGGGTGAGCCAGCAGCGCATCGCCTGCGGCCGCGACTTCATCCAGTTGTCGGGCGAGGACGCGACCGCGCTCGGCTTCAACGCCCACGGCGGCACCGGCTGCATCTCGGTCACCGCCAACGTGGCGCCGCGGCTCTGCGCCGAGTTCCAGGAGGCGACGCTGGCCGGCGACTTCGCCCGCGCGCTCGACTACCAGGACCGGCTGATGCCGCTCCATGAGGCGATCTTCATCGAGCCCGGTCTCTGCGGCGCCAAATACGGCCTCTCCCGGCTCGGCCTTTGCGCCGAGGAGGTGCGCTCGCCGCTGACCACGCTCCTGCCCGAGACCAGGGCACGAATCGACGCCGCGATGCGCCACGCCGGGCTGGTGAACTAGCGCGCCCGCGCCTGTCATCCCCGCGGGGGCGGGGATCCCCGTTGCCCGGCCCTTGCCCGGGCGCGAAGGGCGGCGCCCGCCCGCGGGCGGGCGCTGCGGAACAGAAGGTCGGGGCGCATTTTGGCGCCGCTACCTCCGACGGTGATTCTGCTGGAGACATGGAAGTGCGCCCGCCCGAGGGGGAGGAAGCGCCCGGACGATCTGCCGGTGGCAGATCGTCAGCGCCGGATGCCGCCGCACCCCAATCGGCGGGCCGGGAGGCGGGCGCCGCCCGGACTGGCCGCCCGGGCGAGCCGGCGGGGGCGTGAGGATGCTTGCGCCCCCACGCAGGGGCTGTTCAAGCCTCCCCTCTCGCGCTAGCAATTTGATCAAACCCGGCACGGAGCACGCCCATGACCCCCGAGATGATCCTGACCAACGCGCGCGTCCTGACGATGGATCCCTCGCGGCCGCGCGCAGAGGCGGTCGCGGTGGCAGAGGGGCGGATCGCCGCCGTGGGCGACAGGGCCGCGATCGAGGCGTTCGCGGGCCCCGCCACCGAGGTGATCGACTGCAAGGGCGCCACGCTCCTGCCGGGCTTTGTCGAAAGCCACCTGCACCTCGTCCTCGGTGGCACCGAACTCAGCCACCTGCACCTCGACGGGATCGAGGGCGAAGCCGCGCTTGCCCGCGCCTTCCGCGATTTCGCCGCCGCCAACCCGGGCGCCCCGCTTCTCATGGCGCAGGGTGGCCACTACGCCATGCTCGACCATCCGATGAACCGCCACGACCTCGACCGGGTCATCGCCGACCGGCCGATCGCCATCACCTCGCACGATCACCACACCGTCTGGGCCAATACGGCCGCGCTCAGGGCCGCGGGGATCATCAACGGCGCGCAGACGCCGCCGGGTCATGAGGTCGTGATCGGGGCCGACGGGCTCGCCACCGGCGAGCTTCTGGAGTTCGAGGCCTTCGCCCCGGTGGTGGCGCTTGGCGGCGAGAACCGGCTCTACCTCGGCATCGCCACCGGGGGCGAGCCTTCACCCTGGCCCGCGGAGGCGGAACAGGCGATCGACCGCGCCAAGGCGGCCAGGGGGCTTGCCCATGCCGCCGCGCATGGCATCACCTCGATCGTCAACATGGACGGCAACCGCTACACGCTCGAACTTCTGCAGGGTTTGCAGCGCGCGGGCGGGCTCACCGCGCGCGTCAAGGTGCCCTTCCACTTCAAGCCGCAGATGGCGCTTTCGGAACTTGACCGCGCCGACGCGATGACGCGCGACTTCGACGACGACTGGCTGTCCTGCAACTTCGTCAAGATGTTCATGGACGGCGTGGTCGACAGCCGCACCGCCTACATGCTGAACGACTACCCCGGCCATCCCGGCCACCGGGCGGAGCCGCTCTTTCCCCCCGACCGGTTCAAGGCGATCGCGACGGAGATCGACCGCCGCGGCCACCAGATCGCCGTCCACGCCATCGGCGACGGCGCGGTGCGCACGACGATCGACGGCTATGAGGCGGCGCAGCGGGCCAACGGCCGGCGCGACAGCCGCCACCGGATCGAACATATCGAGCTGATCGACCGCGCCGACGTGCCGCGCCTCGGCACGCTCGGCATCACCGCCTCGGTCCAGCCGGTGCACGCGCCCGGCGCGATGGACTTCCCGCTCTTCCCGACGCTCGACGTCATCGGGCGGAACCGCTGGGCCGACGCCTATCTCTGCGCCGACCTCGCCGCGGCGGGCGCGCCGCTTGCCTTCGCCTCCGACTGGCCGGTGACCGACATCTCGGTGCTGCGCGGCATCGGCGCGGCGCTGACCCGGCCCGCCTACGAGGGCGCGGCCGATCAGCGGGTGCCGCTGATCGAAGTGCTGCGCGCCTACACCGCCGGCGGCGCGTGGGCCGCGCACATGGACCGGCTCACCGGCACGCTCCGCCCCGGCATGGCGGCCGACATCGTGGTCCTCTCGGGCGACATCGAGGCGGCCGCGCCCGGGGCGGTGAGCCGGCTGGCGGTCGCCCTGACCATCGCGGGCGGGCGGGTGACGCATCGCGGCTGAGCCCGCGCGCCCCGGCTGGACTCGGGCCGCGCCCTCCCCTATCTCGGGCGGATCATGGCCGAGAAGTCCGACCCCAACTACAAGGTGATCGCCGAGAACCGCCGCGCGCGGTTCGACTACTTCATCGAGAGCGACCTCGAGGTGGGCATCGTGCTTTCCGGATCCGAGGTGAAGTCGCTCAGGACCGGCCAGTCGAACATCGCCGACAGTTACGCCTCGGTCGAGGGAGGCGAGTTGTGGCTGATCAACAGCTACATCGCCGCCTACAAGGAGGCCGGCGTCTTCGGCCACGAGGAACGCCGCCGCCGCAAGCTCCTGGTCTCGAGGCGCGAACTGTCCCGGCTCTGGCAGGCCACCGGCCGCGAGGGCATGACGCTGGTTCCGCTGGTGATGTATTTCAACCACCGCGGCCGGGTGAAGCTGAAGATCGGCGTCGCCAAGGGCAAGAAGCTCGCCGACAAGCGCGCGACCGAGGCCAAGCGCGACTGGAACCGGCAGAAGCAGCGGCTCCTGAAGCAGGGCTAGTCGGGCGGCCAGCGGTTCTGCCTCGCATAGCCGTAGACGCTCGCCCCGTCCACCAGCCCCAGCGGGTCCGGCTCCAGATACCGCCCCGTTGTCGGATCGTAGTCGCGCATCCAGTTCTGGTAAAGACCGCTTTCGGCCTGGAACCACTGGCCGGGGAAGCGCAGGTCGATGCCCCCGGTGGCGACGTGGACGCCGCCGAAGGGGAGGTAGGTGGGTACTTCCACGAAATCTGCGCCTATTGTTCTACCTGCGCTAGTCGGCGCCTTAGCTCTCGAAGTGAAAGCACAACTTCACTTAACTTTCGCTCCAATCCAACGTCACCTCTATGTAAAAAGCCAAGAACGGAATCCAATGCCGAAGCCAAGCTAGAATTACAGCAGATACTCAAAAACATCTCGACCTCTGCGATGCGAATCGCCAATTCCGAGGTTTCCGCCTCTACAAGCGGTAATGTTTCGATGGCGGCTCGAGCTTCGGCCAATTTGGCGCGCGCTGAAGTACAGTCCCGATTAATTCCGCTCTGATAAGCTCGAGCGAGCAGCGCTGCGACTGCCATTTCAGAATTAGGCACTATTTCCTCCAATATATTCAGAACCGACAGATCTTTGCGCCACCTGATATCGAGGGTATTGATTGCGGCCAAGAGCCTTCATTGGTGCAAACCTTCCAACAGGAAACACACTGGCTCTCGCCAAATACTGAGCCAGGCATGCCTGCAAGTGGCGACTCAAGGCACTGGTTCAACTTTTCCTGGCACTCGTCTTCAGGAAGGCACATTTTGATGATCTTGTCAGCTGCCAACGCGCCAAGTGCGGCTACCCCGTATCCAGCCCACTTCAGCGGAAGTGCATCAGATCTATCCGGTGTGACGAGATCTGCACCGGCAGTTCCTGCAACGACTTCGTAGAGTTCCTCCCCCCTCGGATCGACCCACCTCCCCGGGTTCTGCCTCGCATAGCCGTAGACGCTCGCCCCGTCCACCAGCCCCAGCGGGTCCGCCTGGATGTACCGTCCCGTTGTCGGATCGTAGTCGCGCATCCAGTTCTGGTAAAGGCCGCTTTCCGCCTGGAACCATTGGCCGGGGAAGCGCAGGTCGATGCCGCCGGTGGCGACGTGGACGCCGCCGAAGGGCAGGTAGCTGGCCTCCCAGACCTTCACCCCGAGATCGTTGGTGGCGAAGACCGGCCGCCCGATATGGTCGGTGCGGATGAAGTAGACCTGCCCGCCCTCGATCACCGCAACTAAAGTAGCATGCCAAGAAGAAATTGGCCTACTCAATTCCTAGTATGCTTCTAGCATCTGGGGAATCCAAGACAATATCTTCCCCGATTCTTTGAGCACATCGCCGAAATACTTTTTCGATGCTCTCTCCTTTCGTTGTTGAAATAGGGAGTTCGACATACAAGACCTTTGAACCGTCGTCGAAGACGCGGCTAATGATGGCCATACTGCGGAATTTGTCAAACTCGACCAGATGGCGAAACGAGCGTATCGGCGTCATTAGTTGTTCCATGTGTTCAACGGGGGAATAGGTTTCTCTGCTCGGCAGGCAGCATACCGCTCCATGGCGGAAGCATGGCAAACAGTACCAGCGCGCTTGCCTCTGAACCGAGTGATGCCGTTGCAGGTGTCGGTATCCACTTTGAGCAGTTCTTCGCACCTATCGTCATCAGGGGTACAGTTTTGCTCATCGGCGCTGCAGTAAAGAATGGCAGCCCCAACGATACACAACCCGATTACATCCCCTATCGGCGCCGGGCCGTCCGCGGCAGCAGCACCCGCAGCGATCGACATTGCGCCTCGGCCAACGGGCGTGCTAAGCAGACCCTCTAGCCCCTGCTCCCCCCTCGGATCGACATACCTCCCCGGATTCTGCCTCGCATAGCCATAGACGCTCGCCCCATCGACCAGCCCCAGCGGGTCCGGCTCGAGATACCTCCCGGTGGTCGGATCGTAGTCGCGCATCCAGTTCTGGTGCAAGCCGGATTCGGCCTGGAACCACTGGCCGGGGAAGCGCAGGTCGATGCCGCCGGTGGCGACGTGGACCCCGCCGAACGGGAGATACGACGCCTCCCACACCTTCACCCCGAGGTCGTTCGTCGCGAAGACCGGTCGGCCGATATGGTCGGTGCGGATGAAGTAGATCTGGCCGCCCTCGACCACCGCCACGGGGCGGTCCTCCATCCAGATGTACTGCCGGATCAGGGTCGAGGTGCCGGTGGTGTCGTCGTAGTCGTATTCGGCGATGCGGTTGCCGTCGGGGTCGTGGACCACGTGGATGGTCTCGCCCGTCTGCGTCAGCTCGCGCACCACCTGCTGGCCGAGCGCGTTGTAGCGACGTCACGCCTCCGGTTCCAGTGCAAGCCCGACCGGCGGCTCGTCCGCCGGGCCGGGCCGCCTGCCACCTTGCAACCCCCTGCCCCCGCCCTGTATTGCGGGGAAGGCAGGGAGGGCGCGGACATGGCCGAGGACGATCCGAAGACTCTGGTTTCCACCGGCTGGCTGGAACGGCACCTCAAGGATCCCGACCTGCGGATCCTCGACGCCTCCTGGTATCTGCCCGACGCGGGCCGCGATCCGAAGGCGGAATACGAGGCCGCCCACATCCCCGGCGCGCGGTTCTTCGACATCGACGAGATTTCCGACCAGCGGTCGGAGCTGCCGCACATGGCGCCGCCGCCCGAGAAGTTCGTCAGCCGGATGCGGGCGATGGGCGTGGGCGACGGCCATCAGGTCGTGGTCTACGACGGTGCCGGGCTCTTCTCGGCCGCCCGCGTCTGGTGGCTCTTCAGGCTGATGGGCAAGACCGATGTCGCGGTGCTCGACGGCGGCTTCCCGAAGTGGCTGGCCGAGGGGCGGCCGGTCGAGGACATGGCGCCGATCCTGCGCGACCGCCACATCACCGTCAGCCGCCAGGCGCATCTGGTGCGCGACGTCACCCAGGTCGCCGCCGCGGCAAAGCTCGGCGACCACGAGATTCTCGACGCCCGCAGCCCCGGCCGCTTCGCCGGCACCGAGCCCGAGCCGCGCCCCGGCCTCCGTCCCGGCCACATCCCCGGCTCGAAGAACGTGCACTACCGCACGCTCCTGAACGAGGACGGCACGATGAAGTCGCCCGAGGGCCTCAGCGCCGCCTTCGCCGCCGCCGGGGCGGACCTCGGCAAGCCCGCGATCACCACCTGCGGCTCGGGCGTGACGGCGGCGATCCTAAGCCTCGCGCTCGAACGGCTCGGCAAGCGCGACCATTCGCTCTACGACGGCTCGTGGGCCGAATGGGGCATGTACAACGACCTCAAGGTCGCCAGGGGATAGGACCATGTTCGACAGCCTCAGGCCGCAGCCCGCGGACAAGATCCTGCAACTGATCGGCCAGTTCCGCGCCGACCCGCGCGAAGGCAAGATCGACCTCGGCGTCGGCGTCTACAAGGACGCGACCGGCAACACGCCCGTCATGCGCGCGGTGAAGGCGGCCGAGCGGCAGCTCTGGGAGAGCGAGACGACCAAGACCTACACCGGCCTTGCCGGGGAACCGGCGTTCAACGAGGCGCTGTCCCGGCTGGTCCTCGGCCCCGCCATCGCGGCGGAGCGCATCGCCTCGGTCGCCACCCCCGGCGGCACCGGCGCGGTGCGGCAGGGGTTCGAGCTGATCCGCATGGCCTCGCCCGGCGCGCGGGTCTGGGTCTCCGACCCGACCTGGCCCAACCACCTCTCGATCCTGAACTATCTCGGGATGACCGTCGCGCCCTACCGCTATTTCGACGGCGACACCCGGGCGGTGGATTTTGCCGCGATGATGGCGGATCTCGCCGGCGCGAAGGCGGGCGACGTGGTGCTGCTGCACGGCTGCTGCCACAACCCCACCGGCGCCAACCTGACGCTGCCGCAGTGGGCCGAGGTCGCGGATCTCTTGGAAAGGACCGGCGCGGTGCCGATGGTCGACATCGCCTACCAGGGCTTCGGCGACGGGCTGGAGGCGGATGCGGCCGGGGTGCGGCTGATCGCCGGGCGGCTGCCCGAGGTGCTGGTCGCCGCCTCCTGCTCCAAGAACTTCGGCATCTACCGCGAGCGCACCGGCGCGCTGATCGCGCTGTCGGATCCGTCGCGCCGCGAGGTGACGCAGGGCACGCTTGCCTTCCTCAACCGGCAGAACTTTTCCTTCCCGCCCGACCACGGCGCCCGTCTCGTCACCATGATCCTGACCGACCCCGCGCTGCGGGCCGAATGGGAGACGGAGCTGGAGGAGGTGCGGCTTTCCATGCTCGCGCTCCGCGAGACGCTCGCGCGCGAACTGCGCGACCTCTCGGGTTCCGACCGCTTCGGCTTCATCGCCCAGCACCGCGGCATGTTTTCCCGCCTCGGCGCCAGCCCCGAACAGGTGGAGCGGCTGAAGGCCGAGCACGGCATCTATATGGTCGGCGATTCGCGGCTGAACATCGCCGGGCTGAATGCGAGGACGGTGCCGATCCTCGCCCGCGCGATTCTCGCCACCGGCGTCTGAGCGGGCGTCGGAACACCCCCGGATCGGGACAGGCGCGAAGATCGGCGGCAGACCGCGGGCGGGTGCCCGGGCGGGTCGGGTGGGGGCGCGGCACATCACCTTCCGGGTTCCGGCCGGAGTGCACGGCGTCAGGCCGCATCTGCCCCTTGCAATACTAAGCTTGCTTATCATATATGTGCTCACCTTCTCCCGGACCGGCCCGATGAGCCTTTTGACGCCTCCGCACGAAAGCCTCGGTTTTCTCCTCCACGACGCCTCCCGGGCGATCCGGAGGCGGTTCGAGGCGCGCGCCACGGAACTCGGGCTCAGCGCGGCGCAGTGGCGCTGCCTCGTGCACCTGATGCGCGAGGGCCCCTCGCCCCAGGCGCGGCTGGCCGGGCTTCTCGAAATCGAGCCGATCTCGATGTCGCGCCTGCTCGACCGGATGCAGGACGGCGGCTGGATCACCCGCGAGGCCGACCCGGCCGACCGTCGGGTGCGCCTCGTCACCGCGACGCCCAAGACCTGCGCCGCCTTCGCCGAGGCGAAGAAGATCGCCGAGGCGATCTATGCCGACGCGCTCGCCGGCCTCCCGCCCGGAACGCGCGAGTCCCTGATGGCGACGCTCGGCCGGATCATCGCCAACCTGTCCCCGAACCCCGAGTCGCAAGATGCCCGCTGAAGCCCCGAAGAAGAGACCGAAGAAACTGCTGATGGCGGCCCTGCCCGTCGCCCTGATCCTGGCCGGCGGGTGGGTCTGGCTCGAGTCGGGGCGCTACGAATCGACCGAGAATGCCGCGGTCCAGCAGGCGCGCATCTCGGTGGCCTCAGATATTTCCGGCCGCGTGACCGAAGTCTATGTGGACGACAGCCAGACCGTCGCCGCCGGCACGCCGCTGTTCCGGGTGGACCCGCAGCCCTACGAGCTGGCGCTGGCCCAGGCCGAGGCGGCGCTGGCCGAGGCGCGGCTGTCGGTCGACCAGATGCGCGCCAGCTACCGCGTGGCGCTGGCCCAGCAGAAGGTCGCCGAGGACGGCGCCGCCTATCTCGACGCCGAACTGAAGCGGCAGGAGACGATCACCGGCCGCGGCGCGGGAACCGAATCCGCGCTCGACGCCGCCCGCCACGATGCCAGCACCGCGCGGGAAAACCTCGCCGCAGCGAAGCAGGCGGTAGAGGCGGCGCTTGCCGCGCTCGGCGGCGATGCCGCGATCGACGCCGCCGACCATCCGAAGGTCCGCGCGGCCCAGGTGGCGCATGACCAGGCGGAATACAACCTCGCGCTGACCACGGTGAAGGCGCCCGCCGACGGCGTCGTCTACAAGGCCGACAGCTTCAAGCCCGGCCAGTTCGTCGCCGCCGGCAGCCCGCTCTTCACGCTGGTGGAGACCGGCGACACCTGGATCGAGGCCAACTTCAAGGAAACCCAGATCGGCCAGATGGCGCCGGGCCAGCGGGCGACGGTGGAATTCGACACCTTTCCGGGACGCGACTACACCGCGACGATCGAGGCGGTGGGCGCGGGAACGGGGGCGGAATTCTCGATCCTTCCCGCCCAGAACGCGACCGGCAACTGGGTGAAGGTCACCCAGCGGGTTCCGGTTCGGCTCAGGCTTGAACCGGGTGCCGACCTCGCGGGGCTGAGGGCCGGGCTTTCGGCCGCGGTCACGGTCGATACCCACGCCCAAACCAGGCTTGACACCCTGATCTCCTCGCTCGGCACGCCGGCCCATGCCGGGGCGGAAGACTAGGCCATGTCCGCCGCCCCTGCCGCCGCTGCCCACGGCGAGATCCGCCACCACGGGCTGATCACGCTGTCCTTGATGCTGGCGACGATCATGCAGGTGCTCGACACCACGATCGCCAACGTGGCGCTGCCGTCGATGCGGGCCGATCTCGGCGCCTCCGCCGACACGATCAACTGGGTGCTGACCTCCTACATCGTCGCCTCGGCGATCGTCATGCCGCTGTCGGGCTGGCTCTCGGAGCGCTTCGGGCGGAAGGAGGTGTTCATCGCCTCGGTCGCCGGTTTCGTCGCCACCTCGATGCTCTGCGGCATCGCCTGGAGCCTCACCTCGATGGTGCTGTTCCGGATGGCGCAGGGCGTCTTCGGCGCGGCGATCGTGCCCCTGTCGCAGACCTTCCTTCTCGACATCAACCCGCGCGAACGCCACGGGCAGGCGATGGCGGTCTGGGGCGCCGGGATCATGGTCGGCCCGATCATCGGCCCGACGCTCGGCGGCTGGCTGACCGAGAGCTTCAACTGGCGATGGGTCTTCTACATCAACGTCCCGCTCGGCATCCTGGCGCTGGCCGGCTGCCTCGCCTACCTGCCGGAAATGCCCCGGCGCCTGCGCCGCTTCGACTTCGCGGGCTTCGCCGCGCTCGCCATCGGCGTCGGCGCGCTGCAACTCATGCTCGACCGCGGCGGCGAGGTGGACTGGTTCAACGCCGCTGAAATCTGGATCGAACTCGGGGTTGCACTGTCGGGCTTCTGGGTCTTCGTGATCTGGATCATGGGCACCGAGCATGCGTTCATCGACCCACGGATGTTCGCCGACCGCAACTTCACCACCGGCATCGTCTTCATCTTCATCGTCGGCATCGTGCTGCTGGCATCGCTCGCGCTGCTGCCGCCGATGCTGTCGGGGATCTTCGGCTATCCGGTGATGACGACGGGCATGGTCATGGCGCCGCGCGGGGTCGGCACGATGATCTCGATGATTGCCGCCGGCAAGCTCCTCCGCCTCGTCGATGCGCGCAAGATCGTCTTCACCGGGCTTTGCCTCACGATCTTCTCGCTTCACATGATGACCGGCTTCGGCCCGCAGATGGATGCGCGGCTCGTCGTCCTTTCGGGGCTGGTGCAGGGGCTCGGCCTCGGCCTCGTCTTCGTGCCGCTCTCCACCGTCGCCTTCGCGACGATCCAGCCGCAGTTCCGCGGCGACGCGACCGCGCTCTTCAGCCTCGTGCGCAACATCGGCTCGTCGATCGGCATCTCGGTCGTGACGCTCCTGCTGGCGCGCAACACGCAGGTGAACCACGCCGAACTGGCCGAACGGGTCTCCGCACTCGACCCCAACTTCGCCGAGGCCGCGCGGGGCGCCGTCGGCGGGGCGTTCAGGGGCCTCGGCACGACCTATGGCGACGGCGCGATCTGGACCATCGTCAACGGCATCGTCACCCAGCAGGCGGCGATGATCGCCTATGTCGACGACTTCAAGGCGCTGATGTGGGTGACGGTCGCGGCGATGCCGCTGGTCCTCCTGCTCCGCCGTCCGCGCCATGCCGCGCCTGAGGCAGCCGCGGCGGCGATGGAATAGGAAGGGCCCTCCGGCGCGTCTCCCCGCGCCGGTCAGGCGTGGTAGGCGCTTTCGCCGTGCGAGGTGAGGTCGAGCCCCTGGCGCTCGTCGTCGCGCCCTACCCGGATGCCGGTGACGGCCCTGGTGAGGTGGATCAGCACCGCCGAGCCGATCCCCGACCAGAGGGCGGTGATCAGCACCGCCTTGAGCTGTGCCGCGACCTGCGCGCCCATCGTGCCCGCCTCGACCACGAAACCAGTGCCGCCGAGCGAGGGCGCGCAGAGGATGCCGGTGCCGACCGCACCGACGATCCCGCCGATGCCGTGGACGCCGAAGACGTCGAGGCTGTCGTCATAGCCGAAGCGCGCCTTCACCGTCGAGACGAAGACATAGCAGACCGGCGACACCGCGAGGCCGAGGAGGATCGCGCCCACCGGCCCGGTCGTCCCGCACGCCGGGGTGATCGCGACAAGGCCCGCGACCATGCCCGAGGCCGCCCCGAGACCCGAGGCCTTGCCGCGCGCCAGCGCCTCGACGGCCGACCAGCTCAGGATCGCCGCCGCCGTCGCCACGAAGGTGTTGAGCATGGCGAGCGTCGCCCCCGCGCTGGCCTCGAGGTTGGAGCCGGCGTTGAAGCCGAACCAGCCGACCCAGAGCATCGCTGCGCCCACCATCGTCAGCGTCATCGAATGCGGCGCCATGTTGTCGCGGCCGTAGCCGGTCCGCGGCCCGAGAACGATCGCCCAGACAAGCCCCGCCACGCCCGCGTTGATGTGCACCACGGTGCCGCCGGCAAAGTCGATCGCGCCCATGCCGAAGATCAGCCCCGCCGCGTCCCACACCATGTGGGCAACCGGGAAGTAGACGAACGTCGCCCAGAGCACGACGAACAGGACCACGCCCGCGAACTTCGCGCGTTCCGCGAAGGCGCCCACGATCAGCGCCGGCGTGATCGCCGCGAAGGTCATCTGGAAGGCGATGAAGACATATTCCGGAAGCACCACCCCGTCGCTGAACGTTGCGGCCGTGGATTCCATCGTCACGCCCTTCAGGAACAGCTTGCCGAAGCCGCCCCAGAAGGGCGAGGTGCCACCGCCGAAGGCGATCGAATAGCCCCAGAGCACCCAGACGATCATCACCACCGCGGCGATCACCGTGCATTGCATCATGACCGACAGCATGTTCTTCGCCCGGACCAGGCCGCCGTAGAACAGCGCAAGCCCCGGCACGATCATGAACAGGACCAGAAGCGAGGAGGTCATCATCCAGGCCACGTCGCCCTTGTCGACGACCGGCGCCGCACCCGCGGTTTCCTGCGCCAGCGCCGGCAAACCCATCACCAGGGCCGCAATGGCCACCCATTCCAGTGTCTTCGTCATCCTCATCCCCGGTTCTCCGCTGCCCGCGCCATCGGGCCAAGCGGGCACAGCGCCAGCCGGCGACACAACCTGCGCACCGCTCCGGCGGGGCGGCGCGGCCGGGCTTTGCCGGAAATCTGTGCAGCCGCGGGCGGGGGGGCCGAAATTTGCGGCGGATCTCGTTCGCCGCGACCGGCCCGCGAGCGCCGCGCCACCACCCGGCTCCGGCGCAAAGGCGCGAATCGTGAACGTCCCCCGCTCCACATTTCCGCCGGCGTCCTGTATGGTCGCCGAAAACGGGCAGGCAACGGACGCAACGCATGAAACAGACAGGCGGCAGGAAGCCTCCCCTGGTGGCAGACCGGCGCTACGGCGCCGCGCCGGCGGCCCCGGCAAAGCCGAAGCCCGCACCGAAGCCCGCACCGAAGCCGAAATCGGCGCGGTCGCGCCGGCCGGCACGCCGGATGGCCTGGCCGATCCGCCTTGTCGCCGGGCTTTTCCGGCTGGTCTGGCGGGCGCTCTGGGGCGTGGGCTGGCGGCTGGCGGCGATGGGCGCGATCGTCGTCGGCCTCGCCACGCTCTACTTCTACGCCCAGCTTCCGCCGCTCGAGGCGCTGATCGACGCGCGCACCCGCGGCTCGGTCACGCTGCTTGACCGCGACGGCAAGGTCTTTGCCTGGCGGGGCGAGACCTTCGGCGGCACGATCACCGCGGAAACCGTCTCTCCCTCGCTCAGCAATGCCATCGTCGCCACCGAGGACAAGCGCTTCTACCGCCATTTCGGCATCTCGCCGCGCGGCATCGCCAGTGCGGTCCGCATCAACCTGGCCGAGGGGCGCGGCCCGCTCGAGGGCAACGGCGGCTCGACCATCACCCAGCAGGTCGCCAAGCTGATCTGCCTCGGCGTGCCCTACGACCCGAAGGCGTGGAAGACCGAGGCCGACTACGAGGCCGACTGCCGCCAGTCGAGCCTGATGCGCAAGATCAAGGAAGTGCCCTTCTCCTTCGCGATGGAGGCGAAATACGGCAAGGACAGCATCCTGACGCTCTACCTCAACCGCGCCTATCTCGGCGCCGGCGCCCGCGGCTTCGAGGCGGCGAGCCAGCGCTACTTCGGCAAGTCCGCGAACGAGGTGACCCCGGCCGAGGCGGCTATGCTGGCGGGCCTTCTCAAGGCGCCCACGCGCTACGCCCCGACCGCCAGCCTGGAACGCGCGCAGGGCCGCGCTGCGGTGGTGCTGGGGCTGATGCACGACCAGGGCTACCTGACCGAATCGCAGTTCAGGGACGCGCTCGCCAACCCGGCGCGGCTGTCGAAGGCGGCCGAGGCGCGCGCGGGCGGTTATTTCGCCGACTGGGTGATGGAATCGGGCCCCGCCTTCCTGACCCAGGACACCACCGAGGACGTGATCATCCGCACCACGCTCGACCAGACGATCCAGAAGCGGGCGGAAGAGGCGCTCGACTACGTCTTCGAAACCAAGGTCAAGGCCGGGTCGAAGGCCCAGGCGGCGATCGTCGTGATGTCGGCCGACGGGGCGGTGCGGGCAATGGTGGGCGGGCGCAACAATCAGGTGAGCGGCGCCTTCAACCGCGCGACGCAGGCGATCCGCCAGACCGGATCGACCTTCAAGCCCTTCGTCTATGCCGCAGCACTCGACATGGGCTACACGATGAACTCGGCCATCGACGATGCCCCGATCACCCTCTACGTCAAGGGCTCCGGCGAATGGTCGCCGAAGAACTACGAGCCCGAGTTTCGCGGTATGATGACGCTGACCGACGCGCTCGCCCATTCGATCAACACCGCCACGGTGCGGCTCAGCCAGGCCGTCGGGCTCGAGGCGGTGCGCAAGGTCGCCGCCGATTTCGGCCTGCAATCGGAGCTTGCCCAGGGGCCGGCCATCGTTCTCGGCGCCTCGGGGGCGACGCTCCTCGACATGACTGGCGCCTATGCCGGCATCCTCAACGGCGGCTCCTCGGTCCATCCCTACGGCCTCGTCGAGCTGCGCATCCAGAGTGACGACGCCGCGCTGATGGGCCAGGAGGGCGGCATGGGCGAGCGGGTGATCTCGGAAAGTGCCGCGCGCCAGCTCACCTACATGATGACCCAGGTGATCGAGCGCGGCACCGGCCGCCGCGCCAGGCTCGACGGGCACGAGGCGGCCGGCAAGACCGGCACGACCTCGGACTACCGCGATGCCTGGTTCATCGGCTTCACCGCCGACTATGTCGTCGGAGTCTGGATGGGCAACGACGACAACAAGCCCCTGACCGGGGTCACCGGCGGCGGCCTTCCGGCCGAAATCTGGCACGAGGTGATGGCCCGGGTCGAGGCTGACCTGCCGCCCGCGCCCCTGCCGATGATCCGGCCCGAGGACCTGCCGCCGCCAGCCTACCAGGGCGAGGTCTACCAGGCCGGCGGGCAGATCGGCGGCGGCGCGGCAGAGCCCTATCCCGGCCAGCTCGCGCCCTACCCGGGCCAGGCCCAGGCACCGGCACCTGAGCAGGGCGGCGAAAGCCTCGTCGACATTCTCACCAACATCCTCGGCCGCCGCGACTGATGGCAGCGGCCGGCACGGCTGCGCGGCCGGGCCTCAGCCGGTCTTCTGGAGGACTGCCGTCAGCGCGGCGATGTCGCCCCGGTTCCTGTCCAGCATCGCGCCGATCTCGGTGCGCTCGGCCGCGAGCATGTTCACGCCCTCGATGATGATGTTGAAGAACTGGTTCTTGCCCGACTTGTCGAAGACATGCCAGCGCACCTCGAAGGGCGACTGGCCCTTGAGATGGGCGACCGAGATCACCTCGAAGAAGCTCTTCAGGGGCCGGGCGTCCGTCACCTCGATCCGGCCGCCGATGAACTCGCGGAACCGCTTACCGTATTTGCGCGAGATATAGCCCTGGAACGCCTTGACATAGGCGTTCATCACCGCCTTGTCCGCCCCCCGCCCGGCCGGGCCCAGCGCGCTTTGCGCGATATAGCGGACATCGGCGTAGCGCACGAAGATCTGCTCGAAATCCTTGTACATCGCGGATTCGGGCTTGCCCGAGTTGATGACGCGGTTGACGTCGCCGATCGCCTTGTCGATCAGCGCCCGCGCGCCGCCCACGTCGAGCGCCAGCACCCCCCGCGGCAAGAGCGCAAGGGCCGCACCGGCGGGCACGGCAGCGATCAGGGCGCGGCGGGAAATCCTACTGTCCATAAGGGTCCTCGTACGGGTCGAACACCTCGGCCTCGATGCCAAGCTCATAGTGGCGGTTCTGCAGATAGAGCAGCCTCATCTGCGCATAGCTGTCAGCGCTGTTATATAGGATGTCGTCGATCACGTCGCCATAGCGCTGCCGGTCGGCGACCTTGCCGCCGAGCTTGGCCGCCGCAACGTAGTATTTCTCGGGCTCGCCGAAGGCGCCGTTCAGCGGGTCGATGACGAAATCGACGACCTTGCCCGCCACGTCGCGCTCGGTCGAGGGCCCCGCCAGCGGCAGCACCAGGAAGGCGCCTTCGGGCGCACCCCAGACATGCAGCGTCTCGCCGAAATCGGTGCCCTCGGCGTAAAGCCCGACGGCCGTCGCCGGGTCGAGGAAGCCGCCGAGGCCCGCCGTCGTGTTCATCACGAACCGCGCGGCGTTCCTCACCGCCGGGTCCGGCCTTCCCTGCAACAGGCTGTTGAGCACCGCCGAGGGCATCCCGAGGTTGTCGGAAAAGTTCGCAAGCCCCGCGGCCACCGGCGCCGGCAGGAACGGCTTGCGGTCGGGCCTGCCGCCGCCGAAGACCGTGCGGTCGAGCGCGACGTTGGCGTTGTGCACGGCGCGGTTCTCCGCCTCGAAGGGATCGTTGAATTCCGCCCCCGGCTCCTGCTTTGCACAGCCCGCAAGCAGAAGCGCCGCCGCAACAAGCGCCCCCGCGGCACGGGCCGGACCGGCACTTGGCATTGAAATCGTCAACATTTTGTCCGAATCTTCCTGCAAAACCGCCGGACGGGGCGCCACCCGGCCGGGACAAGGCTTAAAAGCCTTGCCCGCCCGAGGCAAGACACGGCACCGGAACAGCGCCCCGATCGGCGGGGTTTCCGCCGAGGCAGGAGACGAGCGATGATGCGGATCGACACCGCGCCGGGGCGGGAAGAGTTGCGCGCAGCCCGCGCCGAGGGCCGCGGTCTTCTCGCGGCGGTGGCGCTTTTCTCGGTCTTCGTCAACCTCCTGATGCTCACCGGCCCGCTCTTCATGCTCCAGGTCTACGACCGCGTCCTCGGCAGCCGCTCGGAAGAGACGCTGGCCGCGCTCTTCGCGCTCGTGACCTTCCTGTTCCTGACGATGGGCCTTCTCGATCTCGCGCGTGGCCGGATCATGGCGCGGCTCGCCGCCGGCCTGCAGGCGCGGCTCGACCGGCGCGTCTATGCCGCGATGCTGGCGCGGGCAGCACTTGCCCCCGGCGATCAGGCCGCGGCCTCGGGCCTGCGCGACCTCGAGGCGATCCGCCAGTTCGTCGCCGCCCCGGTCTTCCTTGCCCTCTTCGACGCGCCCTGGGCGCCGGTCTTCCTTGCCGCCGTCTTCGTCTTCCACCCCTGGCTCGGCTGGACGGCGATCGCCGGCGGGCTGGTGCTCGTCGTCATCACCGTGCTCAACCAGGCCAACACCCGCCGGGCGGTCCTCGCCGCCCATGCCGCGACGCTGCGGGCCGACCGGATGGCCGACCAGCTTCGCGACGAGGCCGACCTGGTACAGAGCATGGGCATGCGCGGCGCGACCTTCGAACGCTGGGCCGCCGCGCGGGGCGAGGCTCTCGCCGGTTCGATCTCGGCCTCGGACCAGTCCGGCATCTATTCGATCTTCTCCCGCACCTTCCGGCTCTTCCTGCAATCGGCGATGCTCGCCGTGGGCGCGCTTCTGGTGCTGAAGGGGGAACTCACGCCCGGCGCGATGGTCGCCTCCTCGATCCTGATGGGCCGCGCGCTCGCGCCCGTCGAACAGGCGATCGGCGGCTGGGCGCTGGTCCAGCGCGCGCAGGAGGCGTGGGGCCGCCTCGCGAGGCTGCTCACCGCCGTGCCGCCCGCCGCGCCCCGCACCGCACTGCCGAAGCCCCGCGCGGTGCTCGAGGCCAACCAGCTCACCGTCGTCCCGCCGGGGCAGACGCAGGCGGCGCTCCGCATGGTCTCGTTCCGGCTGGAACCGGGTCAGGCGCTTGGCGTCATCGGCCCTTCCGGCGCTGGCAAGTCCACGCTCGCCCGCGCGCTCACCGGAGTCTGGCGCCCGGCGGGAGGCTGGATCAGGCTCGATGGCGCCACGCTCGACCAGTATGACCCCGACGTGCTCGGCGCCCAGATCGGCTACCTGCCGCAGCGGGTGACGCTCTTCGACGGCACGATCGCCGAGAACATCGCCCGCCTCGCCCCGCTGCCCGACGCCGCCGCCGTGGTCGCCGCCGCGCAGAAGGCCGCGGCGCACCAGATGATCCTCGACCTGCCCGAGGGCTACGACACCCGCGTCGCCCAGGCCGGCGGGCGCCTTTCGGGCGGCCAGATCCAGCGCATCGGGCTCGCCCGGGCGCTCTATGGCGACCCGGTGATCCTGGTCCTCGACGAGCCCAACTCGAACCTCGACAACGACGGCTCGATGGCGCTCAACGCCGCGATCCGGGCGATGAAGGCCGACGGGCGCTCGGTCCTGATCATGGCCCACCGGCCCGCCGCCATCCAGGAATGCGACCAGATCCTGTTCCTCGACGGCGGCATGCGCCGGGCCTACGGGCCGCGCGACGAGGTTTTGAAAAGCATGGTCCGGAACGCGACAGACATCGCCCGCGCCCCCGGAATGGGAGGCGTGACATGACCGGAGGCGTTCCGCCCAGGGTTCCCTCGGCGCGCGGGCCCGTCGTTCTCGGGCTTTTCGCGCTCGCGCTCCTTCTCGGCGGCTTCGGGCTCTGGTCGGTGACCACCCGCATCGCCGGCGCCGTCGTGGCGGGCGGCCAGGTGGAGGTCGATCAGAACCGCCAGGTCGTCCAGCATCCCGACGGCGGGGTGGTGACCGAGATCCTCGTCAAGGACGGGGACCATGTCGCGGCGGGCGCGCCGCTGGTCCGGCTCGACGGGACGCTTCTCGCCTCCGAACTCACGATCGTCGAGGGCCAGTTCTTCGAAATCCTCGCCCGCCGTGGCCGGCTGGAGGCCGAGCGCGACGACGCGAAGCGGATCGCCTTCCCGGAGGAACTCCTGCGCTCGGGCAGCAAGGACCCGGAGATCGCCGCGCTGATGACCGGACAGGAACGGCTTTTCGCCGCGAAGGCGGAAACCGAGGCCAACGAAATCGACCAGTTGCAGCGCCGCCGCGCCCAGATCGCCAACCAGATCGACGGTATCGCCGCCCAGCGCGCCGCGGCCGACAGCCAGCTCGTCCTGATCGGCAAGGAGCTCGCCGACCTCACCGCGCTCCTCGACAAGGGGCTCACCCCGGCCGGCCGCGTTCTCGCGCTCGAACGCGAGAAGGCGGGGCTCGCGGGTGTCGCCGGCGAGCTTGACGCCGCCCGGGCCGAGGCCGAGGGCAAGGTGACCGAGATCGACATCGAGATCCTGAAGCGCGGCAGTGCCCGGCGGGAAGAGGCCAACAGCCAGCTCCGCGATCTGGGCTACCGGGAGCTGGAGCTGGCCGAGCGGCGCCGCGCGCTCAGCGAACAGGTCGACCGGCTGGAAATCCGCGCCCCGGTCTCGGGCATCGTCCATGCGCTTCAGGTCACGACCCCGCGCGCGGTGATCCGCCCGGCCGAACCGGTGCTCTATCTCGTGCCGCAGGACCGTCCCCTCGTCATCGCCGCCCGGGTCTCTCCGATCCATGTCGACGAGGTGCGCGTGGGCCAGGAGGTCGCGCTGCGCTTCGCCGCCCTCGACAGCCGCACCACGCCCGAGCTGTTCGGCCGGGTGACGCGGATCTCCGCCGACGCCCTGACCGACGAGCAAAGCAAAGCGGCATATTACCGCACCGAGGTCGTTCTCGGCCCCGGCGAACTTGCCAAACTCGAAGGACATGCCATCATCCCCGGAATGCCCGTCGAGGTATTCATCCGCACGGGCGAACGCACGCCGCTTGCCTATCTGGTGAAGCCGCTCGCGGAGTATTTCAACCGTGCTTTCCGGGAGAGCTGACAGTCCGATCCGCATTAGACCCGCCCTTCCGGGCGACCTTGCGAACCTGTCGCTTCTCTGCCTGCGCTCGAAAGCCGTCTGGGGCTACAGCGCCGGTTTCATCGCCGCCTGCCGGCCGTTCCTGGAGCTGCGGCCCGATGACCTCGTCGGCTCGCATGTCGCCGTGGCCGAACGGCGCGGCCACGCGATCGGCGTCGGGCAGGTGACGACAGGCGGCCAGATGGCCACGCTGGCGAAGCTCTATGTCGAGCCGAGGGCGCTGCGCACGGGTGCAGGCACGGCGCTTTTCGCCGAGGCCGCGCGGGCGGCACGGGCGGCAGGGGCGCACGACCTTGTCATCGACAGCGATCCCGGCGCCGCAGGGTTCTTCCTGCGGATGGGCGCCCATCCGGCCGGAGAGGCCCCGAGCCCCGCCGTCCCCGGCCGGCTCCTGCCGCGCTTGGTCCTTCCGCTCTGACCCGGCCGCCCTTCCCCCCGCCGGACCGGGCCGCTAACCTCCGCGCCGGGGGCGGATTCGCCCCGTCAGCCCGGAAGGAGAGACCATGCCCGGAACCATCGACGCCCGCCTTGCCGAGCTTGGGCTCACCCTGCCCGACGCGCCGGCACCGGCGGCGAACTACGTGCCCTATGTGCGCTCGGGCGACCTGCTCTTCGTCTCCGGCCAGATCTCGCAGGGCCCCGACGGCCTGATCAGGGGGCGGCTTGGCGACACGATGGACCTCGCGGAAGGGGCCGAGGCCGCCCGCCGCTGCGGCCTCAGCCTCATCGCCCAGGCCCGTGCGGCGCTTGGCGGCGACCTTGGCCGCGTGGTGCGGGTGGTGAAGCTGACCGGCTTCGTCAACTCCACGCCGGATTTCACCGACCAGCCCAAGGTCATCAACGGCTGCTCCGACCTGATGGTCGCGGTCTTCGGCGAGGCCGGCCGCCACGCCCGCGCCGCGGTCTCGGCCCCCGCCCTGCCGCTCGGCGTCGCGGTGGAGATCGAGGCGGTCTTCCAGGTCGCCTGATGGCCGCCGCCCCGCACCCCGCCGCCCCGGCCATCCTCGCGGCCCCGGTGCCCCTGCCCGGCGCCTTCCTTCGTGCGCCGATCGCGCACCGCGCGCTGCACGACCGCACCGCCGGCCGGCCGGAAAACTCGCCCGCCGCCTTTCGCGCCGCCATCGCCGCGGGCTACGGCATCGAATGCGACGTCCAACCCTCGGCCGATGGCGTGCCGATGGTGTTCCACGACTACGACATGAAGCGGCTGACCGGGCTGCCGGGCCGCATCGCCGGCCGCACCTCGGCCGAGCTTGGCGCCACGCGCCTCCTCGATTGCGACGAGGGTATCCCGACGCTGGCCGGGATGCTCGCCCTCGTCGCCGGGCGCGTGCCCCTGCTGATCGAGATCAAGGACCAGGACGGCGCGATGGGCCCCGCCGTCGGCCCGCTCGAAGATGCGGTCGCAGCGGCGCTGGAAGGCTACGCGGGCCCGGTTGCGCTGATGTCCTTCAACCCGCATTCCGTGGCGGCGCTGGCCCGCGCCGCGCCGGGCCGCCCGCGCGGGCTCACCACCTCGGCCTATGCGCCCGAAGACTGGCCGCTCCTGACCCCCGCCGTCCGCGACCGGCTGCGGGAAATCCCCGACTACGACGCAGCAGGGGCAAGCTTCATCAGCCACGAGGCCGCCGACCTTTCCCGCCCGCGGGTGACCGACCTCAGGGCGCAGGGTGCGGCCGTCCTCTGCTGGACGATCCGCTCGCCCGCGGCCGAGGCGGAGGCCCGCCGGATTGCCGCCAACGTGACCTTCGAGGGCTATGCCGCAGCGATCCCGGCTTGACGCGCCCCGCCTGCCGCCCCCATCTCCGGGGAAGGACCGCGCAATGGACGAGATCGCCCTCGAAGTGACCGCACTGGCCAGCCTCGGCGACATCGCCGCGGCCGACTGGGATGCCTGTGCCTGCCCCGAGGCCGCGGGCGGCGGCCGCCCCATCGATCCCTTCACCACCCACCGCTTCCTTGCCGCGCTGGAACGCTCCGGCTCGGTCGGCCCCGGCACCGGCTGGCAGCCGCACCACCTTGTCGTCCGGGCGGCGGGCCAGGCCGTTGCAGCGATGCCGCTCTATCTGAAAAGCCACAGCCAGGGCGAATACATCTTCGACTTCTCCTGGGCCGAGGCCTGGGAACGTGCCGGCCGGCGCTACTACCCCAAGCTCCAGTCGGCGGTGCCCTTCACCCCCGTCACCGGGAGGCGGTTCCTGACGAAGCCCGGATGGGAAACGCCGGGATGCGCCGCGCTGATCCGGGCGATGGTCGAGATCGCCGCCGACAACCGCCTCTCCTCGGCCCATGTCACCTTCTGCACCGCCGAGGAGGCCGCGGCCGGCGCCGCCCAGGGCCTCATGGCCCGCGTCTCCCAGCAGTTCCACTGGGTGAACGGGGGCTACGCCGATTTCGACGCCTTCCTTGCCCGGCTCTCCTCGCGCAAGCGCAAGGCGATCCGCAAGGAACGCGCGGCGGCGCGAGACTTCGGCGGCACCATCCGGCGGCTTTCCGGCGCCGCGATCGAGCCCCGCCATTGGGATGCGTTCTGGACCTTCTACCAGGACACCGGCAGCCGCAAATGGGGCAGGCCCTACCTGACCCGCGCCTTCTTCGACATCCTGCACGAGACGATGCGCGACGACGTGCTGCTCGTCCTCGCCGAACGCGAGGGCCGGCCCGTCGCGGGCGCCCTGAACCTCGTCGGCCGCGACACGCTCTTCGGCCGCTACTGGGGCGCGCTGGAGGACCACCCTTTCCTGCATTTTGAATGCTGCTACTACCAGGCGATCGACCACGCCATCGTCCACGGCCTCGCCCGCGTCGAGGCCGGCGCGCAGGGCGAACACAAGCTCGCCCGCGGCTACCTGCCAAGCCAGACGCATTCGCTGCACTGGATCGCCGATCCCTCGTTCCGCGCCGCCGTCGCCCGCTTCCTTGAGGCCGAGGCGCAGGCGGTGGGGCAGGAGATCGAGGTCCTGAGCGACTACGGTCCCTTCCGCAAGGCTGCGCCGCAGGACGGACCGCCCGCCCGGAATACCCGCCCGGAGCATTGAAACTTGCCCCCCCGCCCCCGACAATCGGCGAAAGCCAGGAGAAACCGATGACCGACTCGCTCGTGCTCTACTCCAACCCGATGTCGCGCGGCCGCATTGCCCGCTGGATGCTGGAGGAGATCGGCCAGCCCTACGAGGTGCGCTATCTCGACTACGGACCGGCGATGAAGGCGCCGGAATACCTCGCCATCAACCCGATGGGCAAGGTTCCGGCATTGGTGCACGGGCCGCGCGTGGTCACCGAATACGCGGCGATCTGCGCCTATCTCGCCGATGCCTTCCCGGACGCCGGCCTTGCCCCCGTCGACCGGTCCGCCTATTACCGCTGGCTCTTCTTCGGCGCCGGACCCTTCGAGGCGGCGGTGATCCTCAAGGCGCTCGGGTTCGAGGTGCCCGAGGAGCGGCGCCGCATGGTGGGCTTCGGAACGCTTTCCGGCGCGCTCGACGCGCTGGAATCCCAGCTTTCGCGCACCCCCTACCTCGCCGGCGATGCTTTCTCTGCCGCCGACGTCGCCACCGGCTCGCAGATCGGCTGGGGGCTCAGGTTCGGCACGATCGAGCCGCGCCCGGCGCTCCAGGCCTATTGGGAGCGCATCAGTGCCCGCCCCGCGCTCCAGCGCGCCAACGACGCCGACAACGCGGCGATGCCGCCGAAAGAGGGCTGAACCCGAAGGAGGAACGCCATGAGCCAATCCGCACTGCTGCCGCAGGGACCGGAACGCGAGGCCGCCCTCGGCCGGCTCGGCGCCACCGGCTGGCGCGCCGTCGAAGGCCGCGACGCGATCCGCAAGATCTGGAAGTTCCGAAGCTTCTCCGAAGCCTGGGGCTTCATGTCACGCGCCGCGCTGGCCGCCGAGAAGCTCAACCACCACCCGGAATGGACCAACATCTACAACACCGTCGACGCGACGCTCACCACCCATGACTGCGGCGGGCTTTCCGCACTCGACCTCACGCTCGCGCTGCGCATGGACCGGCTGGCCGGAGAGGCCGAGGTGCAGGCCGATCACGGCGCGCCGGTGACCTGCCTGTGCGAACTCCACGCCCGTGACGGCGGGCCGGACCGGGACTGAGCGGGGCGGGCGTCCGAAACCCGCGCTCCCGTTTCCGACGGGAAGGGTGGCGGTATGCCGCGGTGGGGTGCCGTCGTCCGCGTGCCTTGCATGGGCCGCCCCCCGCCGTCTCGCCCGGGCGCCCAGCCCGGGCGGCGCCCGACCGCCCCCCAGGGCGGGCGCACTGCGACCTCACCAGCAGAACAACCGTTGGGATGAGCGGCACCATAAACTGCCCAGACCCGGCGTGGCGCAGCGCCCGCCCGCGGTTGGCCGCCGCCCTTCGCCTGTCACGGCAAAGGCTGCCCCTCCCCCTCAGACCGCCTCCAGCAGCGCCTCGCCGGTCGACAGGCTGCACTCGCCCGGCCTGTCGATCTGCACATGCGTCACCACGCCATCCTCGACCACCGCCGCATAGCGCCTCGAGCGGCCGTAAAGCCCGATCGCCGGCGCGTCGAACTCCATCCCCAGCTCCTTGGTGAAGGCCCCGCCGCTGTCGCCCAGAAGCGTGATCCCCGCCGCCGCGGCGCCGGTCGCCTCGCCCCACACCCTCAGCGTGAAGGGGTCGTTGACGGCGACGCAGATGATCTCGTCCACCCCCTTGGCACGAAACCTCTCGGCGGTGCGGATGAAGCTCGGCAGGTGGACGGTGGAACAGGTGCCGGTAAAGGCGCCCGGCAGGCCGAAGACCACCACCTTGCGCCCCTTCAGCCTTTCGCCCAGATCGACCGGCTCCGCCCCCTTCTCTCCCATCCTCAGCATCGTCGCGCCGGGCAGCCGCTGCCCCGTCTCGATCGCCATCGCAAATGTCCTCGCTCGTTGCGTTTTCCCGCCGCCACGATATAGGGTCCGCCGCGCGGGCCACCAGAGAGGAAATGACATGGGCGGGATCGTCATCGTCGGCGCGGGCCAGGCAGGTGCCTCGCTCGCCGCGAAGCTCAGGGCGCTCGGCCACCAGGGCCCCGTCACCCTGATCGGCGAGGAGCCGCAGCCCCCCTACCAGCGCCCGCCCTTGTCCAAGGCCTATCTCCTCGGCGAGATGGAGCTGGAACGCCTCCACCTTCGCGCGCCCGCGTTCTGGGACGAACAGGCCGTGACGCTGCGGCTTTCCACGCGGGTGGAGGCGATCGACACCGAAGCCCGCAGCCTCCGCCTCCAGGGCGGCGAGACGCTTTCCTACGACGACCTCGCGCTCACCACCGGCTCGCGCCCCCGTCAGCTTCCGGCGGCGATTGGCGGCGATCTGGACAACGTCTTCACCGTCCGCACGCTCGCCGATGTCAACCGGATGGCGCCGGCCTTCCGCAGGGGCGCCCGCGCGCTGATCGTCGGCGGCGGCTACATCGGGCTCGAGGCTGCGGCGGTGGCGGCGAAGCTCGGGCTGAAGGTCACGCTGATCGAGGCCGCTCCCCGCATCCTCCAGCGCGTCGCAGCGCCCGAGACGGCGGATTTCTTCCGCCGCCTGCACCAGAACCACGGCGTGCGCATCCTCGAAGGCGCCGGCCTTTCCCGCCTGACCGGCGAGGGCCGCGTCACCGGCGCCCTGCTGGCGGACGGCAGCGAACTTGCCGCCGATCTCGTCGTCGTCGGCATCGGCATCCTGCCCAATACCGAACTGGCCGGGGACGCCGGCATCGCGGTCGACAACGGCATCCGCACCGACGAACTGGGCCGCACCTCGGCGCCGCATGTCTGGGCGGCGGGCGACTGCGCCTCCTTCCCCCACGGCGAGGGCCGCATCCGGCTCGAAAGCGTCGGCAACGCCATCGACCAGGCCGAGGCGGTGGCCGCCAACATGCTCGGCGCCGGCACCCCCTACCACGCGAAACCGTGGTTCTGGTCAGACCAGTATGACGTCAAGCTCCAGATCGCCGGGCTCAACGCCGGCTACGACCGCATCGTCACCCGTCCGGGCGAGGGCGGCGCGCTCAGCGTCTGGTATTACCGCGGCGCCACGCTCCTCGCGCTCGACGCGATGAACGACGCTCGCGCCTACATGATCGGCAAGCGGCTGATCGAGGCCGGCCGCTCGCCCGATCCGGCGCTGATCGCCGACCCCGCTTCCGACCTCAAGGCGCTTCTCAGGTGAGGATCATCGGCGGCACGCGGCGCGGGCTGAAGCTGGCCGAGGTCGGCGCGGGCGACGCCGCGGCGCATCTCAGGCCCACCTCCGACCGCGTCCGCGAGGCGATCTTCAACCTCCTGATGAACGGCCCCCACGGCAATCCGGTCGGGGGCGCCCGCGTGCTCGACCTCTTCGCCGGCACCGGCGCGCTCGGGCTCGAGGCGCTGAGCCGTGGCGCCGCCCGGGTGGCCTTCGTCGACGACGGCGCCGCCGCCCGCGCGCTTCTCCGCCAGAACATCGAACGGATGCAGGCGATGGGCGCCACCGACGTCTGGCGCCGCGACGCCACCGGCATGGGCCCGAACCGGGGGCCGGGCTACAGCCTCGCCTTCCTCGACCCGCCCTACGGCAAGGGCCTCGGCGAACGCGCGCTGGCCTCGCTCGTCGCCGGGCAATGGCTCGCCCCCGGCGCGCTGATCGTCTGGGAGGAGGGCCTGCCCCCCGTCCCGCCCGAGGGCTTCACCCTTCTCGACCGCCGCCGCTACGGCGACACCACCGTCACGCTCCTCAGGGCGCCCGCATGAGACCCGCCGCCGTCCTCTTCGACTGCGACGGCGTCCTCGTCGACAGCGAACCCGTCACCGACCGGGTGATCGCGGAAAGCCTCACCCGCCACGGCCTGACCTTCGACGCCGGCGAGGTCCACGCGCTCTTCCTCGGCGGCACGATGGCCGGCGTCGCCGAGACCGCGCGCCGCCTCGGCGCCGACCTGCCGGCCGGCTGGGTGGAAAGCATCTACGAGGAGATGTTCGCGGCCCTCGCCCGCGGCACGGCCCTGATCCCCGGCATCGAGGCGGTGCTCGACGCGCTCGACGCGGCCGGCATCCCCTATGCCGTGGGCTCCAACGGCCCGCACCGCAAGATGGAGATCACCCTCGGCCAGCACCCCGGCCTCCACCGCCGCCTGAAGGGCCGCATCTTCTCCCGCCACGACGTCGGCCGGCCGAAGCCCGCGCCCGATCTCTACCTCCACGCCGCCGCGGCGCTCGGCGTCGCGCCGGCCGCCGCGGCGGTGGTGGAGGACAGCGTGCCCGGCGCCCGCGCCGCCCGCGCCGCCGGCATGACCTGCTTCGGCTACGCCCCGCGGGACGACGGCGCGCGGCTGGCCGCCGAAGGCGCCCGCCCCTTCGCCGCAATGGCCGACCTGCCCGCGCTTCTCGGCCTCTGACCTTGCGTCAGTCCCGCGACCGGCCCGTCGCCCCGGCCGCCGCGCCGTGCTATCCTTGCCCGATGACGCTTCTCGCCACCCGCTCCGGCTACACCCGTTCCGAACGTGTCTCGGACGCGGTGATCCATGTCACCGGCCTCGTCGCCGTGCTCGTGGCGGTGCCGGTGCTCATCACCACCGCGGCCTTCCTCAGGGGCGACCTCACCGGCGTCCTCGCCGTCTCGGTTTACGGCGCCGCGCTGGTCGCCATGATCCTCTGCTCGGCGCTCTACAACATGGCGCCCCATCCGCGCTGGTCGCGGCTTCTCAAGCGTCTCGACCACTCGGCGATCTACCTCAAGATCGCCGGCACCTACACGCCCTTCACGCTGCTTTCCGGCCACGGGCTCTGGCTTCTCGCCGGGCTCTGGGGTGCGGCTTTTGCGGGCGTCGGGCTCAAGCTGGTCTCACCCGACCGCTTCCGCCCCTTCACGCTCGCGCTCTACCTCGGCATGGGTTGGGCCGGGCTCGCCGCCGGCGGCGGCCTCCTCGCCACGCTCTCGGGCCCGGTCGTCATGCTCATCGTCACCGGGGGCGTGGTCTATACGCTCGGCGTCGCCTTCTACCTGTGGGAACGGCTGCCCTTCCACTATACGATCTGGCACGCGCTGGTGCTGGCGGCGAGCGGGGTGTTCTACGCCGCCGTCACACTCCATCTCGTCCAGACCGCCTGAGGCGCGCCCGGGCTTCTTCGTTGCCCGAAATACCCCCGCCGGAGGCTCCCGCAGTCGGGATCAGATCGCCGCCTTGCGGCTTTCCTCCAGGTAGATCTCGCGCAGCCGCGTTGCCACCGAGCCCGGCCGCCCGGTGCCGATCGCCGCGCCGTCGATCTCCACCACCGGCAGCACGAAGGCCGAGGCCGAGGTGATGAAGGCCTCGTCGGCCGCTCTTGCCTCCGCCACGGTGAAGGGCCGTTCCTCCACCGCCATCTGCGCCTCGCGGGCGAAGCGCAGGACCGCGGCGCGGGTGATTCCGTGCAGGATGTCCTCGGACAACTGGCGGGTGACGATCCGCCCGCCGGTGACGATCCAGGCGTTGTTCGAGGTGCCCTCCGTGACCACGCCGCCCTCCTCGGTGAACCAGGCATCGTCGGCTCCCGCCTTCTTCGCCATCATCTTGCCCATCGACGGGTAGAGAAGCTGCACCGTCTTGATGTCGCGCCGACCCCAGCGGATGTCGGGGATCGTGATGACCCTCAGCCCCGCCTTCGCCGCCGGATTGTCGGCCAGCCCGGGCTTTGACTGGGTGAAGAGGACGACCGTCCCCTTCACCGCGGCCGGGTCGGGAAAGGCGAATTCCCGGTCGCCGGGGTTGCCGCGGCTGATCTGGAGATAGACCAGCCCCTCGTCGATCGCGTTCAGCCGGACCAGTTCGCGGTGGATCGCCAGAAGCTCCGCCTCCGCCACCGGGCTTTCCATGCCAAGCTCCGCCATCGACCGGGCGAGCCGCGCCGCATGGGCGGGAAAGTCGACGAGCCTGCCGCCGAGCACGCTGGTCACCTCGTAGACCGCGTCCGCCATCAGGAACCCCCGGTCGAAGACCGAAACCTTCGCCTCCTCCTCGGGAACATACTTGCCGTCGACATAGACGATGCGGGAAGCGGGGCGGCTCATCGGCGGTCTCCTGGCTGGGCTGGCCGTGTCTTGGGGTCTCGCTGCCCTCGCGTCAAGCCCCCTCAGCCCCAGAGCGCGCGGTCGGGCACCTGCATCACCGACCCCTCGTAGCGCACCGCCGGCTCGCGGTCGCGGGCAAGGATCAGGGGGCCGTCGAGGTCGGCCACCTCCGCCCCCTGCGCCACGACGAAGGCCGGCGCCATCGACAGCGAGGAGGCGACCATGCAGCCGACCATCACCCCGAACCCCGCCGCCCGGGCCGCGTCGCGCAGCGCCAGCGCCTCGGTCAGCCCGCCCGCCTTGTCGAGCTTGATGTTGACCATGTCGTAGCGGCCCGCGAGCCCGGAAAGCGAGGCGCGGTCGTGGCAGCTTTCGTCGGCGCAGACCGGCACCGGCCGCGCGATCCCGGCCAGCATCCCGTCCGCACCCGCCGGCAGCGGCTGTTCCACCAGCACCACGCCCAGCCGTTTCAGATGCGGGGCGAGCGCGGCGTAGATCTCCGCCGTCCAGCCCTCGTTCGCATCCACCACGATCCGCGCCCTCGGCGCGCCCTCCCGCACCGCCTCCAGCCGGGCCATGTCGTCCTCGGTGCCGAGCTTGATCTTCAGCACCGGCCGGTCCGCCGACCGCGCCGCCGCCGCACGCATCCGCGCGGGCGTGTCGAGCGAGAGCGTGTAGCAGGTGACCAGCGGCGCCGGCGCCGGCAGGCCCGCCAGTCGCCACACCGGGACGCCCGCCCGCTTCGCCTCCCAGTCCCAGAGAGCGCAGTCGACCGCGTTGCGCGCCGCCCCGGCGGGCAGCAGCCTTTGCAGCGCCCCGCGCGTGACCTCGCCGGGCAGCGCCCCGATCGCCGCCTCGACGCTCTCGGGGCTTTCGCCGTAGCGCGCATAGGGCACGCATTCGCCCCGCCCGGTGACGCCGTCGCGGGTAACGGTCACGGTCAGCACCTGCGCCTCGGTCTTCGACCCGCGCGAGATGGTGAAGACCTCCCGCAGGGGAAAGCTTTCGCGGGAAACGGTCAGCGTCATCCTCGGGCTCCTTCGCTCCCGTCCGGTTCTCCACGCCCCGGCCCGGCCGGTCAAGCGGCGGCGGGTGTCGGGACGCCTGTCGGGACGGATGCCCGACGCAAAACCGACGCAAAACCGACGCCGGGCAGACGGGCACGGCGGCCGGTTTTCTGCACCTGCGAAAGGATGCTTGCGCCGTGTCGCGCAATATTCTATCCGACCCGGAACAGATCACGAAACTTCCTTGCCAGAGGAATCGCCATGAGCTTTCGCATCCAGCCAAGCGCCCCCGCCCGTCCGAACCGCTGCCAGCTCTTCGGCCCGGGCTCACGGCCCGCGCTCTTCGAGAAGATGGCGGCCTCGGCGGCGGACGTGATCAACCTCGACCTCGAGGATTCCGTCGCCCCCGACGACAAGCCGCCGGCGCGGGCGAACATCATCGCGGCGATCAACGACATCGACTGGGGGACGAAGCACCTCTCGGTGCGGATCAACGGGCTCGACACGCCCTTCTGGTATCGCGACGTGGTCGAGGTGCTGGAACAGGCCGGCAACCGGATCGACCAGATCATGATCCCGAAAGTCGGTTGTGCATCAGACGTTTACGCGGTCGATGCGCTGGTGACGGCGGTCGAGCGGGCGAAGGGGCGCGCAAAGCCCGTCGGCCTCGAGGTGATCATCGAGACCGCCGCCGGCATCGCCCATGTCGAGGAGATCGCCGCCGCCTCGCCCCGGCTCCAGGCGATGAGCCTCGGCGCGGCCGACTTCGCCGCCTCGATGGGGATGCAGACCACCGGCATCGGCGGCACGCAGGAGGATTACTACATGATCCGCGAGGGCCAGAAATACTGGCCCGACCCCTGGCACTGGGCGCAGGCCGCCATCGTCGCCGCCTGCCGCACCCACGGCGTGTTGCCCGTTGACGGCCCGTTCGGAGATTTTTCCGACGATGCGGGCTTCATCGCCCAGGCGAAGCGGTCGGCAACGCTCGGCATGGTCGGCAAATGGGCGATCCATCCCAAGCAGGTGGCGCTTGCCAACGAGGTCTTCACGCCCTCGGACGCAAAGGTGGCCGAGGCACGCGAGATCCTCGCGGCGATGGCGAAGGCGAAAGCCGAGGGCGCCGGCGCGGCGGTCTACAAGGGCCGCCTGGTCGACATCGCCTCGATTCGCCAGGCCGAGGTGATCGTGCGGCAGGCCGAGATGATCGCGGGGGGCTGAGCGATCCGCCGGCCTGCGGCGCGGTTGCAATGGGCCGGGGCTGCCGTCATATAGGCCCCTGACATCCAACCGTGACCCAGCGCGGAGAGCGCCATGAACGACCTCGAATTCGAAAAGCCCCTGGCCGAGATCGAAGGCAAGGCGGAGGAGCTCAGGGCGCTGGCGCGCAAGAACGAGGGGATGGACGTCACCAAGGAAGCGGCCGCGCTCGACAAGAAGGCGGCGGACCTGCTGCGCGATCTTTACAAGAACCTCGACCCCTGGCGGAAATGCCAGGTCGCCCGCCACCCCGACCGGCCGCACTGCAAGGACTACATCGACGCGCTCTTCACCGAGTTCACCGCTCTGGCAGGCGACCGCAACTTCGCCGAGGACCACGCGATCATGGGCGGGCTGGCGCGGTTCGACGACCAGCCCGTGGTGGTGATCGGCCAGGAGAAGGGCTCCGACACCAAGACGCGGATCGAGCGGAATTTCGGCATGGCGCGCCCCGAGGGCTACCGCAAGGCGATCCGGCTGATGGACCTGGCCGACCGGTTCCGCCTGCCCGTGGTGACGCTCGTCGACACGCCCGGCGCCTATCCCGGCAAGGGCGCCGAGGAGCGCGGCCAGTCCGAGGCGATCGCGCGATCGACGGAGAAATGCCTTCAGATCGGGGTGCCGCTGATCTCCGTCGTCATCGGCGAGGGCGGATCGGGCGGCGCGGTGGCGCTGGCCCCCGCGAACCGGGTGGCGATGCTGGAGCATTCGATCTATTCGGTGATCACGCCCGAAGGCTGTGCCTCGATCCTGTGGAAGGATGCCGAACGGATGCGCGAGGCGGCGATGGCGCTCAGGCTCACCGCGCAGGACCTGCTGAAGCTCGGCGTGGTGGACCGGATCATCCCCGAACCCCTCGGTGGTGCGCAACGCCGGCGCGATGATGCGATCCAGGCCGTGGGCAAGGCCATCGGCGAGGCGCTGAAGGATCTGTCGGGCCGGAAACCCGCCGACCTCGTCAGGGAGCGGCGGGAGAAGTTCCTGGCGATGGGAACGAAGGGGCTTGCCGCCTAGAGCCCGCCCTGCCAGACCCGCACCGCATCGAGCGGCCAGAGCAGCATCAGGACGTTGAGCGAGAGTCCGTCGCGGATCAGCCATGTCGTCAGCGCCTCGAACCCGATCACCGTGGCGACGCTGACCCAGACCGGCGCCTTCCGCGCCAGCCAGAAGCCGACAAACATCGCCAGGATGTCGAAGACCGAATTGATCACGCTGTCGCCGAAGTAGTCGAGCGACACGGTGACGGCGCGGTAGCGCTCGATCACCCGGTCGGTGTTCTCCAGCACCTCCCACGCCGCCTCGACGAGGGTGGCGAGGAAGAGCCGCCATTCCATCGGCATCCGCGGGACAGAGAGCCGGAGCGCGGCATAAAAGAGGATGCCGTGGATCACATGCGAGGGCGTATACCAGTCGGTCAGGTGCTGCGAGTTCTCGCTGCTCATGGTCTGGCCGTGCCAGAGCTTGACATAGCCGCAGGTGCAGATCGGCACCCGCCCCATCGCCAGAAGGACGGCCGTGGCGCCGACAACCACCAGCCCGGCGAGAAGCCAGCCGAGCCGCGACCGGGTCATGCGCCCGCCCCGAAGCCGGCCTCGGCCATCAGCCGGTCGGAGGCGCCCTCCACCTCGGGCTCGATCCGCGTCATGAACTGCTCGACCGTAAGGCCCGCCGGAATCCGCGGCAGGAACTCCACCACCGCGAGCCCCGGCTTCCTGAGGATGCCGTGGCGCGGCCAGAAGACGCCGACATTGGTTGCCGCCGGCACGCAATCCTGCCCGATCTGCGTGTAGAGGACGCCGACGCCGACCTTGTAGGGCTTCCGCGCCCCGGCGGCGACCCGGGTGCCCTGGGGGTAGATGATGAGCTGCCCCGGCTCGGCAAGCCCTGCCTTGACGTCGGCCACCATCTTCTTCATCGCCTCGCCGCGACGTCCGCGGTCGACCGGAATGCAGCCGATGCGCTTGGCATACCAGCCGACGATCGGGGCCCAGAGCAGCTCTTTCTTCATGATGAATTTCGGTCGCGGCAGCACCGAAACGATCAGGATGATGTCGAAGAAGGACTGGTGCTTGGCCGCGATCAGCACCTCGTCGGCGGGAACCTCGCCGCGGATTTCCGACCTGAGACCCACCAGCGCCGAGGCCGAGGCGCGCACCCAGCGGCAATAGGCGTGCACCGCGTCGAAGGCAGCGTCGCGGCGCAGGAGCACGAGCGGGGTCCAGAACAGCGCGTAAGCGGCCATCGCCAGATACATCTGGACGATGAAGATCAGCGACAGGACGTATTGCAGCGCCAGTCTCATTGCACCCCCCTCAGCGTCCTGAGCGCGGCCCCGCGTGTCGCCCAGAAGGCCACGATAGCGGCGATCGGCGGGATTGCCAGCGGCCAGAGCCAGCCGGTGCCGGAGAAGCCGAGCCCGGTGAGGAACGCCCCTGCCTCGTCCGCCCGCGGCAGGGACGCGACCGCGATCACGCCCAGCGCCGTGCCCGCCGAAGCGCCGCCCAGGGTGCGCAGGGTGAAGCGGCGGACGAAGGCGCGGGCGATGTAGGCATCACGCGCCCCGATCAGCCTGAGGACACGGATCACCTGGCCGTTCGCCGCCAGCGCCGCCCGTGCGGCCAGCGTCACCATCACCGCGGCGGCGGAGCCGATGAGGCCGAGCGAAAGGAGGCCGATGAGCCGCAGCCGTTCGGCCGCCGCCACGAGCGGCCGGCGCCAGCGGGCGTGGTCGTCGAGTGCCGCGCCCGGCACCTCGGCCGCAAGCCTGAGCCGCAGTCCCTCGGCATCGAAGCCCGCGCCGTCTTCGCGCAGTTCGACAAGCTGCGGGATCGGCAGGGTCTCGACCGGCAGGTCGGCGCCGAACCACGGCGCGAGGAGCGCGCGCGTCTCGGCGGCGTCGAGCGCGCGGGCCGAGGCCACGCCGGGCGTGACCGCAAGGATGTCGAGCACGCGCTGGGTCTGCGCCTGCATCTGCCCGGCAGCCGCCGAGATGCGGATCGTCGCACCCTGGGCGAGCGCCTCGGACCAGCGGTCGGCAAGCCGGCCGGTGGCGAGCGAGAGCGCCAACGCGAAGACCGCAAGAAAGGCCATTGCGGCTGCGGCAAACACCGTGAGCCGCGCCGTGGCGCCCGAGGGCGGTACCACCCGGTCGGCCCTCGGATCCCCGGTCAGCAGGGCGATCGCGCGTGTCACTCCGCCGATCACAGCTCTGCCCCCGCCACCTGCACCTGCCCGCCGCGGATTCTCAGCACGCGCGCCGGCACCTGTGCCTTGGCCGCGCGGATGAGGTTCATGTCATGCGTGGCGACCAGGATCGCGGTGCCCATCCGGTTCAGTTCCACCAGAAGCGTGAGCAGGCGCAGCGACATGTCCCAGTCGAGGTTTCCCGTGGGTTCGTCGGCCAGCAGCACCTCGGGCGACATGATGACGGCGCGTGCGAGCGCCGCGCGCTGGCGTTCGCCGCCCGAAAGCGAGGGCGGCAGGGCCGCGGCCTGGTCCGACAGCCCGACCCAGGCCAGAAGCTCGTCAAGCTCGGTCGGGTTCGCGGCGCGGTCGGACACGGTCAGCGGCAGGGCCACGTTCTCGGTCAGCGGCAGGTGGTCGAGGAACTGGCAGTCCTGGTGGACCACGCCGACGCGGCGCCTGAGGCGCGCAATGTCGTCGCGGCTCATTGCGGCGAGGTCCTGTCCGAACAACGAGACGCGGCCCGCCACGGGCGAAAGCTCGCCGTAGCAGAGCTTGAGGAAGGTCGACTTGCCCGCCCCGGAGGGCCCGGTGAGAAAGTGGAACGACCCCGGCGCGAGCGAAAGCGTCATCTCCGACAGGAGCCGCCCGCCGCCATAGCCGTGCGCCACGCCCCGGAACTCGATCACCGCCCTGTCCTCCGCGCCGACATGGCGAATTTGCCATGCCGGCCCTCCGTTTTTTCGACCCCGGCCACAAACGCTTGGATGGAAAGCCTTTCGTTGCTACAACAATGCAACAATGAAGGCCAGAACGGCCCGACCCGTGCAGTGGTTGGTTGAGCAGGTGGAAAACCCATGCGTCTGATTTGCCCGAGCTGTGGCGCGCTATACGAAGTGGACGAGAGCGTCATCCCCGACGGCGGGCGTGATGTCCAGTGCTCGAATTGCGGTCATGCCTGGTTTCAAAGGTCTGCCAGGCAACTGAGCGACGAGGACGCCGCACCGGCCGAGGCCGAGCCACCGGCACCGGCTGCCGCAGCGCCCGCCCCTGCCGAGGCCATGCCGGAACCCTCCGCCGCCTGGGCCGAGCACGACGAGGAGCCGGAAGCGCCGGCCGAGGAGGCGCCCGAGGAGGCGCCCGTTCCGGAACGGGCGCGCCGGACGCTCGACGATGCAGTGCGCAACGTGCTGCGCGAGGAGGCCGAGCGCGAGGCCCAGGCCCGGGTCGCCGAGGGCGGTCCGGTCGAGATCCAGCCCGACCTCGGCCTTGCCGCCGCCGTGGGCGGTGCCGCGGCCGGCGGACGGGGCGGCGAAGCGCCCCAGGATCGCGTCGCCAAGGTCGGCGGCGATGCGCAGGACTATGACGAGGACGCGCTGGTTTCCCGTGCCGCGCGGCGCGAGCTTCTGCCGGACATCGAGGAGATCAACTCAACGCTCCGCGCCACGTCCGAGCGCGGCGGTGAGGCCGCGGCCTTCGACGCGCCCGAGACGCTCGCCCGGCGGCGAAGCGGCTTCCGCATGGGGTTCTCGACGGCGCTTCTTGCCGCCGCGGTGCTTCTGGGCGTCTACGTGCTGGCGCCGACGCTGGCGCGCACGCTGCCGGCGCTCGAGCCTGCGCTGTCGCTCTACGTCAAGGCGATCGACACCGGCCGTCAGTGGCTCGACGCGCGAATGCAGTCGCTGACCCAGTCGCTTCGGGACGGGACGCCGGACTGACTCCGCTCGCAGACGAGCACGGTCAGAACCGCCCCAGCAGCCGCCTGAGATAATCGAGTTCCTCCGAGGGCCGCATCTGTTCGCCGGAGCGGCGGCGGATTTCATCGAGGAGGTCACGCGCGCGCCGATAGACGTCAGGACCCTGTAGGAGGTTCTGGTCGGTTCCGATCCGTCCCGACTGGCCGGTGCTGCGGCCCAGCGGATCATGTGGCGCCTCGCGCCCGGCCTCGCCGACGGCCTCGCCCTGGTTGCCGGGCTGTTGCGGCTGGTTCTGCGCGAGCGCATCGCCAAGGCTGCGCATTCCCTCGCGCAGGTTCTCGATCGCCTCGGCCTGGCGGTCGATCGCGCCCGAGGTATCGCCCTCGCGCAACGCGCGTTCGGCCTCCTCCATCGCCCGCCCGGCCTCCGACAGCGACCGGCGTGCGGCGTCGCGTTCGTCGGAGGGATCGCCGGGCAACGCGCCTTCCTGCCGCCGCAGCGTCTCGCGCAGCGACCGCTGGCGGTCCGCAAGGCTGCCCCGATCGCCGCCCTCGCCCGGCCGCAGGGCATCGGGGCGCCCGCCCTCGCCGTTCTGGCGCTGCTGGCCGTCCTGCGCCTCGCCGCTACCCTCACCGGGCTGCTGGCCGGGCTGCTGGCCGGGCTGCCCCTGCTGGCCGGGCTGGCGGTCGCCGCCCTGCCCCTGCTGCTGGCCGCGCGGCTGCTGGCCGCCCTGCTGCATGTCGCGGAAGGCCTCGTCCGACAGATCCTGCTGCTCGCGCAGCGTCTGGCGCAGGTTTTCCATCGCCTGGCCGCCGGGGCCGCGCTGGCCGTCCTGGCCCGGTTGGCCTTCGGTCACGCGCAGGTTCTCCATCATCCGGGAAAGCTGGTCGAGCAGTTCCTGCGCCTCGGCCATGCGGCCCTCCTCCATCAGGCGCTGGATCTCGTCCATCATCTGCTGGATCTGGTCGCCGGTGATCTGCCGGCCGGCATCGGCCTGCTGGTTCGGCTCGTCGGCGCCCTTTCGCTCCATGTTCTCGGCGAGCTTGCGGATGTAGTTGTCGGTGGCGTCCCGCAACTCGTCCATCAGCTTCTGGATCTCCTCCGGCGAGGCGCCGTTGCGGATCGCCTCGGAGAGGCGCTCCTCTGCCTGCTGCATCCGCTCCAGCGCGTCCGAAAGCCCGCCGTCCTCGATCAGTTCCGCGACCGACCAGAGCGCCTCGGCAGTCTCGTCGCGCATGTCGGGGGAAAGCCGGCCCTGGGCGAGCGCGGCATCAAGCCGGCGGATCGCGACCGAGAGCATCAGATAGGCGCGTTCGTTGCGGATCAGCCCCTCGGGCCGGTGGGTCAGCGCGCGGAGGATCTGGCTGACCCGGGCGCCGTTGTCTCGCGTCCAGAGAAGGTCGCGCCGCATCTCGATCAGCGCCGCCGCCACCGGATCGAAGAACCGCCGCCCCGGCAAGGGCAGCGCGACCGTCGCGCTCCGCCCTGTCTGGTCGCGGCCATCGGTCACCTCGAAGGTCATCTTCACCGGCAGGTTGGCCCAGGGGTGCTTCGAGGCGTCCTCGACCAGCGCCTCGGTGAACTCGGCGCGGTTGCCGGTGATCGGCATCGGCAGGTCGTAGACGAGGGGCTCGCGCCGCTCCGGCGCGGCGGCGAGCCCGTAGCGGCGGTCGGCGGCCGCAAGGTCAAGCTCGATGACCGCGCGGCCGCCGGTCACGGCGTAGTCGTCCTTCGCGGTGAAGGGCTGCGACAGGGTGCCGTCGGCCTCGCGCATGATCGCGCCGGTGATCGCGACGGTGGGGGCTGCGTCGGGCAGGATCGTGACCTGCCAGTCCCGCCCGCCTGCGCCGCCGATGGTCAGGCGGCCGGACTGCACGGCGTCGAACTCGACGGCGCGGACCGTGGCAGTGTCGGGCTCGGCGTCCGGCGCCGGGGCGGCCGGCTGGCCGGACAGGCTTTCGGTGACCGGGATCGCATCGGCGTCGCCATAGAGGCGCAGCGTGATCCGGCTGCCTTCGGGCAGCTCCAGCGGCCCTTCAGGCAAGGTGTTGAGGTAAAGGCCCGGGCGGCCGGTATAGGCGGGCGGCTCTGCCCAGCCCTCCCAGGTCGGTCCGGCGGCGGCAACCGCGCCAGCCCCCGGCCGCACCAGGCCCGGCGCCTCGGCCACCCGCCAGAGCGAGCCGAAGAGCGCCGCCATGACCAGCGCCGTCAGCGCGGCATAGCGCAGCGCGAAGGGGTCGCGCGCGGCGATGCGCAGGTCGGGCGCAGGCGCGCGGGCCTTGCGGGCGCGCTCGGCCATCCGGGCCACATGCGCCCGCCAGACCGAGGCGGTGCCGGCATCGCCCCCGCCGAGCGCAAGGCTGTCGGAGAGGGCCGAGATCGGCCGGTCCGGCAGGGTGCGGTCGAGCCGGTCGAGCGCCTCGGCCGCGGTCGGCCAGCGGAAGCGGCGGATGCCGCGGACCAGCGCCCAGAAAAGGCCGATGGTCGCCAGCACCCCGCCGATCCACACCGCCTCGAGCGGCAGCCGGTCCTGCGCGCCGAAGGCGAGTGCCGCGATCAGCGCGAAAAGGATCGTCCAGACCGGCCAGAACCCCCGGGTGATCCGTTCGGCCACCATTCCGGCCCGCGTCAGACGCACGGGCCATGCGAGGCGCCTCAGCGCCTCATGCGGAAGGGCCTTGATCGTCGTCACGCGGTCGGCGGGCCTCCGGCCTTCGCCCTGCGCGCGGGATTGCGCGTCAGAGCCATTCGGGAATCGTATCGCGCTTTATCATCTCGTCATAGGTGGGGCGGGCACGAATGACGGCGAATTGATGCCCATGCACCAGCACTTCGGGGATCAGCGGGCGGGCGTTGTATTCCGAGGCCATCACCGCTCCGTAGGCGCCGGCCGAGCGGAAGGCCACCAGATCGCCCTCGGCCACAGGCGCCATCAGGCGGTGCCTGGCAAAGGTGTCGCCGGTCTCGCAGACCGGGCCGACGATGTCGTAGGGATGCGGCTCCACCCCGGGCGCGGGCTCGATCACCGGCACGATGTCGTGGTGGGCGCCATACATCGAGGGGCGAACGAGGTCGTTCATCGCCGCGTCGAGGATGAGGAAATCGCGTTCCTCGCCCGATTTCACGTAGATCACCCCTGCCACCATCAGCCCCGCGTTGCCGGAGATCAGCCGTCCGGGCTCGATTTCCACCTCGCAGCCGAGATCGCCGACGGTGCGCCGGATCACCGCGCCGTAGTCGAGCGGCAGCGGCGGCGCGGCGTTGGTCCGCTCGTAGGGAATCCCCAGCCCGCCACCGAGGTCGAGCCGGCGGATGTCGTGCCCTTCGGCCCGCAGCCGGCGGGTCAGGTCGGCGACCTTGGCATAGGCCTCCTCGAAAGGCGCAAGGTCGGTCAGTTGCGAGCCGATGTGGACGTCGATGCCGACGACCTCGAGCCCGGGAAGGGCAGCCGCCTCGGCATAGACCCCGCTCGCCCGGCCGATCGGGATACCGAACTTGTTTTCCTTCTTCCCCGTCGCGATCTTCTCGTGGGTCTTCGCGTCGACGTCGGGGTTGACGCGGACGGCGATGGGCGCGCGGAGGCCCAACGACAGCGCGACCTCGTTCAACGCCCGCATCTCGGGCTCGCTTTCGACGTTGAACTGGCGGATGCCGCCTTCCAGCGCGGTGCGCATTTCCGCCCGCGTCTTGCCGACGCCGGAAAAGACGATGCGCTCGCCCGGAACGCCCGCCGCCCTGGCCTTGAGGTATTCGCCCATCGATACGACGTCGATGCCGGCGCCAAGCCGGGCGAGCGTGCGGACGACCGCCACGTTGCCGTTCGACTTCATCGCGAAGCAGATCAGGTGCGGCAGCCCGTCGAGCGCTTCCTCGAAAAGCCGGTAGTGCCGCTCCAGCGTCGCTGTGGAATAGACGTAGAACGGCGTTCCCACCGCCGCCGCGATCTCGGGGATCGGCACGTCCTCGGCGTGAAGCGCGCCGTTGCGATAGAGAAAGTGATCCATGTCGCGTGGCCTTGCCGATCGTCAGCGGTCCGGCCCCCTGTAGAGCATCGCGGGGGCGTAGGAAAGCGGCTCGGCGGGGTTGAACTCAATCAAACGTTTGATTAGGGTTTCATGAGTCGCATGGAACCCGCATGGCCGATCTGCCGAAAGCCCCCGAAGGCACCGCCGCCGACCTGATCGCCGCGGCACTGCGGCTGTTCGGCCAGAAAGGCTTTGCCGCCACCCCGATCCGCGAAATCGCGGCCGAGGCGGGCGCGAATGTCGCCGCCATCGCCTATCATTTCGGCAACAAGGAAGGGCTGCGGCGCGCCTGCGCGGCCGAAGTCGCCCGCCGGATAGACCTGGCCGTCGCCCGCGTCCCGGCCAGCACGCCGGCCTCGCCCGCCGCCGCCGCGGCGCAGATGGAGGCGATCCTGCGGACGATGGCGGGCTTCGTCCTGACCGCGCCCGAGGCGGAGCCGATCCTGCCTTTCATGCTGCGCGAGGTGGCCGAGGACGGGCCGGTGCTCGACACGGTCTACGGCGCGCTGATGGAGCCGGCGCACCGGCGGCTCTCGGCGCTCTGGGCCGCCGCCACCGGACAGGAGGCCGAAGCCGAGCGCACCCGGCTGATGGTGTTCGCCGTCGTCGGCCAGCTTCTCTATTTCCGCATCGGCCGGCCCATTGTCATCCGGCGGATGGGCTGGGCGGCGCTCGGCCCGGCAGAGGCCGCGACGATCGCCGACCTTCTCGCCGGCAACCTCCGCGGCATGATCGAACGGGAGCGCGCCACATGAGCGATCTATTCTGCACCCTGCCGCTGGTCTCGGCCCTGTTCGCCACCTGCGCGCCGCCGCCGCCCTTCGCCACCGGCTATGTCGAGGGCGAATACGTTCTCGTCGCCCCCGTCGCCACGGCGCAGATCGAACACCTCGCGGTGGCGCGCGGCGACCGGGTGGAGGCCGGCGCGACTCTGGTCGAGATGGAGCGGCGCGACGCCGAGATCGCGCTGGCCGAGGCGGCGGCGGCGCTGGCCCAGGCGGAAAGCCAGCTCGCCAACCTGAGAGAGGGCCGCAGGCCCGAGGAGATCCGGGTGATCGAGGCGACGCTCGCCTCGGCCCGGGCGCAGGCGGAGGAGGCCGACCGCGCCGCCGCGCGGATGCTCAGCCTGTCGCAGCGGGGCGCCGCGACGACGACGCAGGCCGACGACGCGGCCACCGCTGCGACGGTAGCCCACGCGCGCATGGCCGAGGCCGAGGCCAGCCTCGCGGTTGCCCGCCTGCCGGCCAGGCCGCAGGAAATCGCCGCCGCCGAAGCCGCCGTGGACGGCGCGGCGGCCGCCCGCGCGAGGGCGGAATGGAACCTCGGCCAGCGCCGGCTGACCGCGCCCGCCGCGGGCACCGTCAACGACGTGATCCGCACACCGGGCGAACTTGCCGGCCCGTCTGCACCGGTCCTTTCGCTGCTGCCCGAGGGCGCGGTGAAGCTGCGTCTCTATGTCCCCGAAGCGTCGATCGCGGCGATCCGGCAGGGCAGCCGGCTTGCGGTGAATTGCGACGGCTGCGCCGAGGATCTGTCCGCCACCGTCACCTATGTCTCGGACGCACCCGAATTCACCCCGCCGGTGATCTATTCGCTCGAGAACCGGCAGAAGCTCGTCTACCTGATCGAGGCGCGGCCCGAGGATGCGCCGGGGCTGAAACCCGGGCAGATCGTCGACGTCACCCTCCCCGGACCGGCGGAATGACCGCCGAGCCCGCCATTGCCGTCCGCGGGCTGACCAAGAGCTTCGGTGGCCGGCGCGTCGTCGATGACGTGTCGCTGACCGTGGCAAAAGGCGAGATCGCCGGCTTCCTCGGCCCGAACGGATCGGGCAAGACCACGACGATCCGGATGATGTGCGGGCTTCTGACGCCCGACGCGGGCACCGGCCAGGTGCTCGGCCACGACATCCTGACCGAGGGCCGCGCGATCAAGCGCGAGGTCGGCTACATGACCCAGCGCTTTTCCTTCTACGAGGACCTGACGATCGAGGAGAACCTCGCCTTCGTCGCCGGGCTCTACGGGCTGGCACCGGCCCGGCGGCACGTCGCCGACACGCTTTCGGGCCTCGGGCTCATGGCGCGCCGCCACCAGCTCGCGGGCACCCTCTCGGGCGGCTGGAAGCAGCGGCTGGCGCTGGCGGCCTGCATCATGCACCGGCCCCGGCTCCTCCTGCTCGACGAGCCCACGGCGGGCGTCGACCCCAAGGCGCGGCGCGACTTCTGGGACGAGATCCACCGGCTCGCCGCCGAGGGGCTGACGGTGCTCGTCTCCACCCACTACATGGACGAGGCGGAGCGCTGCCACCGGATCAACTACATCTCGTTCGGCAAGCTGGTGGCGACCGGCACGGTGGCCGAGGTGGTGCGCGACGCCGGCCTGACGACGGTGATCCTCGAAGGCGCGGGCACGGCGCGGGCGGCCGAACTCCTGCGTGGCGCGCCCGGGGTCGAGCAGGTCGCGCCCTTCGGGGCGGCGCTGCATGTGACCGGGCACGACGGCCCGGCGCTGACCGCCGCGGCCGCGAAGGCGGCGGAGGCGACGGGCTGCCGGATGCGCCCGGCCGAAACCAGCCTCGAGGACGTCTTCATCGAGCTTATGGGCAGTAACGGGGGCGGGCAGGCATGAACCGCATCTTCTCGCTCCGCCGCCTCGCCGCGCTCCTGGTCAAGGAGATGATCCAGATGCGCCGCGACCGGATCACCTTCGCGATGATGCTGGGCGTGCCGCTGATCCAGCTCGTCCTCTTCGGCTTCGCCATCAACGCCGACCCCAAGGGCCTGCCCGCCGCGCTCGTCGCGCCCACCCAGGACCGCTACAGCCGTGCCATCGTCTCGGCGCTGGAACTGACGGGCTACTACCGCTTCATCCACCCCGATACCTCGGCGGCCGAAGCGGAAGCGCTGATCACCCGTGGCGATGTGTCCTTTGTCGTGACCATCCCCTCGGACTTCGGGCGGCGGGTCGAGCGGGGCGACCATCCCGAAATCCTGATCGAGGCGGACGCGACCGACCCCTCGGTGGCCTCGGGCGCGATCTCCACGCTGGGAACCGTCGCCGCCGACGCGCTTTCACGCGAACGGGGGACGGAAATGCAGGCGGCGGAGGATGCGGCCTCCCGGCTCCAGGTGACGGTGCACCGGCGCTACAACCCCGAGGGGGTCACGCAATACAACATCGTCCCCGGCCTTCTCGGCGTCATCCTGCAGATGACGATGGTGATGATGACCTCGATGGCGCTGACGCGCGAGATCGAGCGGGGCACGATGGAAAACCTGCTGTCGATGCCCGCGACGCCGCTCGAGATCATGCTGGGCAAGGTCCTGCCCTATCTCGGCGTCGGCGCGGTGCAGGTCGTCGTCGTGCTGGTCGCGGCACGGCTGATGTTCGGTGTCCCCTTCGTGGGCGCGCTGCCGCTGCTCCTTGCCGGCATCTTCGTCTTCGTCGCCGCGCTGGTGATCCTCGGCTACCTGATCTCCACCGCCGCGCGCACGCAGATGCAGGCAATGCAGCTCACGTTCTTCTTCTTCCTGCCTTCCCTGCTTTTGTCGGGCTTCATGTTCCCCTACCGCGGAATGCCCGGCTGGGCGCAGACACTGGGCGAGATCTTCCCGCTCACCCATTTCCTCCGCCTGATCCGCGCGGTCATGCTGAAGGGCGCGGGCTATTCCGGGATTGCCCAGCCGCTCGCGGCACTCGGGCTCTTCGTCGCGGTCTACGCGACGCTCGCCCTGCTGCGCTTCCGCCGGACGCTCGACTGACCGGGGGGTCAGAGGCTGCCGCCGATGCCGACCTTGACCTGACCCGAGACGCTGAGCCCGGGTTCGGCGGGCGGAGTGGGCGCGCCGTCGGCACCGCAGGCGGCGAGAGAGAGGAAGGCAAGAAGCAGAGCCATCGGTTTCATCGGAAGTCCTCATTCGGAAGCGGGCGACATGGCCGGATCGGGCGTGTTGATTGCGGGTATCCAGATATAGCCCTGAAGCAGGATGACAGCCTCGACATCATCGCCGAGGGCGGGCAACGGGCGGCCGTCGAGAACGGTCGCGCTCACCGCGATGTCGAGGTTCACGTCCACATCGTTGTCGTCGCCGATCCGCGCGACGGTGACTTGCACCATCCAGACGGGCTGGCCGAACATCTCGTTGAGGGTTTCCTGACCCGCACGACGGGTCCGCGGACTTCATAGGCGTTGGGCGCGATGGCCTCGCGGGGAAAGATCGCCGCCATACCGCGGGTCTCGATGGTGACCATGCCGTCCTCGCCGACGGCCGCGCCGCCTTTCGACAGGGCGGCGAAGCTCGGCGCATCGGGGCCGAGCTTGACCGGCGTCGTATCGGCCGGCCCGAAAAAATGGGCGATCCCGGCGAGAACCAGACGGTGATCGAACCCCTTGACGTAGAGGCCGCGGCGGGCCGCGAAAGTGTAGTCGTGATAGGTCAGGGCAAGCTCGCCGCCGATCCGCGCCTCGATCATCGCCCGCAGCCGGTCGGGTGCCAGCACGACCCTTTCGATTTCGGCGTCATGTTCCGACCCGCTGGTCAGGAATGGCCAGCAACCAGTCATGGCCCATTCCCCCGCCTCTTTGGCGAGAAGCAGCGTCAGGCCAGAGTTCCTGGTCGGCCAGACCAAAAGCTCGCCTTCCGGTTCAGAGGGGTCGAGCGGCCGGGTCGCATGCCGCTCCGCCACGTATCCCGGGTCCACCTGCTGCGCCTCTTGCAGCGCCTTGGGCAAGAGTTCAAAGACCCCCTGGGTATCGAGACCGAACGGCTGGAACCACCCGAAACTGTCGAAATCCTCCGCGCGCCCGTCCGCCACCAGTCCCCGTAGCGCAATGTCCTGCATTGGCCCTGCCCCCGTTCCCGCCTTCAGGTGTGACCGGTCGCGGATCGCATTTCAAGGCCGGCCTTCATCCCAGCCGGTCCTTCCACCGCGCCACTTGCGCGCGGACCTGATCCGGGGCGGTGCCGCCGTAGCTGGTGCGCGAGGCGACCGAATTGTGGACGCCCAGCACCGAATAGACCTCCTGCGTGATGCCCGGATGGGCAGAGCGCATCTCGGCCAGCGTGAGGTCGGGCAGGTCGCAGCCCTTCCTTTCGGCCAGCGCGACGAGGCTGCCGGTGACGTGGTGCGCCTCGCGGAACGGCAGGCCCGCCGCTCGCACCAGCCAGTCGGCCAGGTCGGTCGCGGTGGAAAAGCCCGAGGATGCAGCGCGCTCCAGGTTTGCCCGGTTCGCGGTCATGTCGCGCACCATCCCCTCCATCGCGGCGAGCGCCAGCATCAGCGTGTCGGCGGCGTCGAAGACCTGTTCCTTGTCTTCCTGCATGTCCTTGGAATAGGCGAGCGGCAGCCCCTTCATCACCATCATCAGCGCGACATTGGCTCCCATGATCCGGCCCACCTTGGCGCGGATCAGCTCGGCCGCGTCGGGGTTCTTCTTCTGCGGCATGATCGAGGAGCCGGTGGAGAAGCGGTCCGACAGCGAAACGAACCGGAACTGCGCCGAGGACCAGATCACCAGCTCCTCGGCGAAGCGCGACAGGTGCATGGCGGCGATCGAGGCGGCGGCGAGGAATTCCAGCGCGAAGTCGCGGTCCGACACGGCATCGAGCGAATTGGCCATCGGCCGGTCGAAGCCGAGCGCCGCGGCGGTCATCTGCCGGTCGATCGGGAAGGAGGTTCCGGCGAGCGCGGCGGCGCCCAAGGGGCATTCGTTCATCCGCGCGCGGGCATCGGCGAAGCGGCCGGCATCGCGGGCGAACATCTCGACATAGGCCATCATGTGATGGCCCCAGGTGACCGGCTGCGCCGTCTGCAGGTGGGTGAAGCCCGGCATCACCCAGTCCGCCCCGGCCTCGGCCTGGGCGAGAAGCGCGCGCTGGAGCGCCAGAAGCCCCTCGACCGCCGCATCCGCCTGGTCACGCACCCAGAGACGGAAGTCGGTCGCCACCTGGTCGTTGCGCGAGCGCGCGGTATGAAGCCGCCCGGCCGGCGCGCCGATCACCTCCTTCAGCCGCGCCTCCACGTTCATGTGGATGTCCTCGAGCGCGGTCGAGAAGGCGAAGCCGCCGGCCTCGATCTCTGACAAGACCGTGAGCAGCCCTTCCCCGATCGCCTGCGCATCGCTATCGGTGAGGATGCCTGTCGCGGCGAGCATCGCCGCATGGGCCCGGCTGCCCCGGATGTCCTGGGCGTAGAGCCGCCGGTCGAAGCCGATCGAGGCGTTGATCGCCTCCATGATCGCGTCCGGCCCGGCGGCGAAGCGCCCGCCCCACATCGCGTTCTGGGTCTTGTCGGCCATCGTCACGCCCCCGGAGGCTTACATGCGTCTTGTCCCTGCCGCGTTCCTCTACACGGCCCTCGCCTTCGGTGCAAACGCCGCCACGCCTGCCCAGGCGGAACTGGAGGCGCTGCGCGAGGGCTCGATGATGAAGCTCGTGATCCATGCCGAACCCGCCGCCGTTCCCGACACCGCCTTCGCCGATGACGTCGGCGCCGAACACCGGCTGTCGGAGTTCCGCGGCAGGTATGTCGCGGTCAACTTCTGGGCCACCTGGTGTGCGCCCTGCCGCAAGGAGCTGCCGGCGCTCGACGCGCTCAACCGCGAATTCGGCGGCGAGAGGTTCGCCGTGGTGACCATCGCCACCGGGCGCAACATGCTGCCGGCGATCACCCGGCTTTTCGACGAGACGGGGGTGGAGACACTGCCTGTCTACCTCGACCCCGGGCAGGCGCTGGCGCGCGAGATGGCCGTTTTCGGCCTGCCGGTGACGGTGATCCTCGACCCCGAGGGGCGCGAGATCGCGCGGATGACGGGCGACGCCGACTGGAGCGGCGAAAGCGCGAGGGCCATCGTGCGCACGCTTCTGGCGAAGCAATAGGCGGGCGCGGCCGGGGGTTTCACCCCCGGACCCCAGAGGGTATTTCGACAACAGAGAAGCTCAGGCCGCCGCGGCGCAGCAGGCATGGGCGGGGCAGGTCACGAGGTGGTCGTTGACCATGCCGGTCGCCTGCATGAAGGCATAGGTGATGGTGGGCCCGGCGAAGCGGAATCCCTCTGCCTTCAGGTCCTTCGCGATCCGTTCGGACAGCGGCGTCGAGGCCGGCACCTCGGCGAGCGAGCGGAAGCGGTTCTGCAGGGGCTTTCCGTCGAGATGACGCCAGAGGTAGCGGTCGAACCCCTCGCGTTCGGCGATGGCAAGATAGGCGCGGGCATTGCCGATCGTCGCCTCGATCTTGGCGCGCGAGCGGACGATGCCCGGATCGGCGAGAAGCCGGGCCACCTCCGGCTCGCCCCAGCGGGCGATGACCTCGGGATCGAAGCCCGCGAAGGCGGCGCGGAAGTTCTCGCGCTTTCTCAGGATGGTGATCCAGGCGAGCCCGGCCTGGAACCCGTCGAGCACGAGCTTTTCCCACAGCGCGCGCGGGTCGCGTTCGGGCATGCCCCATTCGGTGTCGTGGTAGGCGATGTAGAGCGGATCGGCCCCGCACCAGCCGCAGCGTTCGCCCATGTCGCCCTCTCCTCCGGGATGCCTCGCCGGCATTTTGCCGCAAGCGTTCACGAATTCTTATCCCCTTCCGCCGACTCTGTCCCGCGACGGCGAGGAGATGGCCCATGCGAGTTGGCGGAAAGTTCAGGCACGGCGCAAGCGATCCCGGTCAGGACAGCCCCTTGAGCGCCGCGGTGGGCCTGCGTGACCGCGATACGCTGGCAATGGTCGCCCGCGCAGTGGAGCGGCGCGAGGTCTTCCTGGCGTTCCAGCCCGTGGTGCAGGCGGCGCGGCAGGACCGGCCCGCCTTCCACGAGGGCCTCATCCGGCTTGTCGACGAGACCGGCCGAATCATTCCCGCGCGCGAGTTCATCGCCGCGATCGAGACGACGGAGCTTGGCCGCGCCGTCGACTGCCTGTCGCTCGACCTCGGTCTCAGGGCGCTGAGGGAGGATCCGGGCCTGCGCCTTGCGATCAACATGTCGGCCCGCTCCATCGCCTATCCGCGCTGGCAGCAGGGGCTCAGGCGCGGCATCAAGGACAGCCCGACGGTGGCGGAGCGGCTGATTCTCGAGATCACCGAAAGCTCGGCCATGATCATGCCCGATGCCGTCTCGGTCTTCATGGCCGACCTGCAGGGCGCAGGGGTTTCCTTTGCGCTCGACGATTTCGGCGCGGGCTATACCTCGTTTCGCTACCTGCGGGAATTCTACTTCGACATCCTGAAGATCGACGGCCAGTTCATCCGCGGCATCGCCGGCAGCCCCGACAACCAGTGCCTGACCCAGGCGCTTCTTTCGATCGCGCGGCAGTTCGACATGTTCACCGTGGCGGAATCGGTCGAGAACGGGCCCGACGCGGCCTGGCTGACCGAAGCCGGCATCGACTGCATGCAGGGCTATTACTTCGGCGCCCCCACGGCGACACCTCCCTGGCGGATGGCGCAAGTGAAGAGGCGCGCCTGATCCGCGGCCGGCGGGACGCCGGCGCGGATGGCGCGCGTGGCCTTGCACGGGCGGATGCTTTCCCCGGCGGCCGCGCAGAACCCCCTGGGCCGGCAGGCGGCGCAACTGGGTGCGCGATCCCTGCCCGGCGATCCGTGCAACCGACCGGCGCCGCCGCCGCAGGCGCGGCCCTTCCGGAGTCGCCGGCGCGGCCGGAAGCCGCACCCTAACGGCGCTTGACGCACCCGCCGCGATGCGCATGCTGCAAAGCGGCGCGGGGCCGCCCGGGATTGCCCGCGAGGGTGCCGGGCCGACGCCTCCGCGAATGCGGCGCCGCAGGCGCGCCATCAGGAGGACAGCCCATGACCAACGTCGTAATCGTTTCGGCCGCCCGCACCGCGGTCGGGAGTTTCAACGGCGCTTTCGCCAACACTCCCGCGCATGATCTGGGTGCCGCCGTCCTCGAGGCCGTGGTGGCCCGCGCCGGCATCGACAAGGCCGAGGTGAGCGAGACGATCCTCGGCCAGGTCCTGACCGCCGGCCAGGGCCAGAACCCGGCGCGCCAGGCGCATGTCAATGCCGGCCTGCCGCAGGAAAGCGCCGCCTGGTCGATCAACCAGGTCTGTGGCTCGGGCCTGCGCTCGGTGGCGTTGGCCGCCCAGCACATCCAGCTCGGCGATGCCGCCATCGTCGCCGCCGGCGGGCAGGAGAGCATGTCGCTGTCGCCCCATGTCGCACACCTGCGCGCGGGCCAGAAGATGGGCGATCTGAAGTTCATCGACTCGATGATCAAGGACGGGCTGTGGGACGCGTTCAACGGCTACCACATGGGCACCACCGCCGAGAACGTCGCCGAGAAGTGGCAGATCAGCCGCGAGATGCAGGACGAATTCGCCGTGGCCAGCCAGAATAAGGCCGAGGCGGCGCAGAAGGCCGGCAAGTTCAGGGACGAGATCGTCCCCTTCACCGTGAAGACCCGCAAGGGCGATGTGGTGGTGGATGCGGACGAATACATCCGCCACGGCGCGACGCTCGACCAGATGCAGAAGCTGAAACCCGCCTTCGCCAAGGAGGGCACGGTGACCGCAGGCAACGCCAGCGGGATCAACGACGGCGCGGCGGCGGTGCTGCTGATGCGCGAGGAGGAGGCGGCGAAGCGCGGGCTGAAGCCGCTGGCGCGGATCGCCAGCTACGCCACCGCCGGGCTTGATCCGGCGATCATGGGCGTGGGCCCGATCTTCGCCAGCCGCAAGGCGCTGGAGAAGGCCGGCTGGAAGGTCGGCGATCTCGACCGGATCGAGGCCAACGAGGCCTTCGCGGCGCAGGCGCTGGCAGTCAACAAGGACATGGGCTGGGACCCTGCCAGGGTGAACGTCAACGGCGGCGCCATCGCCATCGGCCACCCGATCGGCGCCTCCGGCGCGCGCATCCTCAACACTCTCCTGTTCGAGATGAACCGTTCGGGCGCGAAGAAGGGCCTCGCCACGCTCTGCATCGGCGGCGGCATGGGCGTGGCCATGTGCCTGGAACGCGCCTGAGCGCAATCTTTCTGCAAATGCACAATATCGGGCGCAATAATGTTGCGCCCGGTATTTCGTTTGGATAACGCTGTTTCAAAGAACACCTGTTGGGAGGAAGAATCATGGGTAGGGTCGCATTGGTCACCGGCGGGTCGCGCGGCATCGGCGCGGCGATTTCGGTCGCGCTGAAGAACGCCGGCTACACCGTCGCCGCGAACTATGCCGGGAACGACGAAGCCGCCGCCGCTTTCACCAGGGACACCGGCATCCCGACCTACAAATGGTCGGTCGCCGACTATGACGCCTGCGCCGCCGGCATCGCCAGGGTCGAGGCCGATCTTGGCCCGGTCGCGGTTCTGTTGAACAACGCCGGCATCACCCGCGACGCGATGTTCCACAAGATGACCCGCCAGCAATGGCAGGAGGTGATGGACACCAACCTGTCGGGCCTGTTCAACATGACCCATCCGCTGTGGTCGGGGATGCGCGACCGCAAGTTCGGCCGGATCGTCAACATCAGCTCGATCAACGGCCAGAAGGGCCAGGCCGGGCAGGCCAACTATTCGGCGGCCAAGGCTGGCGACATCGGCTTTACCAAGGCGCTGGCGCAGGAAGGCGCGCGGGCGGGGATCACCGTCAATGCGATCTGCCCCGGCTACATCGGCACCGAGATGGTGCGCGCCATCGACGAGAAGGTGCTGGCCGAACGGATCATCCCGCAGATCCCGGTCGGCCGGCTCGGCGAACCCGAAGAAATCGCCCGCTGCGTGGTGTTCCTCGCCTCCGACGACGCGGGCTTCATCACCGGGTCGACGATTTCCGCCAACGGCGGCCAGTATTTCTGCTGAGCCGGGACCGGCATCGCAAGGGGCCGGCCGCGGGCCGGCCCCTTTTCGCTGCGCCGGCTTGACGCGCGGTGCGGAATCGCGATCTCTCCGCGCGAAAGACGAAGGGGGACGCATGGGCGGCGCGATGCGGGGCGCAGACCGGATGGGGCAGGCAGGGCGATGAGCCGCGCCCGCGCCACCGCCATCGGCTTCACCGCCGTCCTGATGTGGGCGCTTCTGGCACTCCTGACGGTGCGGACGGCGCCGGTGCCACCCTTGCAGCTCAACGTGATGGCCTTCGCCATGGGCGGGCTCGTCGGGCTTGCCTGGACGATGCTTTCGGGCGGTCTGGCGCAGCTTCGCGCCGTGTCGTGGAGGGTCTATGCCTTCGGCACCGCCGGCCTTTTCGGCTACCACCTCTTCTATTTCTCGGCGCTCAGGCTAGCGCCCGCGGCCGAGGCGAGCCTCATCGCCTATCTCTGGCCGCTGCTCATCGTGCTTTTCTCCGGGCTCCTGCCCGGCGAGCGTCTGCGCCCGGGCCACGTGATCGGCGCGGTGATGGCCTTCGCCGGCGCCGGCCTCCTGATCGCGGACGGGCTGGGCAGCGCTGGCACCTCCGCCCTGCCCGGCTATGCGCTGGCGCTTCTCTGTGCCTTGACCTGGTCGGGATACTCGATCCTGTCGCGCCGCATGGGCACGGTGCCGACCGCTGCGGTGACCGTGTTCTGCCTGATGACCGCCGTCCTTTCGGTGCCGGCGCATCTCGCGCTGGAAACGCCCGCCTGGCCGGTCGGCGCGGCAGGATGGGCTGCGACGCTCGCCCTCGGCCTCGGTCCGGTGGGGCTGGCCTTCTTCACCTGGGACGTTGGGGTCAAGCGCGGAGACATCCAGCTTCTCGGCACGGTATCCTACGCCGCGCCGCTGCTGTCCACGCTTGCGCTCGTGCTCGCCGGATCGGCGGCGGCAAGCATCAAGCTTGCCCTTGCCGCGGCGATGATCGCCGCCGGCGCCGCACTGGCCGCCTATGCAGGTCGCCGGGCCGCCCGCCCGGCCGGGGACGTCACGCCTGGCTGAGGCGCGCGATCTCTTCCTTGATGCGAAGCTTTTCCTTCTTCATGTCGGAAATGGCCAGGTCGTCATAGGCCGGATGGCGCTGCGCCTCTTCCACGGCTTCCGACAGGAGCTGGTGTTTCTTGCGAAGTTCCTGCAGGTGCGAACCAAGCGACATCGTCGTCTCCTCTCCAGTGAACCCTGTCACGATCCCATCACATTCCACGAGTCGTGTCACGCGGAAGAATGTCACACCGCGCAGGCACAGGATGCGTGGCGAGTCCCTGCCGAAAGGTTAACGGTCCGGCCAGGGCAGCGCGGCGCCCTCGCGCAGCACGGCGCGAGCCCCGGCGCTGTAGTCGTCGCCGTCGCGCAGATGCGCCGCGCCCTCGTGCAGGATGAAGGGCGGCAGGAGCCGGAACGGCGCCCGCCCGCCCTTGCGCGCCGTCACGATGACACGGCCCGCCGCCCTGCCCGCGCGGGGGGCGACCGGCAGGACGGTGACGCTGCCTGCGCGGCGGCCGAGCGCCGCGAGGATGTCGGGCAGGCGTTCGGCAGACTGGATGAGCGTGAGCCAGCCGCCGGACCTGAGCCGCCTGAGACCGGCCTCGATCCAGTCTTCAAGCGGCGTCGCCTCGCGCTGCGCGGTCTCGCGCCCCGGGTCGCGCGCCGCGGTGCCGCTGCCCGCCGCGAAAAAGGGCGGGTTGGCGATGACATGGTCGAATGTCCGCGACCTGAGCACGGCCGGCATCGCCGCGAGATCGCCTTCGAAGACCTCGAAATCCTGGCTGTTCGCGGCGGCGTTCTGCCGGGCGAGCGCGGCATAGGCAGGCTGCACCTCCAGCCCGGCGAGCGCGAGGCCCGTCACCCGCCACCCCAGGCAGAGGCTCGCCACGCCGGCGCCGCAGCCAAGTTCCAGCACCGCCTGCCCCGGCCTGGCCTGAACCGCCGCGGCCAGAAGCACCGGATCGGCCGCGGCGCGATAGCCCGCGACCGGCTGCGCGATGGTCAAGCGGCCGCCGAGGAAGCCGTCGGTGGTGATTTCCTCCGGGCCGAACATCTCAGGCCTCTATCCCGTTGTCCTTCAGGACGGTCCGGGCGCGGAACAGGTGGGCGTCCCGCACCATCAGGCGGCGCGGCAAAATGCCAAGCGAGCCCTCGAGCACGCTCATGTGGACGTCCATCTGAAACGCCGCTATACCCTCAGCCTCAAGGAGCGCTGTGGCGTAGGCGATGACGGTCGGGTCGTTCGTGCGCAGAAGTTCCTTCATGATCTTGGACATAAGGACGAAGCCCCGGCTTTGTCGAGGCGAGACGGAACGGGAATGGGCCTGGACGAGACCGCGCAGAAACCGCATGACCGGCTGGGCGCGTATCTGGCCGACGACATGGAACATGTGAACGCGCTGATCCGCACCCGGATGGCGTCGGAACACGCGCCCCGCATCCCCGAGGTCACCGCCCATCTGGTCGAGGCCGGTGGCAAGCGGCTCAGGCCGATGCTGACGCTCGCCGCTGCGCGGCTGCTCGGCTACGAGGGCGACCATCACATCCGTCTCGCCGCGACGGTGGAGTTCATCCATACCGCCACGCTTCTCCACGACGACGTGGTCGACGAAAGCCGCCAGCGCCGCGGCCGCCCCACCGCCAACCTCCTGTGGGACAACAAGTCCTCCGTCCTGGTCGGCGACTACCTCTTCGCCCGGTCGTTCCAGCTCATGACCGAAACCGGCTCGATCCGGGTGCTCGGCATCCTCGCCAACGCCTCGGCGACGATCGCGGAAGGCGAGGTGCTGCAACTGACCGCCGCGCAGGATCTGCGCACCGACGAGGACATCTACCTGAAGGTGATCCGCGGCAAGACGGCGGCGCTCTTCTCGGCCGCGACCGAGGTCGGCGGCGTGATCGCCGGCGCGCCCGAGGATCAGGTGCGCGCGCTTTTCACCTACGGCGATGCGCTCGGCATCGCCTTCCAGATCGCCGACGACCTTCTGGACTACGGCGGCACCTCGGCGGTGATCGGCAAGAACACCGGCGACGATTTCCGCGAACGGAAGCTGACGCTGCCGGTCATCAAGGCGGTGGCGAAGGCGGACGAGGCGGAACGCGGCTTCTGGCGGCGGGTGATCGAGAAGGGCGACCAGCGGGAGGGCGATCTCGACCATGCGCTGGCGCTCATGGCGCGTCACGGCGCGATGGCGGCGACGCGGGACGAGGCGTTGATCTGGGCCGGGCGCGCGAAGACGGCACTTACCGTCCTGCCCGCGCACGAGTTGCGCGACATTCTCGTCGACCTCGCCGACTATGTGGTCGCGCGGGTGAACTGAGGCTCAGGCAAGAACGGGCGCTGCGCGCACCCACCAACCGGGCCGGTGGCGGGACACCGTCTTCGCGGCCACCGCCGCGTCTTGCAGTGATGCGAACAGTCCAAAGCAGGTCGCGCCCGAGCCGGACATCCGCGTGAGAAGCGGCGAGGTCGCGGCAATGGCGGAAAGGACATCGGCGACGATCGGCGCCACCAGGATCGCCGGCGCCTCCAGATCGTTGCGCTGGCGGGAAAGCCAGGCGGCGAGGGTCTGGACGGCTGCAAAGGCGGGCGGCAGCGGCTCCATCGCGGCATTGTCCTTGCGGGCAAGGGCGCGGAACACCGCGGGCGTCGGAACCTCCACCCGCGGGTTGACCAGCAGCACCGCCATGTCCGGGAGCGGCGGCACCGGCACAAGCACTTCGCCGATCCCGCCCATCCGGGCAGGCCGCCCGGCAAGGCAGGCCGGCACGTCGGCGCCCAGCGCCAGCACCGCCGCCGCATCCGGCGGCGGCAGGCCCCAGAGCCGCGCCAGCGCCCTGAGTGCGGCCGCCGCGTCGGCCGAGCCGCCGCCGATGCCGGAAGCGACCGGCAGGGTCTTGTCCAGCGTGATCGCCGCCCCGCGCCCGGTGCCGTATGCCCGGGCGGCGCGCAGGACGAGGTTGTCCTCCCCCGCCGTCAGCGCCGCCCCCTCGGGGCCGGTGACGGTGAGCGTCAGCGCCCCGGCCGGCGCGACCGTGACCCGGTCGCCCACGCCGGCGAAGACCACCAGACTGTCCAGAAGGTGATAGCCGTCGGCCCGCTGCCCCGTCACATGCAGCGCAAGGTTCAGCTTCGCCGGCGCGAATTCCTCAATCGCCATTCTTGGTGACGGCCAGGGGCTCCGCGCCCTCTTCCTTCAGCACCACGTCAAGCCCGACCTCCAGCTTGCGGCGGATGCGCGTGGCTTCCTCCTCGCTGTCCGGCTTGAACGACAGCGCCCGCTTCCACTGGAATTCCGCCTCGCGCTTGCGGCCCACGGCCCAGTAGATGTCGCCGAGGTGGTCGTTGACGACGGCATCGACCGGCATCAGTTCGACCGCCTTTTCCAGATGGCCCACCGCCTCGTCATAGCGGCCGAGCCGGTAGAGCGCCCAGCCGAGGCTGTCGACGATGGCACCGTCGTCGGGACGTTCGGCAACCGCCTTCTCGATCATCGCCAGCGCCTCGTCGTAGTTCTCCTTCCGCTCCAGATAGGAATAGCCGAGGTAGTTGAGCACGGAAGGCTGGTCGGGTTTCAGCGCCAGCGCCTTGCGGAAATCGGCCTCGGCCGCCGGCCAGTCCTTGGTGCGCTCGTGCGCTATCCCGCGGGTGTAGTAGACGACCCACTGGTCCGGGTTGTCGCCGGCGAAAGTGGCGATGGCCTTGTCGTAGGCGCCGGCGGCATCGCCGTAGCGTTCCTCGCGGCGCAGGATGTCGCCGAGCGCCCCCCAGATGTCGGCACGTTCGGGATAGGACCGGGCGAGTTGTTCGAGCACCTCGATCCCCGCCTCGGTTCTTCCCGCCGCGATCAGCGCATCCGACCGGCCGACTTCGGAGGCGACATAGGCCGGATCGTCGTGCGGGATCTTCGCATAGGTCTCGACCGCAAGGTCGTGCTGCCCCTGCGCTTCGAGGATCTGCGCGACGAGAAGCAGCACTTCGGCATTCCCGGGCGCGAGGTATTCGGCCATCCGGGCATAGGCCAGGGTGTTGACGTCCGCACCTTCGCCCTGCAGCGCCGAGGCGACCGTGAAGAAGACCTCCGCCAGCCCGTCGGTGGCGTTTCCGACGATGTCGAAGGGGACCGGCTTGCCCGCCTCGAGCTCGGCCCTGAGCCCGGCGAAGGTGGGGTCGGCCGTGTCGCCCATCGTCTTGTCGATCAGTTCGACCGCGGCGGGGTTGCGTTCGAGCTGGCTGAGGATTTCGGCATGGGCCAGCACGCCGCGGCGGGTCGCCCGCAACGGCCCGCCCTCCTCGCCGGAGAAGATGTGGTCGGCGCCCTCGAAATCGCCCACCGAGGCGAGCGCGAGGCCCTTGTGGTAGAGCCCGAAGGCCCGGCTTCCCGGTGCCTCGGCGACCTTGTCGAAGGCGACGGTGGCCTCAGACATCTGGCCCAGACCCACCAGAGCCCAGGCCCGGAACAGCCCGTCGATGAGGACGCCGGCGCTACGGCCCTTGTCCAGTTCGGCGACGGCGCCGGCGAAGTCGCCCTGCTTGGCCAGGTCGGTCAGGATGACAAGATCGGCGATCTGGCTCTGTGATCCCAGCGTCTCGAGCGCGCGCGCCGGCGCAACCGCCCGGTCGACCGCGCCACGGCCGATCTGCGACACGATGGCGTCCTCCAGGATCGCGGGATTGGCAGGGTCGGCGGCCAGCGCACGGGTGTAGTAGTCGGCCGCCGCGACATAGTCCGATTCCATGCTGGCGAGCCGCCCGGCGAGATAGGGGCCCGAGGCATCCGCCCACGCCGCGGCCGGCATCCAGGCGGCAAGGCCGAGCGAGAGAAGAAGCGGGAGCTTGCGGGTCGTCACGGGGGCGCATCCTTCGTTGGGGCCCGTCACTGGGGCCGGAAGAGCCTAGTCCGGCCGCTGCGCCAAGGCAATGCGAGGCGCCCCGCGAGGCGCCCCGTCGGGGGATCATTGCCGAAGATGTTACATGTTCGGATAGTTCGGACCGTCCCCGCCCTGCGGCGTGGTCCAGACGATGTTCTGGCTCGGATCCTTGATGTCGCAGGTCTTGCAGTGGACGCAGTTCTGGAAATTGATCTGGAACCGCGGGCCGGCGTCGCCCTCGACGACCTCGTAGACGCCGGCCGGGCAGTAGCGCTGCGCCGGCTCGTCGTATTTCGGCAGGTTCACCGCAATCGGCACCGACGGGTCCTTCAGCCGCAGGTGGCAAGGCTGGCTTTCCTCGTGGTTGGTGAAGCTGAACGCCACGTTGGTCAGCCGGTCGAAGGACAGCACGCCGTCGGGTCTGGGATAGTCGATCTTCGCGAAGTCCTTCGCCTCGCCGGTGGCCGCGGCGTCGGTCTTGCCGTGCTTCAGCGTGCCGAAAAGCGACAGACCGAAAAGGTTGTTCGTCCACATGTCGAAACCGCCGAGGACGAGGCTGGGGATCATCCCCCAGCGCGACCACATCGGCTTGACGTTGCGCACCCGCTTCAGATCCTTCGCGATCGGCCCCGAGCGCAGGTCCGCTTCATAGGCGGAAAGCTCGTCGCCCGACCGGCCGGCCTTGATCGCGCCATGCGCCGCCTCGGCCGCGGCGATCCCCGACAGCATCGCGTTGTGGTTGCCCTTGATCCGCGGCACGTTCACCAGCCCCGCCGAACAGCCGAGAAGCGCCACGCCCGGCGCCACCAGCTTCGGGATCGACTGCCAGCCGCCCTCGGAGATCGCGCGAGCGCCATAGGCCACGCGCTTGCCGCCCTTCAGAAGCTCCGCCACCATCGGATGGTGCTTGAAGCGCTGGAACTCCATGTAGGGGTAGAGGTGCGGGTTCTGGTAGTTCAGGTGCACCACGAAGCCGACGAAGACCTGGTTGTTCTCGAGGTGATAGATGAAGCTGCCGCCTCCGGCGTTGCGGCCGAGCGGCCAGCCCATCGTGTGGGTCACCGTGCCCAGCTTGTGCTTGGCGGGGTCGATTTCCCAGATTTCCTTCATGCCGATGCCGAACTTCTGCGGGCAATGGCCGCGGGAAAGATCGTATTTCGCGATCACCTCCTTGGCCAACGATCCGCGCACGCCTTCGGACAGGAACACGTATTTGCCGAGAAGCTCCATCCCCGGTTCGTAGCCCGGCCCGGGCGTGCCGTCGGGGGAAAGGCCCATCTCGCCGGCGACGACGCCCTTCACCTCGCCGTCCGGCCCGTAGACAAGCTGCGAACAGGCCATGCCGGGGAAGATCTCCACCCCCAGCGCCTCGGCCTCGGTGGCCATCCAGCGGCAGACGTTGGCCATCGAGACAATGTACTTGCCGTGGTTCGACATCAGCCGCGGCATCGGCCAGTTGGGGATGCGCACCTGTCCCGCCGGGCCGAGGACGTAGAAGTTGTCGTGCGTCACCTCGACGCTGATCGGCGCGCCCTTTTCCTTCCAGTCCGGAATCAGCGCGTCGAGGCCCGAGGTCTCGAGCACCGCACCCGACAGGATATGTGCGCCGACCTCGGAGCCCTTCTCCAGAACCACGACGCTCAGATCGGGATCGAGCTGTTTCAGGCGGATCGCCGCGGACAGGCCCGACGGGCCCGCACCCACGATCACCACGTCATATTCCATCGATTCACGGATGACTTCGGTCATCTTCATCCCTTTCGCCGCGCTGTCCCGCCGTGGTTGCCGGGACAGATCGTTAGCTCACCGGGCGGAAGGGCGCAACAATAACGCGGCGGACACGTCGCCGCGGCGGCGGTCCGGGATCAGGCTGCGCCCCTAGGGTGCCGCCGCGCCCGCACCCCGACGCAGCCGCAGGGGTCGGTGCCCAAGTCCGGTGAGGCACAGCCGGCGCAGCACCGCCCAGGCCGCGACCACGACCAGGATCGAGAAATAGCCGTCCACCGCGTAGTGATAGCCGGTGTAGACCGACAGGAACTGGACGACGACGAGAAAGGCGAACCCCGCAACACCCGCCAGGCGGCCGCGCTCGGCCAGATAGAGCGCGATCACCGTGGCGATGGCGACGTGGACGCTGGGGAAAGCCGAGATGCCGGTGCCGACAGCCATCCCGCGCTCGGCATAGGACAGCCAGAGCTGCTCCTGGATGTAGCCCACATGGCCCGATGCGATCCCGCTTTGCTCAAGCGCGGCGAGAAGCCCCGCAAAGCGCGACCCGCCGACGAGCGCGTCATAGAAGACCGGCCCCACCGAAGACCCCGCGGCAGCGACGATGTTGCCGAGCACGATCCAGCAGAAGAGGTAGAGAACGAGGAAGCGCGCCCTGCGCCGGTCATCCGGGTCGGCGACGGCGAGGATGATCGCCAGCGCCGTCCCCGGCACGCCCCAGACGACGGTGTAGAACGGCAGGAGGATGCCGATCGGCAGCCAGGCGCCGATCCGATGCGCGAGTTCCCAGGGATCGGTCCCGCCATGCAGCCAGCGGTCAGCCTCGGCCAGAGCGGGATCGGCATGGAAGGGAACGATCAGCGGGATGGTCAGCTTGACGAAGGAAAAGGCGGTCTGAAGCACCACGCTCGCCGCAAGCGCGTAGCCGACAGATCCGAGATTCGCGCGAAAGCGCCGCCAGCCCATCGAAAGCGGAACTGCCAGCAGCAGCGGGGCCAGCAGCGGAAAGACCCCCGCCACCGCCATCGCGCGCGCATAGGTGGTGACGGCAGCCTCGAGGATGAGGTCCTCCACCGCCTGATCCCGCATCATCGCGGCGAAGACGAGCGACACCGCAAGATAGATCACGACAAACCGGAAGAACAGCCTCACCCGACCTCCCTCATGTCTTCGCTGCATTTCCGCCACCCGGGGCAGGGTTCCGCAGGGTCCACTTGACTTTGCCGCCGCATCCCGGGTTTACAGCTTGGTATTGCGCATGATCCGGGCGTTTTTGCGGCGCGTTCCCAGTTACGGACGACGATGGAAAAGATACCGATGACCCGCGCGGGCCATGCCGCGCTCGACCAGGAACTGAAGGTGCTGAAGACGGTGGAGCGGCCGGCCGTGATCCGCGCCATCGCCGAGGCGCGCGAACACGGCGACCTGTCGGAGAACGCCGAATACCACGCCGCGCGGGAACGCCAGAGCTTCGTCGAGGGCCGGATCAAGGAACTCGAGGCGATGCTGTCGCGCGCCGAGGTGATCGACCCTGCGAATTTTTCCGGCCCGATCAAGTTCGGCGCGACGGTCACGCTCGTCGACGAGGACAGCGACGAGGAACGCACCTACCAGATCGTCGGCGAGGCTGAGGCCGACATCGAGCGGGGGCTTCTGAACATCCGCTCACCGCTCGCCCGCGCGCTGATCGGCAAGGACGAGGGCGACAGCGTCGAGGTGCGCACCCCCGGGGGCGAGAAGAGTTATGAAGTGGTGAGCATCCGCTACGTCTGACCGGCGGGGCGCGGGAGGGTTGGCAATGTCGGACGGGCAGCAGTCGGAAGGGGCCACCGGGGAGCGCACCGGATTCGGCCTCCATACCCGCCCGTCCGCCGATCCTGCGATCGGCACCGCCGAGATCATCGCCGGCGGCGTGAGCCTTCTCTGGCTCGCGCTGGTTGGCGGCTTCTTCCTGTTCGCGGGCGTCGGCGACGGCTCGGGCGGTGCGCTCGGCACGGTCATGGTGCTGGTGGCGATCTTCCTGCCGATCGCGCTGATCTGGATCGCTGCGATCACGCTCAGGACCGCGCGAACGATGAAGGAGGAGGCCGAGCGGCTCCAGTCCGCGATCGACGCCATGCGGCACGCCTATGTCAGCCAGACTCAGGGCGGGCTGGCGAAGTCGTCCGTCGAAAAGCGGCTCGAGGAAATCGCCGCGGCGGCGAAACAGGCCGAGAGCGCGATCGTCACCTTCACCTCGCGGCGCGACGCCGACGCGGTGCAGCCCTCGGCCGACCGCAAGGCCGCCTTCGTGACGCCTGACCCGGCCGCGGCCCAGCCCGACGAACAGCCGGCGCTCGCGCTCGGGACGCCGGCCGAAAGCGTCACGACGCCGGTCTCGGTTGCCGATTTCATCCGTGCGCTCAACTTCCCCGACAGCGAGAACGACCGCGAGGGGTTCCGCGCGCTGCGCCGTGCGCTCGACGACCGGGGGCTGGCCAAGCTGATCCGGGCCGCGCAGGACGCGCTGACGCTGCTCAGCCAGGACGGCATCTACATGGACGACCTGCGCCCGGACCGGGCCCGGACCGAGATCTGGCGGCGGTTCGCGCAAGGCGAGCGCGGCAAACCGATCGCCGCACTCGGCGGCGTGCGTGACCGGTCGAGCCTAGCGCTGACCGCGGGGCGGATGCGGCAGGACACGATCTTCCGCGACACGGTCCACCATTTCCTGCGGCTCTTCGACCGGACCTTTACCGAGTTCGAGAAGAACGCCACCGACCAGGAGGTCGCGGCGCTTGCAGAAACCCGCACCGCGCGCGCCTTCATGCTGCTCGGCCGGGTGACGGGGATATTCGACTGAGGCTCAGCGCGACGGCAGGGCCGGTTCGACCGAGGCGCTCTGCTGGATCATCAGCACGCCGGAATGATCATCGGGGTCTCCGTCCACGTGCAGCTTGGTCGCGACGCCGGGCAGCGCGCCGAAGGCGGCCATGATCCGGTTCGGGAAGAATGTCTTCGGGATCGATTCGAAGCCCGGAAGACCCTGCAGGATGTCGCTCACCGAACTGCCGCAGAAGGCCTTGTTGACCGCGCCGTAGGATTCCGCCCGGCGGATCGCCGCGTCGGCCACGGCGGGCGAGACATAGACCTTCTGCTCGATCACGTCGAAGGATTCGCGCGCGTGGTAGTCGATGTAGAACTTCCGCATCTGCTCGGTGATGCCGTAGTGCAGGTCGTTGCGTTCCGGCACCGTCGGGTGGTGCCAGGTGCCGGCCGGATCGAACATCACCCGCTGACTGCCATCGATCAAAAGCCCCGAATGCGCGCCTTCGTTGCCCTTCTTGCGCACCACCGTGAAGAGCGTGATCGAGGGCTGTTCGCCCGAGACGTAGCGCGCGCGGGCGACCGCCTCGTCCGGCGCCCAGACCGGCTCGGCGCCGCAGGCGGCCAGCAGCAGCACGAGCGGCAGGGCAAGACTGACCACAAAGCGGCGCAACATCGCAGACGCGGTCCCGATCAGGCGTTGGCGAGCGCGAGGAAGATCAGGACGGCAAAGGTCAGGGCCACCGACCAAATCGTAAAACGCACGAAGCCGGCAAAGGTCTTTTCCTGCGCCCGGATATCCATGCTGCCCGGCTTGAACTCGGCCATCGTTCTCTCCTGTTCCCGCGTTTCGGCCCGAATAGCCGATTCATCGTCCCCTGTCACGACCCTGCGGGCGCCAGGCACCCCGGGCGTTGCGCGAATCCGACATGGCGCCTGCCGTCACTTGCCGCCGAGGTCGGCGGCCAGGCGGAAGCCGATCCGTCGCGGCTCCTCGACCTCGGGCGCCTTGGGCAGGGCGCGCAGCATCACGTTCAGTTGCGAAACATGCTGGATGAGCTGGGTCCGCGCGCCCTCCTCGTCGCGGCCGTAGAACGTCACGATGTCGGGGTCGAAATAGCCGATGCCCTCGATCTGCAACACACCGACGTCGCCCCCGGTGAACCCCATCGCCACCTCGTGCTTGTCGTCGAGCTGGGTCTCGAAGTTCTGGATGTAGAGGATCAGCCGCTCGTAGGCCCATTGCGCGGGGCTCTTCGCCTCCAGCGGCTCAGCCGCCACCGCCTCGGGCAGGGGGCACATCTCGGCCGTCCTCGGCGCATCGGGAAGGGTATGGACAACCCGCGCCCGCGGCAGGGCCGAGGCCTCGTGCGCTTCCGCAGTGGTGCGGATTTCCTCGGTCAGGTCGCTTTTCGCCACAGCCAGGCTCCGTTCGCATCGAGCATGCGCTCCACAAGCCCACGGTGAAGGAGATGGTTGAGATGCGCAACCGCCTCGACCAGCGCGAGCCCGTATTCCGCTTCGCCGATGGCGCGCTTGAAGAGCGGCACGAAGCAGTCTGCCGCGGTGCGGGGTTCGGACAGATGGTCCATCAGCCGGTCGAGCGCGCCGCGGTGATTGTCGATCATCTGGCCCAGCCGCAGCGGCAGGCCGGTGAACGGAAGCTTGTGGCCGGGCAGGACGAGGTGATCCTCGCGCGCGAAGGTTCGGAAGGCGGTGCAGCTTTCCAGCCACTCGCCCACTGGGTCGGCCATCGGCTCGGAGGCATAGACCCCGAGATTGGCCGAGATCGAGGGCAGAAGCTGGTCGCCGCCGAGGACGAGGGTGCCGCCCTCTTCCCAGAACGTCGCATGTTCGGGCGCGTGGCCGTGACCAACCCGCACCACCCAGTCGCGCCCGCCGGCACGGATGCGGCCGCCGTCGGCGACGCGGGTATAGCCGAGCGGCAGGGGCGCCACCACATCGCAGAAATTGAACGGCCGTTCGGTCGCGCGGCGTGACAGCAGACCCGCCTCCATCCCGGCGCGGCGCCAGAACGTGAGCGTCTCCGCCGCCGGCAGCTTGTGTTCGTCGAGCGTGAGCATCCGCGCGAAAAGCCACGAGGTGCGCGTCGTCACCAGCTCTGCCCCCCGCGACTGGAACCATCCGGCAAGGCCGACGTGGTCGGGGTGGTAATGGGTAACGATCACCCGCCGCAGCGGCCGGCCGGAAAGCGGCCCGGCCAGCACGCTTTGCCAGATCGCGCGCGTCTTCCCGGTGTCGAAGCCGGTGTCCAGGATGGTCCAGCCGTCGTCGTCGACGAGCGCGAAGACGTTCACATGGTCAAGCGCCATCGGCAGCGGCAGGCGCAGCCACAGGATGCCCTCGGCCACCTCGGTGGCCTCGCCGGGCCCCGGCGCCAGCGCAAAGGGATAGCGTATGCCCTCGTCTGCGGCGGTGACCGTCACGACGCGAGCGCCTCGGGCGAAAGTGCGAAAAGGCCCGATGCGCCCTCCTTCGCCTCGGCCAGGCAGGCGGCGTAGTATGGCAATATCCGCTCGATATGGACGCGCGCCAGCGCCGTGCGCGGCCCCGGGCCCCCCTCGGCCACCGCGGCGCGGAGGTGGCAATGCGCGCCGAGGACGCGCGCGAAGGCCCTGAGATAGGGCGCGGCACCTGCGAACCGGTCGGGCATGGCGCGGGCCAGCATCGCCTCTGTTCCCTCGCGCAGCGTCTCGGCGGCCGACCATACCGCGCCGGCCAGATCGGGCAGGGCCGCGCGCGCGGCCTCGGCCCCCGCCTCGATCTCCTCGAGAAGCCGGAAGGCGGCCTCGCCACCGTCCGCCAACTTGCGCCCGACGAGGTCCATCGCCTGGATGCCGTTGGTTCCCTCGTAGATCGCCGTCACCCGCACGTCGCGCCAGAACTGCGCGACCCCGGTTTCCTCGATGTAGCCCATGCCGCCATGCACCTGCATCGCCGTCGAGGCGACATCGCAGCCGACATCGGTGCCGTAGGCCTTGGCGATGGGCGTGAGGAAGGCCGCCCGCGCCTGCCAGTCGGCCTCGCCGGTCGCGGTGGCCATGTCGGTCGCCGCCGCGCAGGCAAGCGCGATGGCGCGGGCGGCGAAGACCTCGGCGCGCATCGTGGCGAGCATCCGGCGCACATCCGGATGCTCGATGATCGCGCCCATCTGCTTGCGGTCGGAGGCGTAGTCCACCGCCGCCTGACAGGCGGCCTCGGCTACGCCCACGCCCTGCACGCCGACGGCAAGGCGGGCGTTGTTCATCATCGTGAACATCGCGGCCATGCCCTTGTGTTCCTCGCCCACCAGCCAGCCGGTGGCGCGGTCATAGTCCATGACGCAGGTCGGCGAGCCGTGCAGGCCGAGCTTGTGTTCAAGGCTGACGACATTCACGCCGTTGCGGACCCCGGGCTTGCCGTTTCCGTCGGGGATGAATTTCGGCACCAGGAAGAGGCTGATCCCCCTGGTCCCCGCCGCCGCCCCCGGCAGCCGCGCGAGGACGAGGTGGCAGACGTTCTCGGTCATGTCGCAGTCGCCCCAGGAGATGAAGATCTTCTGCCCGCTGAGCGCATAGGTGCCGTCGCCGTTCGGCTCCGCCTTCGTCCGCAGCGCGCCGACTTCGGAGCCCGCCTGCGGCTCGGTCAGGTTCATCGTGCCCGACCATTCGCCCGAGATGAGCTTCGGCAGGTAGAGCGCCTTGATCTCGTCGCTCGCATGGTGCTCAAGCGCCTCGACCTGGCCCTGGGTCAGCAGCGGATTGAGTTCGAGCGCGAGGCAGGCGCCCGACATCATGTCGTGGACCGCCATGTTCAGCACCTGCGGCAGTCCCATGCCGCCGTGCTCGGCCGGGGCGCTGACGCCGATCCAGCCGCCGCCGGCGATCTGACGGAAGGCCTCGGCGAAACCGGGGGTGGAACGCACCACGCCGTTTTCAAGCCGCGCAGGCGTCTGGTCGCCCGCCCGGCGCAGCGGCGCCATCACCGTGTCGCAAAGCTTCGCCGCCTCGGCCAGAACCGCCTCGGCAAGGTCGGGTGTCGCCTCGGCAAACCGTTCGGTCGCGGCGATCTGGGCGAGCGGCACGACGTGACCGAGGATGAAGCGGATGTCGGTCAGGGGCGCGCGGTAGGGCATCGGTTCATCCTCCTCGCCTTGGCAAGGTCCGCCCCGGCGCGTATGTCAGGTAATCCGGACGGGATGATCGGCGCAAGGTCGCGCCCCTTCAACCCGGACGCTGCGTCACGAAGGCGCGGCCAGAGGCAGAGGAGACCCGAGCGGTGACGGAGGTGCTGGCACCGGACGCATCCGGCCTTTCCCGCGCAGCCGCGCTGCTGGCCCGGGGCGCGCTCGTCGCCTTTCCGACCGAGACGGTCTACGGGCTTGGGGCCGATGCGCGGTCCGACCTTGCGGTTGCGCGCATCTTCGAGGCGAAGGCCCGGCCAAGGTTCAATCCGCTCATCGTCCATGTCCCAGACTTGGCGATGGCACGACGGGTCGCGCGGCTGGACGCGCGGGCGGAAAAGGTCGCGGCCGCGTTCTGGCCGGGACCTCTGACGCTGGTCCTGCCGCTGCGCGGCGACGCGGGGATTTCGGATCTGGTGACAGCGGGGCTGCCCACCGTCGCGGTGCGGATGCCCGCGCATCCGGTGGCCCGCGCGCTTCTGGCTGCTTTCGGCGGCCCGGTCGCCGCGCCATCGGCCAACCCTTCGGGCCGGATCAGCCCGACCCGGGCCGACCATGTGCTGGCGGGGCTTTCGGGCCGGATCGCCGCGGTGATCGATGGCGGGGCCTGCGACGTGGGGGTGGAATCGACCATCCTCGGCCTGACCGACGACCCGGTGCTTCTGCGCCCCGGCGGCATTCCGTCCGAGGCGCTGGAAGCCTGCCTCGGCGCGACGCTCGAAACCCCGGCCGATCGCACCGCACAGCCCAGCGCCCCCGGCCAGCTTGCCTCGCATTATGCGCCGGCGGCGCCGGTCCGGCTTGGCGTCACCCGACCCGAGCCCGGCGAATTCTGGATCGGCTTCGGGCCCGCCACCCCGGGCGCCGACCTCAACCTTTCGCCCGCGGGCGATCTTGTCGAGGCGGCGGCCAACCTCTTCCACTTCCTGCGCGAGGCCGACACCCGCGCAAGGGGTCTGATCGCGGTGGCGCCGGTTCCGGACACCGGACTCGGGCGGGCGATCAACGACCGCCTGCGCCGGGCGGCCGCCCCGCGGCCGGGGGTGTGAACAGGGCCGCGGCTGCGCCCGCCCGCTCAGGCGCGCCCAGCGGCGGGCGACAGCGTCAGCGGATCGACCCCGAGCGTGCCGAGCGCGCGGGTCCATTTCTCGTCGTTGCGGTCGGAAAAGACCAGATCGGGCGGCGCGTCACAGGTAAGCCAGCCGTTCTTCAGGATCTCGTCCTCGAGTTGCCCCGGACCCCAGCCCGCATAGCCAAGCGCCAGGAGCGACGCCTGCGGCCCGCGGCCCGCGGCGATCGCCTCGAGAATGTCGACCGTGGCGGTCATGCCGAACCTTTCGTCGACCTTCAGCGTGCTGCCGCTGCCGGCATAATCGCCCGAATGCAGCACGAAGCCGCGCGAATGTTCGACCGGTCCGCCGAAATGCACACGGATTTCGCGCGCCCGGCCGGTGCGCTCGATGCCGAGCTGGTCGGCGAGCTTTTCGAAGCTCAGATCGCGCGCCGGCTTGTTGACGATCAGCCCCATCGCCCCGTCTTCGGAATGGGCGCAGAGAAAGACGACGCTGTGATCGAAGCGGGGGTCGCCCATGCCGGGCATCGCGATCAGGAGCTTGCCGCTGAGATTCATCACTGGCCTCCTGCGATTCAAGATCGGCCGTGTTTTCGGCAGGTGCAAGGGGCCGCAGGCCCGGCCGGCGGAGAAAACTCTTCGTGAGTTGCCCGCTTGCGACTTCCATTCGGCGGCCCTTCGCCTACCTTGACGGCGATGAAGCGCAGGTTCGCCCTTTCCGTCGCCGTTGCGGCGCTTGTCTCTCCGGCGCTCGGCCAGGAGTTGCCGGCGAACATCCTGTCGGCCACGCTCCGCGAGGGCTGGCGCACCGAGGCCGGCACCCAGATGGCGGCACTCGAGTTGAAGCTCGCGCCGGGATGGAAGACCTACTGGCGCGCACCGGGCGAGGCGGGCATCCCGCCGGAATTCGACTGGGCCGGATCCAGCAACATCCGCTCGGTCGCCTTCCACTGGCCGCGGCCCGAGGTCTTCGACCTGAACGGGATGCGCACCTTCGGCTATCACGAGGCGCTGGTGCTGCCGGTGGAATTCAGCCCCGTCGATGCCGGCCGGCCGATCGCGGTGAGGGCGCGCATCGATCTTGGTGTCTGCAATCAGATCTGCGTGCCGGTGACTGTCTCGGTCGCGGGTGAACTCTTGCCCGGCGCGGCACCCGATCCGGTGATCGGCGCGGCGCTGGCCGACCTGCCGGAACCCGCGGCCGCAGCCGGCCTTTCGGCGGCACACTGCGCGGCGGAACCGATCCGCGACGGCGTGCGCCTGACCTCGCGTCTCGACATGCCCCCGATCGGCCCCGAGGAGGTGGCGGTCGTCGAGCTTTCCGACCGCACGGTCTGGGTCTCGCCGGCCGAGACCCGCCGCGACGGCGGTGAACTCAGCGCCACGGCCGATCTCGTGCCCTCCGACGCCAAGCCCTTCGCGCTTGACCGCTCCTCGGTCAGGATCACGGTCTTCGGTGCCGCGGGCCGCGTCGTCGAGGTGAAGGGCTGCACCGGATAGGCCGAGCCTCCCTGGATCAGCCGGCCCGGTCCCAGGCGAGGCGGACTGCCAGCAGCCCGAAGACCGAGGCCGACGCCCAGCGCAGCCCCCGTTCCACCCGCCGGTCCCGCGCGAGCGCCCGGCCGATGCCGCCCGCCCCGAGGCCCACGGCCGCGTTCACGACGAAGCCGCCCAGCGCGATGACCGAGCCGAGGATCAGGAACTGCGCCAGCACCGCGCCGCGCGCCGGGTCGACGAACTGCGGCACGAAGGCGAGGATGAAGAGGATCACCTTGGGGTTGGAGATGTTGACGAGGAAACCGTCGCGGAAGGCCCGCGCCGGATGCACGGCTGGAGCCTGCGCCGCCCCGAGCGGCGTGCGCAGCGTCCGCACCACCAGCCACAGAAGATAGGCGACCCCTGCCCAGCGGATCGCGTCGAATAGCCCGGGCAGCGAGGCGACGATGGCGCCAAGCCCCGCGCCGGCCAGCGCGACATTGACCATCGAGCCCGCGGAAATCCCTGCGCTTGCCGCCACCGCGGGGCGCGGGCCGCCGCGCATACCCTGCGCGAGACAGAACATCATGTCCGCCCCCGGCGTGAGGTTGAGCGCGAGCGCCGCCGGGACGAAGGCGGCAAGGGTCAGGGGATCGACGATCATGGCATCTCCTTGAGCCGGGCCCTGACCTCCAGAAGGTCCGCCCAGGCCTCGCGCTTGGCGGCCGGGTTGCGCAGCAGGTAGGCCGGATGCGCCATCGGCATCGCCGGCCTGCCGAAGGCCTGCGTCCAGGCGCCCCGCAGCCTCAGGATGCCGCGCTGGCCGAGTGCCGCGGCGCAGGGCGTGTTGCCCATCAGCACAATCAGGTCGGGGTTCACGAAGTCCACGTGGCGAGCCAGGAACGGCAGCATCATGGCGATCTCGGCCGGCGCCGGCTCGCGGTTCTGCGGCGGCCGCCAGGGCATCACGTTGGTGATGTAGAGCGCCTCGTCCCGGTGATGCGCGGTGCGGGCAAGCCCGATCGCCGCAAACATCCGGTCGAGAAGCTGGCCGGCGCGCCCGACGAAGGGCCGCCCCTCAAGATCCTCCTCGCGCCCCGGCGCCTCGCCGATGATCATGACACGGGCCTCGGGGTTGCCGTCGGCGAAGACGAAGTTGCGCGCGCCCTTCTTCAGGTCGCAAAGGTCATAGGCCGACTGGATTTCGGCCAGGGTTTCGAGCGTCACCGCCTCGGCCGCCGCCGTTTTCGCCACCGCGACCGGATCGGCCTCTGCCGTGGCCAGGGGCGCCGGCGCGGCGGTCACGGCGGGTCCCCGCGCCTCGGCTTTCACCTCGTAGCGGTTGACGGGCACATCCCCGATGGCCTCGTCCGCGCCCAGCTCCGCCTGCCAGTCGAGAAGCGCCCGCGTGGCGTGAAAGTCGAGATCTGCGGCCGGTGAGTCCATTGCGCGACCCTATGGCCCGGCCCCCGCCCCCGCAAGCGCCCGCTTTCGCCGTTGCCCGCGGCGCGTTCCTTTGCGATAAGCGGGCTCAGCCGGGGACCGGGGGCCTTCATGACATTCCGCGCGCGTCACCTTCTGGGGATCGAACACCTTGCCCCGGAGGAGATTCGCAGCGTCCTCGACCTGTCCGAGAAATATGTCGACCTGAACCGGCGCACGGTGAAGCACGCCGATGCGCTGGCCGGGATGACCCAGATCAACATGTTCTTCGAGGCCTCGACCCGCACCCAGGCCTCGTTCGAACTGGCGGGGAAAAGGCTCGGCGCCGACGTGATGAACATGTCTGTCGCCCATTCCTCGGTGAAGAAGGGCGAGACGCTGATCGACACGGCGCTGACGCTGAACGCGATGCAGCCCGACCTGCTGGTGGTGCGCCACCCGGCCTCGGGCGCGGTCGACCTGCTGGCGCAGAAGGTCAACTGCGCCGTGCTGAACGCGGGCGACGGGCGGCACGAACATCCGACCCAGGCGCTGCTCGACGCGCTGACGATCCGCAGGGCGAAGGGCAGGCTCCAGCGCCTGACGGTGGCGATCTGCGGCGACATCGCCCACAGCCGCGTGGCGCGGTCGAACCTGATCCTCTTGGGCAAGATGGAAAACCGCATCCGCCTGATCGGCCCGCCGACGCTGATGCCCTCCGGCATCGACGACTTCGGCTGCGAGGTGTTCGACGACATGACGGCGGGGCTTGAAGGCGCCGACGTCGTGATGATGCTGCGCCTCCAGAAGGAACGGATGGACGGCGGTTTCATCCCGTCGGAGCGGGAGTATTACCACCGCTACGGGCTTGACGCCGAAAAGCTGGCGGCGGCGAAGGCGGACGCCATCGTCATGCACCCCGGCCCGATGAACCGGGGGGTGGAGATCGACGGCGACCTCGCCGACGACATCAACCGCAGCGTCATCCAGGACCAGGTGGAGAGGGGCGTCGCCGTGCGCATGGCCTGCATGGACCTGCTGGCGCGGAACCTGAGGGCAGAGCGCGGACGGCAGGCGGTGGGGGTCATGGTGTGATGGATATTATTGGTGGAATCGGCGCGGCTACTGAGGGGCTAAAACTCATAAATGAGTTGCGCAAGATCGACAAGGAATTGGACAAAGCCGATCTAAAGTTACGTTTGGTCGACCTAGCGGACAAACTGATGGACGCGAAGCAAGCATTGCTAGACGCTCAAGAAAATCAACACTCCTTACAGCGTGAGATTGCAGCCTTGGAGGCAAAATTGCGCCAAACCGCCCGGATGCGGGATGAGCGTGGACTCCTTTATGAAGTCGATGACCACGGTGCTCGGATTGGCGAACCATACTGCAATCAGTGCTACGTCAAAGAAGACAAACTATATCGAATGTTGAGTACAGAACGAGCTTCGGGATCCGGGTATGTCTGTAGCAATTGCAAAACCTTGATAATTACCCAAAAGAAACCACCCTTGCGACCGCAAGAGCCTCGCGGCAAGCCGTGGTTTGATCGATGACCACCCTCCTCGCCAACGCCCGCCTGATCGACCCCGAGGCGCTGACCGAGGCCACCGGCAGCCTGCTGATCGAGAACGGCCAGATCGCCGCCATCGGCGACGCCCCCGCCCCCAAAGGCGCGACGATCATCGACTGTCAGGGCAAGTGCCTCGCCCCCGGCATCGTCGATCTGGGAGTCAAGATCGGTGAGCCGGGCGAGCGGCACAAGGAATCGTTCCGTTCCGCCGGCCTCGCCGCGGCGGCGGGCGGCGTCACCACGATCATCGCCCGGCCCGATACGAACCCCGCCATCGACACGCCGGAGGTGCTGGAGTTCGTCACCCGCCGCGCCGCCGAGGCGTCGCCGGTCCGCATCCGCCACATGGCGGCGCTCACCAAGGGACGGCAGGGGCGCGAGATGACCGAGATCGGCTTCCTCATCGACGCCGGGGCCATCGCCTTCACCGACTGCGACCATGTGGTGACGGACACAAAGGTCCTCGGCCGCGCGCTGACCTATGCGAAGTCGCTCGGCGCCCTCGTCATGGGTCACCCGCAGGAACCGGGACTGTCGGCGGGAGCCGCCACCACCTCCGGCAAGTTCGCTTCGCTCCGCGGCCTGCCCGGCGTCAGCCCGATGGCCGAGCGGATCGGCTTTGATCGCGACGTGGGCATGGTCGAGATGACCGGGGCGAGATACCATTTCGACCAGATCACCACCGCCCGCGCGCTGCCGCCCCTGGAACGCGCCAAGCGGAACGGCTTCGACGTGACGGCGGGAACCTCGATCCACCACCTGACGCTCAACGAATTCGACGTCGGCGACTACCGCACCTTCTTCAAGGTCAAGCCGCCCCTGCGGTCAGAGGACGACCGGCTGGCGGTGGTGGAGGCGGTGGCCGCGGGCCTGATCGACATCATCAGTTCCATGCACACGCCGCAGGACGAGGAATCGAAGCGCCTGCCCTTCGAGGAAGCCGCCTCCGGCGCGGTGGCGCTGGAAACCTTCCTGCCCGCCGCGATGCGGCTCTACCACTCCGGCCACCTCACCCTGCCGCAGCTTTTCCGCGCGATGGCGCTCAACCCCGCAAGGCGGCTCGGCCTGCCGCAGGGACGGCTTGCCGTCAGCGCGCCTGCGGACCTCGTGCTTTTCGATCCCGACGCGCCCTTCGTGCTCGACCGCTTCAAGCTCCGCTCCAAATCCAAGAACACGCCCTTCGACGGGCAGCGGATGGAGGGGCGGGTTCTCGGCACCTGGGTCGGCGGCACCCGGGTCTTCGGCGGAGGGATTTGAGATGCCCGAGATCACCAGCGGCGCGGGCGTGCTGTTCCTGACGGCGCTATTGGGCTACCTTCTGGGCTCGATCCCCTTCGGCGTCGTCATCACCGGGGCGATGGGCCTTGGCGACCTGCGCAAGATCGGCTCGGGCAACATCGGCGCGACCAATGTCCTGCGCACCGGCAACAAGGCGGCGGCGCTTGCCACGCTGCTGCTCGATGGCGGCAAGGGCGCGGCGGCGGTGCTGATCGCGCGGGCGCTGGCGGGCGAGGATTCCGCGCAGCTTGCAGGGCTTGCGGCCTTCCTCGGCCATCTCTTCCCGATCTGGCTGGGCGGCAAGGGGGGCAAGGGCGTGGCCACGTTCCTCGGCATCCTGCTGGCGCTTGCATTCCCGGTCGGACTCGCCGCCTGCGCGACCTGGGCGGCGACGGCGCTCGTGACCCGGATTTCCTCGCTCTCGGCCCTTGTCTCGGCGGCCACGGCCTTTGTCTGGGCGGCCCTTCTCGGCCACGGCGACATGGTGATCCTGGCGGTCACCCTGGCGACCTTCGTCTTCTGGCGGCACCTGCCCAACATCGAGCGGCTGAGGGCCGGGACCGAGCAGCGGATCGGCGGCAAGACGTAAGGCATCGCCGGCGGCGCTGTCGACAAGGCTCCCGCCCTATCAGGCGGGACGGTCCGCTTCCGCCAGGCTTTCAAGCTTTCGGCCAAGCGCGCCGACAACTCTGAGCGCCGCTTCAATATCCGCCGCGGACACATCGCCTGCAAGCGCGTTGATGCGCGGATTGTAAAGGGAAATTGCCGCATCGTAGATCCGCCGCCCCTCGTCGGTCAGCACGACAAGCTGGGCACGGCGATGATGCGGGTTCGGCTGGAACGCGACCATGCCCTGCCGCTCCAGGTCATTGGCGATCCGCTGCACGTTCTGACGGTTTCCGCCGAGATCACGCGCCAGCCAGGCAACAGGCTGCGGCCGGTCCGACGCGACGATGACCCCCAGGACCTGCCAGCGGGCGCTCGTCAGGCCGAGGTCGGCGACAAGCCGGTCGCCCCAGGCCACGATCTGATTGTTCACCCGGAACACCGCGAGGATGAGGTCCGTCATCGCCTGTCCCCGAGCGGTTCTGTCAGCATCAGTCATTTGTCACCATAGACCTATATTGACATCATCATGTCAATTCGATATGTCCCTTTCGGTCGCTGTGTCATCATGACACCGAGTCGGGATCGATGCCAACCGGCCACTGTCGGAGAGATTGCCAATGAAGAGGATCATTCACCCGGTCGCGGGGGCTGTCGCGCTGCTGACCATCGCCACGTTCTGGCTTTCAACGCTCGCAACCGAACTCTTTGGCTCGACCGCTTCCGTCATTGCCGTGAAAACGGCGATTCCCTGGGGGTTCCTGCTTCTGGTGCCCGCCCTGGCCGCCGCCGGGGCGACGGGGTTCAGCATGGTCAAGGGGCGCAAGCCGCATGGCCTCGTGAAACGGAAGGCGGCGCGGATGCCGGTCATTGCCGCGAACGGCGTGCTGGTCCTGATCCCTGCTGCCCTGTTTCTCGCATCAAGGTCGCGCGCCGGAAACCTGGATACATGGTTCTACGTCGTGCAGCTTGTCGAGCTTTCTGCCGGGGCCGCCAACATCACCCTCCTGGCCCTGAACCTGCGCGACGGGCTGAGGATGAAAGGAAGGCTTCGGCAATACCGGAACGCAGCCTGACCGGTCCTGCCTCACAGCGGGCTGCTAGACCGGCCGCATCATCAGGAATGTCGCCTCAGCCCTGGCCCGCCGCCATCAGCGCGGCATGCAGATCGTTGTATTCCGCGCATTTGCCGCAGAGCGCCGCGAGGCGGTTCAGGTTGGCCCTGGCGCTGGTGTAGTCACCCGTCTCGACGAACATCTCGCCCTGGTATTCGAGCGCACCGAGATGCTTCGGATCGGCCTTCAGCGCCGCGTCGTAGTAGCGCGCGGCCTCGGCCATGCGGTTCATCTTGCGGTTGGAATAACCCATCAGGTTGAGCGCGTCGGCGTTCCGCGGCTCTGCCTTGATGACCGCGGCGAGGAGTTTCAGCGCCTCGGGGTATCGCCCGGCATCGACGGCGGCCTTCGCCTCGGGATAGCCGGACTGCGCGGCCGGAGCGGTGCTGGCGCCGCTGTCGGTTCCGGCGGCGAGGACCGGGACGGCGGCAAAGGCGAGCGGCAGAAGAACGGCTGCGGCAAGCCGCGCGTGGAACGGGGTGGTCATGTCGGGTCTCCCTGGGAACACGCTGCCAGACGATACCACAGGCGTGGCCTATGCAACCCTCACGTTCCGGCGACGGCGCGGAAACGTGCAGGCCGGCCGGGGGATCGGGGAAACGGCGGTCTGGCGCGGGGCTTCGGCGGGAAAGCGCGTGCCGTAGCGCAGCGTCAGGTCGGCCTCGCCGAGCCCCAGCGCCTTGAGCGGCAGGATCGCCCGTTCGATCGGCCAGGAGTAGACGGCAAGCCCGCCCTCGGGCGCGCGACGCAGGACGAAGCCCGCCGCCCGCAGACGCCGCTGCAATTCCACCCAGTCCGCCGAAAGGTTGACCGCGCGCTGGATCACCTCCTCCTCCGACCGCAGCCGCGCCGGCGTCCGGTCGAGCGCGCCGCGCAGCACGGCGCAGAGATAGTCCGACGGCGAACACCCGGCCGCCCGCGCCGCCGATCCGAGCGCCAGGAGGAGCACTTCGGGCATGGCGACGGTGACGGTGCGGCGGGTGTCCATGCCGTCAGCCTTGCCCGAATCCGGTTAACGCCCGGTTCGCGCCTCAGATCGGGACAAAACTGCCCGTCACCGGGTCGTAGCAGTCGAGACCACCCTGGGCGATGTCGTTCCAGAGCCCGTGCAGGGTCATCTCCTCGGCCTCGACCGCGGCCCGGACGAAGGGAAAGGTCATCAGGTTCTCGAGACTGATCACCACCGCCTCGCGTTCCAGCGCACGCAACTGCTCCGCCTCAGGAAGGTCCTTCACCCGCTCGTAGCCCGGCCGCAGCAGGTCCATCCAGCGGCCGACGAAGCTCGACTTCTCCTCCAGCTCGGGGGCGGCCCCCGAGCACATGTCGTGGCAGCCCTGCACGCCGCCGCAGGAGGAATGGCCGACGACGATCAGATGCGCGACCTTCAACGTCGAGACCGCATATTCGATGGTGGCCGACGTGCCATGCTGTTCGCCGTCGGGCGCATAGGGCGGCACCAGGTTGGCGATGTTGCGGTGGATGAAGAACTCGCCCTGATCGGCACCGAAGATCGAGGTGACATGCACCCGGCTGTCGCAGCAGGAAATCACCATTGCGCGTGGCCGCTGGCCTTCGTCTGCAAGCCGGCGATACCAGGCGCGGTTCTCCGCCCAGGTCGTGGCCTTCCAGCCGTGGTAGCGTTGCACGAGGTAGTTGGGCAATGGTCTGGCATGGCGCATTGCGGAGGCTCCCCTGTCAGTCCCCCTGCAGATAGCCGCCGTATCCGTCGAATTCGAGAGGTTTTCGCGCCCGCCGCAACGATTTCTTGAGATCGCCCGCCGAGGATGTGTCCCGCGCGGGGTGCGCGATGGAGGGTGACGGGTGGCGATACTTGCAGTGTTGCGCCATGACGAAGGTGTCCGGCTCGATCCGGACCGGCTCGTGGCGCTGTATTCCGACCTTGGAGAGGCCGGGGCCGAACAGGTCGTCTGCCGGGCGATGGAGGAACTCGCCGGCCGGCTGACGGAAATCCAGCGGTTCGCCGATGACGGCGACCTTCTGGCGATGACGCGCAGCGCGCGGCTTCTGGTGAAGGTCGCCGAACAGATCGGGATGCTGACCTTCGCACGGGTCGCGGGCGACGTTCTGCGCGCGACCGCAGCCGGTGATCGCCCCGCACAGGCGGCGACGCTCGCACGCCTCGTGCGGATCGGCGATCGCTCGCTCAACGCGGTCTGGGATCTGCGCGACATCACGATCTGACGTCGGCGCGATGGGGCCTTGCAGGCGGCGGTGGCCGGGATAGTCTGGCGCGCGAAACCAAGCGCGAGGTCAGGGATGCCGTTTGCTTTTGCCGATCCGTCCGAAGCCGCCCGGCCGCTCCACCTGGTGCCGCAGGAGGAGGCCCAGGCCTTCACCCGCGCCAGACCGCCGGCCGAAAGCGCCTGGCTGGCCGCCTGCGGCTTCACCGGCAAGCTCGGCCAGCTCTGCCTTCTGCCCGGGCCCGACGGCGCGCCGTCCGGCGCCGCCCTCGGCCTCGGCACGCCCGTGGCCCGCAGGCGCGGCCGGTTCCATGTGGCGGGTGTGGTGGCGGACCTGCCCGACGGCGCCTGGCGGCTCGAGGGCGCGCTATCGCCCGAGAATGCAGCCGAGGCGGCACTCGGCTGGCTTCTCGCGACCTACCGTTTCGGCCGCTACCGCAACGCCGAAGTGCCGAAGGCGCGGCTCTGCCTGCCCACCGGCGTCGATGGCGCGCGCATTCTTGCGATGGCCGAGTCCGAGGCGCTGACCCGCGACCTGATCAATACCCCCGCCTCCGACCTTGGCCCGGCAGAACTGGAAGACGCCTTCATGGCGCTGGCCACGGCCTACGGCGCCACGGCGACCGCGATCCGCGGCGACGACCTTCTGGCCGGGGGTTTTCCGATGATCCACGCCGTCGGCCGCGCCTCGGTGCGCGCGCCTCGACTTCTGGAGATGCGCTGGGGCGATGCCGGGCCGACCCTGACGCTTGTCGGCAAGGGGGTCTGCTTCGACACCGGCGGGCTCGACCTCAAGGCAGCGGCGTCGATGGGGCTGATGAAGAAGGACATGGGCGGCGCCGCGACCGTGATGGGGCTTGCCCGGACGATCATGGCGCTCGGCCTGAAGCTCAGGCTCCGCGTGCTGGTCCCGGCGGTGGAGAACGCCGTGTCGGGCAACGCGATGCGGCCGCAGGACATCCTGAAGAGCCGCAAGGGCCTGACGGTGGAGATCAACAACACCGATGCCGAGGGCCGTCTGATCCTTGCCGACGCGCTGGCGCTCGCCGACGAGGAGCGGCCCGACCTGCTCGTCTCGATGGCGACGCTGACAGGGTCGGCGCGGGTGGCGCTGGGACCGGACATCGTGCCCTTCTACTGCGACGATGACGCGGTTGCGGGCGCGATTGCCGCCGGGGGCGCGGCGCTGGCCGACCCGGTCTGGCGGATGCCCTTCTGGAACCCCTACGAGGCGATGATCGAACCCGGCATCGCCGATCTCGACAATGCGCCCTCGGGCGGCATGGCGGGGTCGATCACGGCCGCGCTGTTCCTGCGCCGCTTCGTCACCGAAACCCCGCGCTACGCACATTTCGACATCTACGGCTGGCAACCCGCGGCCGCCCCGGCCCGCCCGAAGGGTGGCGTCGGCCAGGGCGCGCGGGCGATCCTCGCTTCCCTTCCCGGGACGCTCGGCCTGTGACCGACCGGCGCCTCACCCCCGCCAACGGTCGCGTCGCCCATGTCTCGCTGAAGGGCAGGGTGACGGCCGAGCGCTACGTGACCGGTGAGCCGGCACGGATCGTCGCGGCGCTGGCCGACCTCCTTGCCCGACCGGGTGGCCCGCGCGACCGGCAGCTGCTGATGGGCGAGCGGGTGACGGTGCTCGACCGGCATGAAGGCTTCGCCTTCGTGCAGGCGGAAAAGGACGGCTACTGCGGCTACCTGCCGGAGGCCGCGCTGGGCGAGGACCGCAGAGCGACGCACTGGGTGGCCGCGCCGGCGACGCATCTCTACCGCGCGCCAAGCCTCAAGACGCCCGAGGTCGCCTGCCTCACGATGGGTGCGCGGCTGACCATCGTCGCCGAACATCCCCGGTTCATGGAAACCGCCGACGGGCTCTTCGTGCCCCGGCCGCACCTGCGCGCCCTCGGCGACTGGTCCACGGACCCGGCGGAGGTGGCCGAAGGCTTCCTCGGCACGCCCTATCTCTGGGGCGGCAACTCGCGCTCGGGGATCGACTGCTCGGGCCTCGTGCAGGCGGCGCTGCTTGCCTGCGGCATTCCCTGCCCCGGCGACAGCGACATGCAGGAGCGAAGCGCGGGCGCGGCGCTGCCTGCCGGCACCCCTGTTCGCCGCGGCGATCTTCTGTTCTGGAAGGGCCATGTGGCGATGGCCGTGTCGCCGGACCGGCTGATCCATGCCAACGGCTTCCAGATGGCGGTGGGCCACGAAGGGACCGCCGAGGCAATCGCGCGGATCGAGGCGCAGGGCGAGGGGTCGGTGACGGCCCACCGGCGGCCCTGAGGCCAGCCCGGCACCGCCGGTCCCCTGAGGCCGGTCACGGGGTCAGTCGACGGGCCGGATCAACCTGCGGTCGAGAACACGCAACACGGCTGCAAGGTCGTGCCCGCGCTTCAGGATCTGCCCGTCCATCCCGAAAAGCGCATACATCCCCTGCCGGTTCCTCAGGCGGGGATGCTTTTCGATCCGGTAGAGCGGATGTTCGGCTGACCGGCGAAAGACCGAGAACACCGCCCGGTCGCGCAGGAACGATACCGCGTAGTCGCGCCACTCGCCCGCGGCGACCATCCGCCCGTAAAGCCCGAGGATGCGGCCAAGCTCCTGGCGGTCGAAGGCGACCTGCTCGGACGCATGGGGCGCGGGATGGAAGGGGATCGGTGGCTGGACCGTCATGACAAGGATGTTAGCGCCGTCACGGCGCAAATCAAGACCGCCCGCTTTCGGCCATGAAATGACCCCGGTGCGGGCACCGTCCCTCCCCGCCGCCGCCGCGATCCGGCGCGAGAGCTTTGCCATAGCGACAACGCTAGGTCCGGTGGCGCGGTCAACAGCCCCCACCCTGCCGCGCCACCGGAACCCCTCGGTCGCTCACCTGCCCCGCGTCGCGCGGGGCATTCTTTTTTTTCGACGGCCGCAGGCCCATTGAGGGTCATCCCCACCGGCAACCGGCCGCGCACGGACCTTCTTCAGCAGCGCGCCCCGATCAATGGCCGGCCGGCGGAATGCCCGACGCAGTGGCAGGCCGGCCCGCCGCCTTTCAACCGCAGTGGAAGCGGATGATACGACCACTCGCGTCCGTCTCGAGGTTGAGCCGCGACGCGCTGTAGTCCATCGTTACCGCCTGGCCCGGCGCGATGACGCGGACAGCGAAGGGGAAGCGTTCCAGCCCCAGATCCTCCGGCCGCCGGCCCAGGATGAGCGACGGGTCGAAGTCGGTGCGATCGCAGCTTGGCCCTGGCACGACCCCTCCCGGACCGGAAGGCTCTGTCGGAGACGGTCCCGGCGGCACCGTGCCGATCGCCGCCACACAGGCGCCCAGCGCCAGCGGCAAGGCCAGACTCCCGTATCTCATGGCGTGTCCTCCCGGATGCGCCGGCACCGCGCCGGCATCTCAGGATACGCCGCCCCACCGCGCCGCGAAAGCGCACTCAGCCCAGCGCCGCGCGTTCGACGAGCCGCAGGCAGAGCTTCGCCGACAGCGCCATGTCCTGCACGCTGACCCATTCGAGCGGCCCGTGGATCTCCTGCATCCCGGTGAAGATGTTCGGACAGGGCACGCCCATCTCGGTCAGGCGCGAACCGTCGGTCCCGCCCCGGATCGGCACCGACACCGGCTCGATCCCGAGGTCGCGGCAGGCGGCGCGGGCCAGCTCCACCGGCGTCATGTCCTTTTCCAGCCAGTAGCGCATGTTGCGGTATTGCGGCCTGATCTCGCAGGTGATCCCGGCGCGCGGCTCTGTCGCCTGCACCGTCTCGCAGACATGGCGCAACAGCGCGCCCTTTGCGGCGAGACCGTCCAGTTCGAAGTCGCGGAGGATGAATTTCAGCACCGCCTCGGCGGATCCACCCTTGCACTCGTAGACGTGGATGAACCCCTCGCGCCCCTCGGTCGTCTCGGGTGTCATCGTCACATGCGGAAGCGTCTGGATGATCTTCGCGGCCAGATGCAGCGCGTTGACCATCTTGTCCTTGGCCGTGCCGGGATGGATCGACACGCCCTTCACCGTCACCACCGCGCCATCGGCCGAGAAGCTTTCGTATTCGATCTCGCCCACGGTGCTGCCGTCGAACGTATAGGCGAAATCCGCGGCGAGATCGCCGGGCAGGCCGAGAGCGACGCCGCGCCCGACCTCTTCATCGGGGGTGAAGGCCAGCCGGATGCGGCCGTGGCGGATGCCGGGGTTGGCCAGAAGGTGCCGCGCCGCCGTCATGATCACGGCCACCCCCGCCTTGTCGTCGGCACCCAGAAGCGTTGTGCCGCTTGCGGTGACGATGTCATGCCCCGCCTTGTTGGCAAGCTCGGGCGAATGCTGCGGCGAAAGCGCAAGACCCGGCGCATCGGCGAAGCTGATCGTGCCGCCGTTGTAGTTGCGATGGACGACCGGTTTCACGCCCGTCGCGTTGAACTGCGGCGCGGTATCGACATGGGCCAGAAGCCCGATCACCGGCGCATCCTCCGCCGTCGCCGGAATCGTCGCCAGAACCGCGCCGTAGTCGGTCAGGCGCACGTCCGCCGCACCCATCCCGTCCAGTTCGGCGACCAGAAGCTGCTGTATCTCCAACTGGACCGCGGTGCTGGGGGAAGAGGGCGAGTCCTCGTCGCTCTGGGTGTCGATGGCGGCGTAGCGCACCAGACGTTCTTCCAGCTCGCGGTCGAATTCGGTTCTCATCGGGCATCTCCTCGGCTGCCCGGATCAGCCCGCGTTCCGGGCCGGGTGTCAAGCCGATGGGCGCCCCGATGCCCGCCCCCCCGCGCCGTAGCGCGCCAGGAACATCTCCACCGCGCCTTTCGCCACACGCTCTTTCTCGGCCTCGGTATAGTGACGCTGGACGCCGAAGCTGACGGCAAGGAAGATGCCGGCCTTGCAGAGCGCCGCGAACTGGTCGGCGGCCAGAAGAACATCGTCGATCACCAGCTCGCCCCGCGCCACCGCGCCGTTCAGATAGGCGGCGATCCGGTCGCGGACAAGCTCGGGGCCGGAGGCGTAGAACTCCCGGCCGAGGTCGGGAAAGCGGTCGGATTCGGCGATGCAGAGCCGGAATACCGCCTGTCCGAGATCGGAAAGCGTGAAGGCGATGATGCGCCGCGCGGCCTCCGGCAACACGCAGTCGGGAGGCGCGGTCAGCGTCACCAGCACCTCCGCCTCGTCGGCCTGACGGCGGCTTTCCTGCTTTGCGACCTCGATGAAGAGGACCCGCTTGTCGGGGAAGTAGCTGTAAAGCGTGGCCTTCGACACCCCCGCCGCGGCGGCGATGTCGTCGACGCTGGCACCCTCGTAGCCGTCGCGCAGAAAGATGGTGCGGGCGCCTTCCAGCACCTGGTCGAACTTGCGTCCGCGCTTGATGGTCACGCTTCCAGCCGTATCTGGCATGTCTCTCCCCGGATGCGGAAATGATAGCCCCGCCGGGAAGCCTGCGGCAAGCGCGGGAAAGAAAAAGGGCGGGATAGCCCCGCCCGAAGTCGTCCCGGGATGAGCGGGATCATTTGCCGGCGGGCGCGCAGGTGTCCGGCGCGGCGGGCAGGAGCGGCAGCGTGCAGTCGCGCGAGGCATCGGCACCCGAGGTTGCGGGGGCGGGGGCGGGGAACTCGAGCCGCGGCAGGTCGAAGGAGATGCCGCCCGCCAGCGCCGGAAGCGCGGCTACGCCGAGTGCCAGGGCGGCAAGCGTGAGGTGGAAGGTTTTCATGGTCGACTCCAATCTGAACTGCTTGGTTCACTTTGGTGATATAAACCGATCGGTTCACTTATTCAAGTCAAACCTGAACCAAACGGTTCAGGTTTGCCGATCTCGCGCCCTTGCTGCCTCCGCCGACCCCCGCTAGTTTGGAATCATTCCAGATTGGAGTCTCCGATGATCCCCGGCCTCGCCAACCGCCGCCGCTTCTCCGACCTCAGCGAGCAGGAAATCCTCGCGCTCGCGATTTCCTCCGAGGAGGACGACGCCCGCATCTACCGCAGTTACGGCGAGATGCTGCGCAAGGACTACCCGGCCTCGGCCGCCGTCTTCGACACGATGGCCGAGGAGGAGGACCAGCACCGCTGCCGCCTGATCGACCGCCACGTCGCACGTTTCGGCCCGGTGATCCCGCTGATACGGCGCGAACACGTGGCGGGCTTCTATGCCCGCCGCCCGGTCTGGCTGGTGCAGAACCTCGGGCTCGAGCGCATCCGCGGCGAAGCCGAGGCGATGGAGCACGAGGCCGAAGCCTTCTACAAGCGCGCCGCCCAAAGGACGCAGGATGCCGAGACGCGCAAGCTTCTGGGCGATCTCGCCGCGGCCGAGGCGAAGCACGAGGAACGTGCGGGCGAGCTTTCCGCCACCCATCTCGACGACGCCGCAAGGGGCGAGGAGGATCGCGCCGCCCACCGCCAGTTCATCCTGACCTGGGTGCAGCCCGGGCTTGCCGGGCTGATGGACGGCTCGGTCTCCACCCTCGCGCCGATCTTCGCCACCGCCTTCGCCACCCGTGACCCGGCCACGACGCTGACCGTGGGCCTCGCCGCCGCGGTGGGCGCCGGCATCTCGATGGGCTTCACCGAGGCGGCGCACGACGATGGCGTGATCTCGGGCCGTGGCTCGCCGGTCAAGCGCGGGCTGGCCTCCGGCGTGATGACGACGGTCGGTGGCCTCGGCCACGCCCTGCCTTACCTGATCCACGATTTCCGCACGGCCACGGCACTGGCCATCGCCATCGTCTTCGTCGAGCTTTGGGCCATCGTCTGGATCCAGAACCGCTTCATGGAAACCCCGTTCCTGCGCGCCACCTTCCAGGTCGTGCTCGGCGGCGCGCTCGTCTTCACCGCCGGCGCCTTCATCGGCGGGGGCTGAGGCTGGCGCGGCGCGGCGGCCCATGCTAGGCGCCAGCCCATGCTCGCGATCTTCCTCAAGACGCTTCCCTTCTTCGCGCTCATCGGCCTCGGCTGGGGTGCGGGGCGGCTGCGCGCCTTCCCCGAGGTCGCGACCGAATGGCTGACGCGCTTCGTCTTCTACTTCGCGCTTTCGGCGATGCTGTTCCGCTTCGCGGCGAACCTCTCGGTGGCCGAAATCTTCGACCCGGCCTTCGCGCTCGCCTATCTCTCGGCCTCTGCCGCGGTCTATGCGCTGGCTTTCGCGGTGGCGCTGGCGCGGCGCGTCTCCATCCCCGAAGCTTCGGTCGAGGCGCAATGCGCGGTGATCGGCAATACCGGCTTTCTCGGCGTGCCGATGCTGACCATGCTTCTGGGGCCGGCGGCGGCGGGGCCGGTGCTGATGGTGCTCTCGATCGACCTCATTGTCTTCTCGAGCCTCATCACCCTCGTCATCACCGCCGCGCGCGAGGGGCAGCTTTCGCCGCGCATCGTCCGGGTGCTGGCGGTCGGGCTTCTGAAGAACCCGATGATCGTGGCGATGGTGGCGGGCCTTTGCTGGTCGGCCCTGCGCCTGCCGCTGCCCGGCCCGGCCGAGGAGTTCCTGATGCTCCTCGGCGCTGCGGCCACGCCCGGCGCGCTCTTCGCCATCGGCGCCTCGCTCGCCTCAAAATCGGCTGAACGCCTCCCGGTCGCGCTCTGGCTCGGCTTCGCCAAGCTCGTGCTGCACCCCGCCGCCGTGGCCTTCGCCGCCTTCTATCTGTTCGCGGTCGACCGCTTCGCCGCCGGGGTGATGGTCGCCGCCGCCGCCCTGCCGGTCGCGGGCAACGTCTACATCCTCGCCCGCCACTACGGCGTGGCGCCGCAGCGGGTCTCCGCCTCGATCCTGATCTCCACCGCAACGAGCATCCTCACCATCCCCGCGGTCATCGCCTGGATCGGCGGGGCCTGACGAAAGGAAAGACCCATGCAGACGATTTCGGAAAACAAGTGCTTCGGCGGGGTCCAGGGCGTCTACCGCCACACCTCCGACGCCTGCGGCTGCGACATGACCTTCGGCCTGTTCCTGCCGGAGGAGGCGGCGGAACAGCCGGTGCCGGTGCTCTGGTATCTCTCCGGCCTCACCTGCACGCACGAGAACGCGATGGTGAAGGCCGGCGCGCAAGGGTGGGCGGCCGAGGCGGGCATCGCGCTCGTCTTTCCCGACACCTCGCCGCGCGGCGAGGGGGTGGCCGACGACAAAGCCTATGACCTTGGCCAGGGTGCGGGCTTCTACGTAAACGCCACCGAAGCCCCCTGGGCGCCGCATTTCCGCATGTGGGACTATGTCGCCGAGGAACTGCCGCGCATCGTCGCCACCAACTTCGCGGTGGAGGAGGACCGCCAGGCGATCACCGGCCATTCGATGGGCGGCCACGGCGCGCTGACGCTTGCGATGCGGCTTCCCGGCCGGTTCCGCTCGGTCTCGGCCTTCGCGCCGATTACCCATCCCAGCCGATCGGACTGGGGCCGCAAGCAGCTCACCGCCTATCTCGGCGCCGACGAAAGCGCCTGGACGGGGCATGACGCGACGTTGCTGATGCGCCGGCTCGGCTTCGACGGGCCGGTGCTGGTCGACCAGGGCTCGAAGGACCAGTTCCTCGACCAACTGAAGCCCGAGGCGCTGGCCCAGGCGATGATGGAGCGGCGGCAGAACGGCCAGGTGCGGATGCACCAGGGCTACGACCACAGCTATTTCTTCGTCTCCTCCTTCATCCGCGACCACATCGCCTTCCACGCCGCGTCGCTTTTCGCATGAGCCTTTATGTCGACGCCGACGCCTGCCCGGTGAAGGACGAATGCCTCCGCGCCGCCGGACGGCTTGGCATCCAGACCTTCCTCGTCTGCAACGGCGGGCTCCGGCCTTCGGCGCATCCGCTGGTGCAGGTCGTCTTCGTCACCCAAGGCCCCGACGAGGCCGACAGGTGGATCGCCGACCGCGCCGGCAAGGGCGACGTGGTGGTGACCGCCGACATTCCGCTGGCGGCAAAGGCGGTGGCCGCCGGCGCGCTGGTCCTGAAGCACGACGGCGAGGCGCTGACACCGGCCAACATCGGCAACGCGCTGGCCACGCGCGACCTGATGGCCGACCTCCGCGCCGCCGACCCGTTCCGCCAGGGCGGCGGGCGGATGTTCACCCGGCAGGACCGCGCCCGCTTCGCCGCCGCGCTCGATCGCGCGCTCAGGGCGGCGGCGCGCTAGGCTCATGTCGCGGGCAGGACAGACGCCGGCGGGAGCGGCTGGCACAGGGGTTTCATGACCACGCTCGACACCGACGCCGCCGAGGCGCGCAGCCGGATCATCGGCATCCTCTGCATCATGGGGGGAATGATCTTCTTTTCCCTCAACGACATGTCGATCAAGTTCCTCAGCGGCGGCTATGCGCTGCATCAGGTCGTGCTGATCCGCACCGGCTTCGCGCTCGCGGTGCTGGTCGGGCTGGTGATGCCGTTCCGGGGCGGCCACGGCCAGATGCGGACGCGCCGGCCCGGCGCGCATGTCCTGCGCGGCATCTGCGTCGTGCTGGCCAACATGCTGTTCTTCGTCGCCCTCGCCGCCATGCCGCTCGCCGAGGCGGTGGCGATCTCCTTCGTCAGCCCGCTGCTGATCACGCTTTTCTCGGTCCTCTTCCTCGGAGAACTGGTGGGGCCGCGGCGCTGGGTCGCCGTCGGCATCGGCCTTCTCGGCGTCATCGTGATCCTCCGGCCGGGGACCGAGGCGTTCCGCCCGGTCGCGATGCTGCCGCTTCTCGGCGCGGTGGCCTATGCGATGGTCAACATCCTGACGCGCCGGCTCGGGCCGACGGAAAGTGCCGCCACGCTCGCCTTCTACATCCAGGTCACCTTCGCCGCAGTCTCGGCGGCGATGTGGATCACCGTCGGCGACGGCCGCTTTGCCGGAACCGGCGACGCCTCGCTCGACTTCCTGCTGCGCGCCTGGGTCTGGCCCGAGCCGCGCGACTGGCCGATCCTCGTCATGCTCGGTCTTGCCGCCGCCATCGGCTCGCTTCTGGTGGCGCAGGGCTACCGGCTCTGCGAGGCAGCACTTGCCGCACCCTTCGAATACACCGCCATGCCGCTCGCCGTCTTCTGGGGCGTCGTCGTCTTCGGCGAATGGCCCGATGCCGTCTCCTGGACCGGGATCGCGCTGATCCTCGGCGGCGGGCTCTACCTCATCTGGCGCGAAACGCTGAAGGGCCGCGTCGCCGACTGCCCGCGGGCGCGGCGCTGATGCGGGGTTCCCTTTCCCGCCGGCGCCGCTAGGTTGGCGTCCGGGCGAACCGAGGTGACCGGAATGACACGACCCGAGGCAGTGGTCTTCGACATCGGCAACGTGCTGATCGAATGGCAGCCGGAGCGGTTCTACGACGGCGCCATCGGGCCCGAGGCGCGGGCCCGGATGTTCGCCGAGGTCGATCTGCACGGCATGAACGAGGCGGTGGACCGCGGCGCGCCCTTCCGCGACACGATCTATGCCACCGCCGCCCGCTACCCGGCGTGGCAGGGTGAAATCCGCCTCTGGCACGACAACTGGATCGAGATGGCGGCACCGGTGATCCCGCATTCGGTCCGGCTCCTCGGGGCGCTGAAGGCGAAGGGCATGCCGGTCTTCGCGCTCACCAATTTCGGCGACGACACCTTCACCTTCGCCGCAGCGCACTATCCGTTCCTGTCCGACTTCGACCGCGCCTTCGTCTCGGGGCGGCTGAAGCTGACGAAGCCCGATCCCGCGATCTACGCTGTCGTCGAGGCCGAAAGCGGCCTGCCGCCGGCAGCGCTTCTCTTCACCGACGACCGGGACGAGAACATCGACGTTGCCCGCGCACGCGGCTGGGCCACGCATCATTTCGACGGGCCGGCCGGCTTTGCCGCGCGGCTGGTGGCCGTGGGCATCCTGACAGGAGACGAAGCAGCATGACACCCGAGATCGTCGGACCGGAGGTCGAGCCGCGGCTCGACTGGATCGCACTGACCGAGGCGATCGTCGCCGGCCACGCCCTGCCGCGGGCCGAGGTGGCCGACACGATCCTGCGGCGCCGCGGCGACACGCTGCTCACCCGTTCGGCCTGGATCGACGGGCTCGGCCTTGCGGTGAAAGCGGCCTCGGTCTTTCCCGACAACCCGCGCCACGGCATCCCCGCGATCGACGGCGTGGTAAACCTTCTGTCCGACACCACCGGCGCGCTCGAGGCGCTGGTGGACTTCACCCTCGTCACCCAGTGGAAGACCGCCGGTGACAGCCTTCTCGCCGCCCGCCGCCTCGCCCGCCCGGATGCGCGCGAGATCCTCATCGTCGGCGCCGGCGCCGTGGCGCATTCGATCGCCGAGGCCTATTCAGCGGGCTTTCCCGGCGCCCACTTCACCGTCTGGGCGCGCAACCCCGAGGCCGCCGCCGCCCTCGCCGAAGCGACCGGCGCCACGGCCGCGCCCGATCTCGAACCGGCGGTGGGCAGGGCGGAGATCATCGTCACCGCGACGATGGCCACCGCCCCGGTCATCCGCGGCGGATGGCTCCGCCCCGGCACCCATCTCGACCTCCTCGGCGCCTACCGCCCCGACATGCGCGAGGCCGACAGCGACTGCTTCCGCCGCGCCCGGGTGTTCTGCGATTCGCGGGCCACGACGATCCACCACATCGGCGAGTTCATGGTGCCGCTGGCGGAAGGCGCGATGACCGAGGCCGACATCGTCGCCGACTACTACGACCTCGGTTCGGGCGCCTTCGCCCGCCGGTCGGAGGACGAGATCACGCTGTGCAAGAACGGCGGCGGCGCGCATCTCGACCTGATGACGGCGCGCTACATTCTCGACGTTGCCCGCGGCGGCTGAGCGACTTCGCCGGGGCTTCTTCGTTGCCGAAATACCCCGGGGGCGCGGGGGTGGAACCCCCGCCCAGGACTCTCGCCCCTCGCTCAGGCCGGCAGCGCCGCCGCCGCCCGATGCTCGCGGATCGGCAGGTGGACGATGGCCGAAAACGCCCCCACGCCGACGCCGATCCACCAGACCAGCGTGTAGTTGCCGTAGATGTCATACATCCGCCCGCCGAGCCAGACGCCGAGGAAGCCGCCGATCTGGTGGCTGAGGAAGACGATGCCGTAGAGCGTGCCCATGTAGCGCAGCCCGTAGATATGGGCGACCAGCCCCGAGGTCAGCGGCACTGTCGCGAGCCACAGCGCCCCCATCGCCAGCGAGAAGATCAGGACCGAGGCCGGGGTGATCGGCAGGAGGATGAAGACGGCGGCGACGATGGTCCGACCGAGGTAGATGCCCGCCAGCAGGTATTTCTTCGTATAGCGCTTGCCGAGCCAGCCCGCGGTGATCGTGCCGACGATGTTCGCGAGCCCGATGACGGAAATGGCGATCGCGCCCAGCGCCGAGGTCGTGGCGATGCCGAGCCCCGCCAGCATCCCGTTCGGCGCGATCGCGCCGCACATCTCGGTCACCATCGCCGGGAAATGCGCGGTGATGAAGGCAAGCTGGTAGCCGCAGGAGAAGAATCCGAGGAAGATCAGCACATAGGAGGGGTCGCGGAAGGCGCGCAGCAGCACCTCGCCCATCGTTTCCTCCAGCTCCGCCCGGCTCGCCCGCTCCGGCGTCCGCATCATCGGCAGCGCGAAAAGGCTGAGCAGGATCACGGAGGCAAAGATCATGAAGACGGCCGGCCAGTCGAAATGGCCGAGCAGGATTTCCGCCACCGGCGCGCCGAAGACCTGACCGGCCGACCCCGCCGCCGTCGCCACGCCGAGCGCGACGGAGCGGTTCTCCGCGCTCGCTGCGCGGCCGACGACGGCAAGGATCACGCCGAAGCCGGTGCCGGCGATGCCGAAGCCCACGAGGATCTCCAGAAGCTGCATCTGCCCCGGCGTCACCGCAAAGGCCGAGAGCACGAGGCCGCCGGCATAGAACAGCGCGCCCGCCACGATCGCCCGGCGGTCGCCGAACTTCTCCGCCAGCGCGCCGAACAGCGGCTGGCCGATGCCCCAGGCAAGGTTCTGGATCGCGATGGCCAGCGAGAATTCCGACCGCGGCCAGCCGAATTCGGCGGCGATCGGAATCTGGAACACGCCGAAGCTGGCCCGGACCGCGAAGCCCAGCATGATGATGATGCACCCGCCGATCAGCACGGGGGTGAAAAGGGGCGCGCGCGCAGTCATCATTGTCTCCGGTTTAAGCCGGGCGACACTGCGCCGCGCCGCCCGCCCCGTCAAATCGAGAATTGTGATCGGGACAATCAAGGCAGGGGTCGCTTGCGCCCCGGCGCGAGCGACGGGCTTTCCCTTCGCCGCCGGCCACGCTATCGCACGCACATGGCCGAGACGCTGACCGAAATCTACGACCGGATGACGCACGAGGGCGCTTTGCGCCAGGACGCGGCGCAGCGCGCCCTCCTGCCCGAGTTCGAACGCATCCGCCGCGGCCTCGAGGAGGCGAACGGGCGCAAGCGCGGCGTTCTGGCCGGACTTTTCGCCCGCGCGCCCGAGCCGGTCCGCGGCCTCTACCTCTGGGGCGGCGTCGGCCGCGGCAAGTCGATGCTGATGGACCTCTTCCACGGCACCGTGGCCATCGAGGCAAAGCGCCGCGTCCATTTCCACGCCTTCATGCAGGAAGTGCAGGCAGCCCTTCACGCCACCCGCAAGACCGGCGTCGACGACGCGATCCGCCCGGTGGCCGAGGAGATCGCCGGCAGGCTCCGGCTTCTCAGCTTCGACGAAATGCAGATCACCGACATCGCCGACGCGATGATCGTCGGGCGGCTCTTCCAGATGCTGTTCGACCGCGGCGTGACCGTCGTCACCACCTCGAACCGCGCGCCGGACGACCTCTATCGAGACGGGCTCAACCGCCCGCTGTTCCTGCCGTTCATCCGGCTCCTGAAGGACCGCATGGCGGTGCGCGAGCTGGAGAGCGAGACCGACTACCGCCAGCACCGGCTCCAGGGGGCGCAGGTCTGGTTCACCCCTGCAGGCGCCCAGGCGCGCGAGGCGATCTCGCGCATCTGGATGGATCTGACCGGCGGCGGGGCGGATTCGCAGCTCCGCCTCGCGGTGAAGGGCCGCGAGGTCGTGCTGCCCGACTACCACGCCGGCGTCGCCCGCGCCTCGTTCTGGGATCTGTGCGGCCGCCCGCTCGGCCCGGCGGACTACCTCGCCATCGCCGGGGCCCTGCGGGTGCTGATCCTCGAGGACATCCCGCATCTTTCGGCCGAGAACTACAACGAGGCGAAACGCTTCGTCACCCTCGTCGACGCGCTCTACGAGGCGCGGGTGCGGCTGATCGGCTCGGCCGCCGACGAACCAGAACGGCTCTATGTCGAGGGCGAGGGCGCCTTCGAGTTCGAGCGCACCGCGAGCAGGCTCAGGGAGATGCAGGGCGCGGACTGGGGCCGGCAGGCGAACCCGGGCACCGGGCGCTGACGCCGGTCACAGCTTCGCCACCTTGCGCGCCTGGTCGAGCAGCGCGTTCAGCGCCGGCCGGTGCGGCTCGCGCAGGGCGGCGATCAGCCCGACGAGGTGGCTCGCGTCCGGCGCGATGATCGGAATCGCCTTGAGCCCGGCCCCGTGCATGTCGGCCAGCATCTCAGCCACGATGGCAACCCACTGGCCGGTTTCCACATGGGCGATGAGCGCGATCGAGGAATTCGCCTCGACACGCGCGCGCACGGTCGCGCCCGCCTCGACGAGGTGGCGGTTGACGATGCGCCGGTTCTGCATGTCGCCGGTCAGAAGGCAAAGCGGCAGCCCCGCGACCTCGGCCCAGGTGATCGTCTGCCGTTGCGCCAGGTCCGATGTCGCGGCGACGAGCAGCCGGTAGCGTTCGCGGAAAAGCGGCACCTGCGCCACCCGGCCCAGGGGCTCGTTGTCGAGGTAGGTGACGCCGGCGTCAAGCTCCAGCCTTTCGATTCCGTCGAGGATCTCGACCGAGGTCCGCGACAGAAGCGTCAGGTCGACATTCGGGTTGGAGGCGAGGAACGGCACCGTCAGCCGGGCGATCATCGGCAGCGCGGTCGGGATCACGCCGATCCTCAGGTTGCCTGACAGGCCGTGGCGCCGCGCCCGCATCTCCTCGCGCAGGGTGCGTGCGTCACCGACGATGCGCACCGCCCAGTCGAAGGTGCGCTGGCCCTCCGGCGTCAGCCCCTGGAAGCGCGACCCGCGGAAGACGAGCTGCACGCCGAGCTGTTCCTCGAGCTGGCGGATCGCCGAGGACAGCGTCGGCTGGGTGACCCGCATCGTCTCGGCCGCGCGGCCGAAGTGACGCTCGTTGGCAAGCGCGATGAACATTTCCAGCTTGTCGATCATGGCGGCACCCTATCCGGCGTGGCGGCGCGGCGAAAGGCCCGGCTATTGCCGGGCGCGCGCGCCGGGACTACATCAGGTCGCATGGCATGGTATATCCCCTTTCTCGGATCGCCCCCGCGCGTCGCGGTCCTGCGGCTTCAGGGCATGATCGTCTCGGGCGGCCGCATGGGCGGAGGGCTGAGCGACGCCGCGCTCGCCCCGGTGATCGAGAAGGCGTTCCGCAAGGGCCGGCCCGCCGCCGTTGCGCTTGCGGTGAATTCCCCCGGCGGCTCGCCGGTGCAGTCGGCGCTGATCGCCGCGCGCATCCGCCGACTGGCCGGCGAGAAGAACCTGCCCGTCCATGCCTTCGTCGAGGATGTCGCGGCCTCGGGCGGCTATTGGCTGGCCAGCGCCGCCGACGATATCTGGCTCGACGCAAGCTCGGTCGTGGGCTCCATCGGCGTGATCTCGGCCGGCTTCGGCTTTCCCGATTTCCTTGCCCGCCACGGGATCGAGCGGCGCGTCCACACCGCCGGGGCATCGAAGAGCCTTCTCGATCCGTTCCGCCCCGAGAAGCCCGAGGATGTCGAGCGGCTGAGGGCCATTCTCGAACCCGTGCATGCGGCGTTCCAGGCACAGGTGCGCGCGCGGCGCGGCGGCAGGCTTGCCGAGGGCGACCTCTTTACCGGCGATGTCTGGGTGGGCGAAGCCGCGGTTGCCAAGGGCCTGGCCGACGGGCTCGCCCACATGGTGCCGAAGCTGAAGGCGCTTTACGGCGACAAGGTGCGGCTCGTGCCCTATGGCATGCGGAAATCGATCTTCCAGCGGTTCGGCAGCCGGATCCTGGGCGAGGCAATGGACCAGATCGAGGAACGCGCGCTCTGGGCGCGATACGGTCTCTGACATGGTCAAGATGGTCCTCCTTCTCCTCGTCTTCCTTGCCATACTCGGGGTCTTCGGGCGGCTGCGCTATCCGGCGCGCGGGGCCCGCCGCTCCGGCCCGGCGCGCTGCCCTTCCTGTGGCCGGCCGCGTGTCGGCAACGGCCCCTGCCCCTGCGGAGGCAAGGCCTGATGCAGCGCGGGCTCGTCACCGGCGCGGCGCGGCGGCTCGGCCGGGCGATGGCGCTTTACCTTGCGGGCCGCGGCGTCGATGTCGCCATCCACTACGCGAGGTCCGCCGAGGCGGCGGAGGAAACCGCGGCCGAGGCCCGCGCGCTCGGCGCCAGGGCCGAGACGCTGCGTGCCGATCTCCTGATCGAGGGCGAGACCCGCACCCTCGTCTCGCGGGCGGCAAAGGCGCTCGGCGGCCCGCTCGACCTTCTGGTGAACAACGCCTCGATCTTCGAATACGACACCATCCGCACCGGTACCCGCGAAAGTTGGGACCGGCACATCGAATCGAACCTGCGCGCGCCCGTCGCGCTGACGCAGGATTTCGCCGCCCAGGCCCCGCAGGCGATCCGCCAGGCCGACGGCGCGGCGCTTTCGCAGGCGCTCGTGGTCAACATGCTCGACCAGCGGGTGCGGAAGCTCACGCCTGCGTTCATGTCCTACACGGTTGCCAAGATGGGCCTCTGGGCCTTCACCCAGACCGCGGCCCGCGCGCTTGCCCCGGCCATCCGCGTCAACGCCATCGGCCCGGGAACGACCCTTCGGGGCGCGCGACAGAGCGAGGAGCATTTCCTGAACCAGCGCGCGGGATCGATCCTCGAACGCGGGGCCGACCCCGAGGACATTTGCGCCGCCCTTGGCTATCTTCTCGACGCGCGGGCGGTCACCGGCCAGTTGATCTGCGTCGACGGCGGCCAGCACCTTGGCTGGAAGACACCCGACATTTTGGGTGTGGACTAGCGAAAAACCTCCCTGCCATGACCGTCCGGGCTTGACTTGTCCACCTGTAACGGTCTCGTGACAAAATCGTGACGATTCTCCCAATGGTATCAGATGTTTGCTCGCAATCACAAAAAGTATTTCATGATTTCAATGCCTTGCCGATCTGCCTAAAAATTGGGCGATCCGGCGAAGCCAGCCGAAAACAAGGAGAATTTCGGGACGCCGGAGTGTTTTCGACAGAGTTATCCACATTTTCCGTGGACAGGTTTCCGCTTGCGCCCGGGCCAGTATGATTGCAGCCGGGGCAGGAATCGCCGGCCGTCGCGGGGGCCGGTCCGAAGGGGCATGTTGAGATGGTCGAGGTGACGTCAGGGAAGCTTTCAGGGCACAGCCTGATCCAGTCCTACCTGAAGGCCTTGACCGCGCAACCGGGCGTCTACCGGATGCTCGATGCCGAGGGCCGGGTGCTCTACGTCGGCAAGGCGCGCAACCTCAGGGCGCGCGTCTCGAACTACGCCCGCCCCGCGGGCCATTCGGCGCGGATCGCCCGGATGATCCATGCGACCCACGCGATGATGTTCCTGACAACACGGACGGAGACCGAGGCGCTGCTTCTGGAACAGAACCTGATCAAGCAGCTCAAGCCCTACTTCAACGTGCTGCTGCGCGACGACAAGTCCTTTCCCAACATCCTGGTGGCCAAGGACCACCCCTTCCCGCAGATCAAGAAGCACCGCGGCGCGAAGAAGGAAAAGGGCGACTACTATGGCCCCTTCGCCAGTGCCGGGGCGGTGAACCGCACGCTGAACCAGTTGCAGAAAGTCTTTCTGCTGCGCAACTGTTCGGACGCGATGTTCGCCAGCCGCACGCGACCCTGCCTGCTCTACCAGATCAAGCGGTGCAGCGCGCCCTGCGTGGGCCATGTCGGCGAAGCCGAGTACCGCGCGCTGGTCGCCGATGCGGAGCGCTTCCTGCAAGGCAAGTCGACGCAGGTGCAGGCGAAGCTGGCCGAGGATATGGCGGCGGCTTCCGAGGCGATGGAATTCGAGCGCGCCGCCGCGCTGCGCGATCGCATCAAGGCGCTGACGCAGGTGCAGTCGGCCCAGGGCATCAATCCGCGCGGCGTGGCCGAAGCGGATGTCGTCGCGCTGCACATGGAGGGGGGGCAGGCCTGCGTGCAGGTCTTCTTCATTCGGGCCAACCAGAGCTGGGGGAACCGCGACTTCTACCCCAAGACCGGGGCAGGCGCCGAGGCGGCCGAGGTGCTGGAGGCGTTCCTCGGCCAGTTCTACGCCGACAAGGCGCCGTCGCGGCTGATCCTTCTCAGCCATCCGATCGAGGACGCCGACCTGATGACCGAGCTTCTGTCGGATCGCGCCGGCCGCAGGGTGGAGATCGCCGTGCCGCAGCGGGGCGAGAAGGCCGAGCTTGTCGAGAACGCCGCCCGCAACGCCCGCGAAAGTCTCGCCCGGAAGATGAGCGAGAGCGCGGCGCAGTCGAAGCTCCTGGAAGGGCTGGCGGAGGCCTTCGACCTCGACGCCCCGCCGCGGCGGATCGAGGTCTACGACAACTCCCATATCATGGGCACCGACGCGGTGGGGGGCATGATCGTCGCCGGGCTCGAGGGCTTCGTCAAAAGCCAGTATCGCAAGTTCAACATCCAGGGCACCGACCTCGCGCCCGGCGACGATTTCGGCATGATGAAAGAGGTTCTGACCCGCCGCTTCCAGCGCCTTCTGAAGGAAGATCCGGACCGCGAAAGCGAAGCCTGGCCCGACCTTCTGCTGATCGACGGCGGCGCCGGACAGGTGTCGGCCGTCCGCGGGATCATGGAGGACATGGGCGTCGAGGACATTCCGGTGATCGGCGTCGCCAAGGGGATCGACCGGGACGCGGGCAAGGAGGAGTTCCACCGCCCCGGCAAGCCGCCCTTCGCGCTTGCGCACAACGCGCCCGTCCTCTACTTCGTCCAGCGCCTGCGCGACGAGGCGCACCGCTGGGCCATCGGCGCCCACCGGGCGAAGCGCGCCAAGGCCGTCGGCGCCACGCCGCTCGACGAGGTGCCGGGCATCGGCGCCGCCCGCAAGCGCGCCCTGCTGGCGCACTTCGGCTCCGCCAAGGCCGTCTCGCGCGCGGGGCTGGAGGATCTGAAGGCCGTCGCCGGAATCTCCGAGACGATGGCGCAGACCGTCTACGATTTCTTCCACACCAGCGGCTGAGCCGCCGCCGCATCGACAGGGAAAGCCATGCCGAACCCCGAACCCCCCTCGCCCGCCGAGCTTCTGCACCTGCGGGGCAGGACGCTGGAGAAGGGCGAGCCGATCGCCCTGCCGCTGACGCTCGCCTCGATGTATCACCTGCCCGGCGATCCGGCGGGGTTTCCGGGCTACGGAAGGTCCGACAACCCGACATGGGAGGCGGCCGAAAAGGCGCTCGGCCATCTGGAGGCGGCGGAGGCGGTGCTCTTCCCCTCCGGCATGGCCGCTGTCGCCGCGCCGCTCTTCGCGCTTCTGGCCGCGGGCGACCGGGTGCTGCTGCCTTCGGACGGCTACTACACGACCCGGCTTCTGGCCGACCGCGTCCTTGCCAGGCTGGGCGTGACGTTCGACCTTCGGCCGACCGCCGGTTTCGCCGAGGGAGGATTCGCGGGCTACCGGCTGGTGTTCGTCGAATCGCCCTCGAACCCCGGGCTCGACCTGTGCGACATCGCCGATGTCGCGGCCGGGGTCCGCGCGGCGGGCGGTCTGACCGTCGTCGACAACACCACGATGACGCCCTTCGGCCAGCGCCCGCTGGACCTCGGCGCCGACATCGTCGTGGCCTCCGACACCAAGGCGCCGGGCGGACATTCCGACATCCTGATGGGCCATGTCGCCAGCCGCGACCCCGCGCTGGTGGCCGCGATCCGGGAGTGGCGGAAGCTCTCCGGCTCGATCCCCGGCCCGTTCGAGGCCTGGCTGCTGCACCGCAGCCTCGAGACGCTGGAGCTGCGCCTCGACCGGATGTGCCGGACCGCCGGCATCGTCGCCGAACGGCTGGCGACGCATCCGGCCGTCCGGGCGATCCGCTACCCCGGTCTGCCCAAGGACCACGCCCACAATCTTGCCACGCGGCAGATGCTGCGGCCGGGGTTCCTGATCGGGCTCACACTCGCCTCGGGCGCCGCGGCCGATGCCTTCATCGCCGCCTGCCGGTTCCTCAGGCCCGCCACCTCCTTCGGCGGCGTGCACACATCGGCCGAAAGGCGCGACCGCTGGGGCGATGCCGTGGCGCCGGGCTTCGTCCGGCTCGCCATCGGCTGCGAACCGGCCGAGGAGCTCTGGGCCGCGCTCGAAGCCGCGCTTTCGGCCGGCGGCTGAAGGCCCACCCGCCGCCCCTTCCAGTCGCCATCGCCAAGGGATAGGGTGCCGGCATGACCTGGACGATCCCGAACATCCTGACGGTGCTCCGTCTGCTCGCCGCGCCCGGCGTCGCGGTTATGTTCCTTTATTTCCACCGCCCCTGGGCCGACTGGTTCGCGCTTGTGCTCTTCGTCTCCGCCGCCATCACCGACTACTTCGACGGCTATCTGGCGCGGCTGTGGAAGCAGGAATCGAAGTTCGGCGCGATGCTCGACCCGATCGCCGACAAGGCGATGGTGGTCATCGCCATCATGGTGCTGACGGGATATTCGGGAATGAACCCCTGGTTGATCCTGCCCGCGACCGTGATCCTCTTCCGCGAGGTCTTCGTCTCCGGCCTCAGGGAATATCTCGGCGCGCGTGCCGGCACGCTGAAGGTCACGAAGCTTGCGAAGTGGAAGACCACGGCGCAGATGATCGCCATCGCCGTCCTCTTCCTCGGCACCGGGCTCGAGCATCTCGAGGGCATCGCCCGGCGCGGGATGACGCCCGAGCAATACGCCGAGCTTGTCACCGCCGGCCTCGCCGATCCGATCCGGTCCTGCGGCGTCAGAGGCTGTTCCTCTTACGCGACTTTCGTCGGCCTCGGCTTGATCTGGATCGCGGCGGTGCTCACATTCGTCACGGGCTGGGAATATTTCCGCAAGGCCCTTCCCTTCCTGAGGGACGAGCAATGATCGACGTTCTCTATTTCGCCTGGGTGCGCGAGCGCATCGGCCTGCCGCGGGAGAAGGTGGAGACCGGCGCCGCCACCGTGGCCGATCTCGTCGAGGAGCTGAAGGCGCGCGAGGACCGCTATGCCGCCGCCTTCGCCGACACCCGCAGCCTGCGGGTGGCACTGGACCAGGAGCTTTCCGATTTCTCCGCGCCCTTGGCCGGCGTGCGCGAGGTCGCGTTCTTTCCGCCGATGACCGGGGGCTAGGGGATGTCGGTGCGCATCCAGGCCCGGCCCTTCGACTACGGCGCGGAGTGCGAGGGCTTTGCACGGGGCACCTGCGGCGGGCGCGGCGTGGGCGCGGTGGTCAGCTTCCTCGGCGTCGTGCGCGACGACAGCGGCCGGATGGCGCGGATGGAGATCGAGCACTATCCCGGCATGACCGAACGGGCGATCGCCGCCATCGCCGAAGAGGCGCGGGCGCGCTGGAGCCTCGCCGACGTGCTGGTGATCCACCGCCACGGCCCGCTGGCCCCCGGAGAGGCGATCATGATGGTCGCCACCGCCGCACGCCACCGCACCGCAGCCTTCGAGGCGGCGGAGTTCCTGATGGACTACCTGAAGTCCCGCGCGCCGTTCTGGAAGAAGGAATTCGGCCCCGACGGCGCCGGCTGGGTCGCGGCGAAGGACGAGGACGAGGACGCGCTGGCGCGGTGGTAGGGTCGCGCCGTCCGGGACGGCCCTTCGGGCCTCAGTTGATACCGTTGGCGCGTTGCAGTTCCCGCACATAGGCAAGCATGTCCGCGACATCGGCCGGCGTCACCGCGGGCTGCGGCGGCATGTCGCCGAAATCCCAGTGATGGGCCGGGGCGCCCTGCTGCGCCGCCCGCAGAAAGGCCGTGTCGGCGTGGTGCGAGGATTCGTAGATCGGGTGGACCAGCGGCGGGCCATAGCCCCTCCGCCCGCTGGCGGCCTCGCCGTGGCAGGTGGCGCAGGTCGCGTCGAAGACCCGCCTGCCGGCCTCGGCGCGGGCCGAAAGCGTGGCGGGCAGGGTGACCGCGACGATCGGGTCGCCCTTGGCGGGATGGGAGGAGCCGTCGGCAGGGGCCTGCCCCTGCGTCAGAAGGGAAAGCGTGCCGAGGCCGATGGCCGCGACACCGAGGAAGGCGATGAGTTTTCTTTTCATGATCCGGTTGCCATGTCTTGCCGCCAAAGCGCGGCGGCCTTGCACATCAGGGTGACGGCAGCGCTGCCCGCTGCCCTTCGCGGTGCAGGCTCAGGCGCGCGGCGGCCGGTCCCCCGGCGAGGGTTCGGCGGGCAGCGCGGGATCGCCGCGATGGCGGCCGAAGGACAGCGGCCGGGCTGCGCCCCTCGCGGCCGCTTCGGCCGGGGCGGGAAGGCTGGCGACGATGCAGAGGCCGGGATGCGGGCAGGGCGCGGCCATGTCCGTGCCGCCGTGTTGGGCGTGGGGCGTGCAATCCGCACACTCATGGGCCGCCGCGACCCTGTGGGCGGCAGTCGCCGATGGCGCCCCGACAAGGGCGACGAGGAGCCCGATCAGCGCGAGGATCAGCGACAGTCGCATCGGGTTCCCTTCGCAGCCCGGGAAGGATCGGCGGTTCGGACGGGCGTCAACCGGCGCCGGTGCCGCGCCGGGCGAACCCGCTCAGCCTGCATGCATCCGCTCGATATAGGCGCGCAGGTCCTCGGCTTCGGCCCTCGCATCGCGCAGGCCATCCATCGCCGCGCGCAGTTCCGCCTGGGTCTGGTTGAGCCGGTTCGTCAACTCCGACTCGCGGTTCTCCAGAAAGCTGATCGCCGCATCGCGGGTCTCCTCGGCCTCGTGCAGGTCACGCGCCATCTTTTCGAGGTCGTCCATCTCTGCCTTCGTCACCCGGCTCAGCCGGTGGACGAACCAGCAGGCGAACCAGCCCAGCCCGAAGGCCACGAAGAGGATGATCGCCGTGGCGATGATGAGTTCGGTTCTGTTCATGGCCCTGCTCTGGATGCTTCCTTCGTGCCGGTCAACCCCGCCCGGGCGGCACTACCGTTCCGGGCGCGGCTTGGGCTTGGGCGTCTCGTCGTCCGGCGCATTGACGACGACGGGTGCGTCCTCGGCCTCGCCTTCAGCCGTGGCCGCCACCGCCACCGGCTTGACCAGCCGGAATTCGATCCGCCGGTTCGCCTCGCGCCCGGCTTCGGTTTCGTTGTCGCCGATGGGCACGGTCTCGCCATAGCCCCGGGCACTCAGCTTGCCGGTCAGCACCCGCCGCTCCATCAGCGCGGCGATCACCGCCTCCGCCCGCGTCTGGCTCAGCTCGAGGTTCATCTCCTCGCGGCCCTGGGCATCGGTGTGGCCCCCCACTTCCATCGCGAAGTCGGAGCACTGCTTCATCTTCTCGGCGATCCTGTCGAGCGTCGCGGACGCGTCGCGGGCGATCTGGGCCGAGCCCGGCTCGAAGTTGATCTTGTGCTCGCCCAGCAGGTCATTGATCCCGGCCACGCAGTCCTCGTCCGTGGGCAGGCCGAGAAGCGGGTCGAGCCGTTCGTCGTAGCGGATGTCGAGCTTGAAGTTGAGCCCTTCGCCCAGCCGGCTCGACAGGATCCGGGCGACACTGTCCGAGGCGGTCGCCGATCCGGTCACCCCGGAAATCCGGATGATTTCCGGCCGCACCCGGGCGCTGCCGCTGTCAAGTTCGCCCAGCGCCTCAAGCGCGGCCAGCACGCGCATCGGCCAGCCGGCCGGCATGTCGGGCGCGAGCCGGGTTGCGGCATGGACCGAGGCCGAGCCGAAGCGGGCCCGGGCGAAGCTGTCGACGGCATCGCGCGACAATTCGTCGCCAAGCCGGCCGCGCATCTCGAGCCGCCCCCCGGATGACAGCGTGGCGACGAACTCCGGCACCACGGGCGCGTCCTGGGTCTCGACGGGCTTCGGCGTCAGCACCGCATGGAGCGAGAAGACTTCGGGCAGGTTCGATTCGAGTTCGCCGACAACGCGGTCGAACACCTCCTGCGTCACCGTGTCGGCGGCGATGAGCGAGATGTCGGCATCCGAGAAGGTGATCGACCCTGCGCCCAGTTCCTTCATCGCCGAAAGCCCCATCGTCACCGCATCGGCCCAGGCGGGGGTGGGCACGCCAAGCCCGATGGTGCAGGCATTCTTGCGCGCGGCGCCGGCCGCTGTCGCCGCCGCGAGGATGCGGTCGCGGGCCTGGCTGCTGTCGGCCGAGCAGGCATCGAAGCGCGCACCGTTCTCGTCGATGAGAAAACGCAGCGTGAAGGGCGTGATCACCGGCCGCGGCGCCGAGATGTCAAGCGCGAGCCTGAGCCCCTTGGGCGCCTTCCGGCTGAGATCGGCTTCGATCCGGGCCTTTTCGGCGGCGCTGTCGGAAATCGCCGTGATCGCCACATGGTCGGCGAAGATCGAAACCTTGGAGCGCGGCAACGAGCCGATCGCCTTCATCCCGAACTCCAGCGCCGCCGGCCAGTTCTGCGGCACCGGATGGTCGGCGGTTTCCAGCATGTCGGTCACCTTGCCCTCGCCGGCGATCGCGGTGAGCTTCGTCACGATACCCTCGCGGTCGGTGGCGGCCGGCACCAGCCCGATGAGCGAAACCCCGTCGCCGTTGCGCAGGATCTCGATGGTGAAATCGGGCGCCTTGAGCGCGGCCGGATCGAGCACGTCCATCGCGTCGATCACCCGGTCGGAATCGACGACCGTCCCCGCCGCCGTCAGCGCGCGGAAGCGGTCGGCCTCGGTCGGGGCGATGCCGGCGAGCGTGATCTGCAAGCCGTCGGCCAGGACATCGGCCCACCCCTCGTCTGCGTCCGCCAGCGCCTTTGCCACCCCCTCGGCCGACCGCCGCTCGACGAAGGATGCGGCAACGATGGCGGCAACCAGGCTGAGAAGCGCGGCCAGCACGAGAAAGCCGGGCAGGATCAGCCGGACCGGAATGGTCAGGTGCAGGCTCGGGGCCTTGGGCAGGGAAAATCGCATCGGGCGCAGCATGCCTTGGCAGTGGCAGACCCGTCTTCCTTACGGGCGGGCGCAGACCGGATCAATCAGAGGAAGGCCGCGACGGCAAGAAACAGCGCAGCCAGAAGGCCGGTGTCGCGGTTGGTGCGGAAAAGCCTCAGGCAGGTCTCCGGATCGTCGATGTCGATCCGGTTCATCTGCCACAGAAGATGCCAGCCCATCGCCCAGGGCGCGACGAGGGCGGCACCCAGCTTGACCGGCCCCGCCGCCGGTAGAAGCGCCACGAGCACGGCCAGCGCCATCAGCCCGACGGTGGCCACGAGGAATCGGGCGAGCCACTTGCCCGTGGCCGCGCCGAAGAGCCGCGCGGTGGACTTCACCCCGATCAGCACGTCGTCTTCCTTGTCCTGATGGGCGTAGATCGTGTCGTAGAACAGCGTCCAGGCGATACCCGCGGCATACAGGAGCGCGGCAGCCCAGGTGACCCGGCCCGAATGGGCGGCGTAGGCCAGCACTGCGCCCCAGTTGAAGGCCAGCCCGAGGAAGAGTTGCGGCCACCAGGTGAAGCGCTTGGCGAAGGGATAGATCGCCACGAGTCCGAGCGAGGAAACGCCCAGCGCCACGGCGAGCGGGTGGAAGGTGAGAAGCACCAGCCCCGCCAGCGCGATCTGCGCGAACATCCAGATCGCCGCCTGCCGCACCGAGACCTGGCCGGAGGGAATCGGGCGCGACCGGGTGCGCGCCACCCTGGCATCGAAATCGCGGTCGGTGATGTCGTTCCAGGTGCAGCCCGCGCCGCGCATCAGCAAGGCCCCAAGCGCGCAGCCGAGCCAGATCCAGATGTCGGCGACCCGCCAGCCGTCCTCGGCGGCGGCAAGCGCCACGCCCCACCAGCAGGGTATGAGCAGAAGCCAGGTTCCGATCGGCCGGTCGGCACGGCTGAGCCTGAGGTAGGGCCGCGCGACCGCGGGGGCGAGCCGGTCGACCCAGTTGCCGCGCACCGCGTCGGCCACGCTGCCGCCCGCGTCGCCCTCCGGCTCTGGCAAATCCTGGGGCGCGCTCATAAGGTCCGGCTCATGATGGTGGCGAAGATCAGGCTCTGTGTAGACCAACCGCTGGGGCCGGGGCAATCCGTTGCCCTGGCCGAGGCGCAGGCGCACTACCTGTTCGGGGTGATGCGCGAGGGGCCGGGCGCCCGGGTGCTGGCGTTCAACGGCCGCGACGGAGAATGGCTTTGCGAGGTCATCGAGACGGGACGGCGGACAGGAGCACTTGCCTGTCTCGAACGCACACGCGCGCAGGATGCGGTTCCCGACCTCTGGCTTCTCTTCGCCCCGGTGAAGAAGGCGCGGACCGATTTCATCATCGAGAAGGCGGTGGAGCTGGGCGTGGCGCGCATCCTGCCGGTGCTGACCGGGTTCACCAACGCCGAGCGGTTCCGGCGCGACAAGGCCGAGGCGCATGTGCGCGAGGCGGCCGAACAATGCGGGCGGCTCTCGCTGCCCGCGGTCGCCGATCCGGTGCCGCTGGCGCGGCTCCTGTCCGGATGGGACCCGGCACGGCGCATCCTCTGGGCCGACGAGGCGCGGACCGGCGAAGGGTCGGCGCGCGACGTCCTTGCCGGGGCTGCCCCCGGCCCCTGGGCGGTCCTTGTCGGCCCCGAGGGCGGGTTTTCCGCCGCCGAGCGCGAACGGCTCCGCGCGGCCCCCTTCATCACGCCCATCGCCCTTGGTCCCCGTATCCTGCGCGCCGAAACCGCGGCGGTGGCGCTTCTCGCGCTCTGGCAGGCGCATCTCGGGGATTGGGCGGCGGCATGATCCGGCCCGAGGTTCGCGCGATGCTGCACCGCTGGCGCGAGGTGATCGCGGCGGGACTTGCCGGCGCGGCCGGGTTCTGGATCGCGTCGCGAGGCGGTTATGTGCTGGTGCCCTTCGGCGCGGTGCTGGCGGCGCTGGCTGCGGGCTGGGCGATGATCGCGCTCCGCCGCATCCGCTTCCTGCACGGGATCGGCGCACCGGGTGTGGTCGAGGTGGACGAGGGCCAGGTCGGCTATTTCGGCCCGAGCTTCGGCGGCTTCGTGGCGCTCGCCGATCTGGCGGAGTTGCGGCTTGCCGAGTTCTACGGCGCCCGCGCCTGGCGGCTGAAAACGCAGGACGGGCAGGTGCTGCTGATTCCCGTCGATGCGGCGGGGGCGGAGCGGCTCTATGACGCCTTCGCCGCCCTTCCCGGCATCGACATGGCCCGGGTGACCGCCGCACTCGATCACGGGCAGCCGACGCTGCCACTGTGGCGGCGCCCCGCGGCAGTCCTGCCCCGCGTCTGAGCGATCACGAAAAGTCATGGCCTCGGCCATCGGGTGGCCTTGACTCGGGCGCGGCCGCGCTTCAGGTCTGCACCCGCAACCACAGGCGGACCCGAGGCGATCCCGATGTCCATTCCACAAGAGGGCGGCGGCCCGATCGAGCGGTTCGAGGACCTCGCGGCCTATCTCGAATCCGGCTGCAAGCCGAAGGCGGACTGGCGGATCGGCACCGAGCACGAGAAGTTCGGCTACTGCACCGACACGCTGAACCCCCTGCCCTATGACGGTCCCCGGTCGATCCGCGCCATGCTCGAAGGGATCGGCAGCCGCTATGGCTGGCAGCCGGTGCTCGAACAGGGCAACATCATCGGACTGTCGCGCAACGGCGCCAACGTCAGCCTCGAGCCCGGCGGGCAACTGGAGCTTTCCGGCGCCCCCCTGGAGACGATCCACCAGACCTGCGACGAGGTGAACGAACACCTGCGCGAGGTGCAGGCGGTCGCCGACGACATCGGCGCGCGGTTCATCGGCCTCGGCGCCGCGCCGATCTGGCGGCAAGAGGACATGCCGATGATGCCCAAGGGCCGCTATCGGCTGATGACCGACTACATGGACCGGGTCGGCACGATGGGCAAGACGATGATGTATCGCACCTGCACCGTGCAGGTGAATCTCGACTTCGCCTCGGAAGCCGACATGGTGAAGAAGTTCCGCGTGGCGCTGGCGCTCCAGCCCGTCGCCACCGCGCTTTTCGCCAATTCGCCTTTCCTCGACGGCAGGCCCAACGGCCGGAAAAGCTGGCGCAGCCACATCTGGCAGAACCTCGATCCGGCGCGGACCGGGATGCTGCCCTTCGTCTTCGAGGACGGCATGGGATTCGAGCGCTACGTCGACTACGTGCTCGACGTGCCGATGTATTTCGTCTACCGGGACGGCCGCTATATCGACGCGCTTGGCCAGTCGTTCCGCGATTTCCTCAAGGGCGAACTCCCGGCGCTGCCCGGAGAGAAGCCGACGCTGTCGGACTGGGCGGACCATCTGACCACGGTCTTCCCCGAAGCGCGGATCAAGAAATACATGGAGACGCGGGGGGCGGACGGCGGCCCGTGGCGGCGGCTCTGCGCGCTGCCGGCCTTCTGGGTGGGGCTTCTCTACGATCAGGCCGCGCTCGACGCCGCCTGGGATCTCGCCAGGGGCTGGGACGCGGAAACACGCGAGGCGCTGCGCCGGGCGGCCTCGATCGACGCGCTTCAGGGAGAGGCGAACGGCATCCGCATGCTCGACCTTGCGCGCGAAACCGTTAAGATCGCCGAGGCGGGCCTGAGGGCGCGCGCGCGTCCCGGCGCCGGCGGCATGGTGCCGGACGAGACGCATTTCCTCAACGCGCTTCAGGAAAGCGTGGAGACGGGCAAGGTGCCGGCCGACGAGTTGCTGGAAAGATACCACGGCGACTGGGGCGGCGACCTGTCGCGCATCTACGCCGACTACAGCTACTGAAGCTCAGCGGCGCGGCACCCGCGGCAGCGACGAGGGCTGTCCCTCCTCGGGCGGCGGGCCGAGCGGGTCCGGGCCGAAGCGGTTCGGGCCGGGCGTGCCCGCCGTGACGAGGAACCAGATCAGCACCAAGGGCCCGATCAGCGGCACGAACTCGATCAGGATCCACCAACCGCTGCGGTCGGTGTCGTGCAGCCGCCGCACCGTGACGGCGAACGAAGGCAGAAGCACCGCCAGCCAGTAGAGCGTGCCGACCGGACTCGGCCCGTCCTCGCCCGTCATCCAGCGGTGCGGCGCGCCGAAGCCCAGGTCGATCACCGACAGGATCGCCAGCACGCCGACGTTGAACAGCGCGAACCACCAGAATTCCGCCCGCCGCGCGCGCCCCGCGAAGGTCGCGTATTTCGCGAAACAGGTGACGACCGCGGTCGTGAAGTCCATCGCAGGCCCCGCCGGTTGCTGCGGGACGGTCGCCCTTTCCGGCCCCGATGTAAAGACCGGCGCCGGGGTGCGCCCGGCGCCGGACCGCCTAGCCCAGCCGCTCCGCCAGGAACCGCCCGGCCTCTGCCGCCGCCTGGTCGTCGCGGAGCCGCCCGGCAAGGGCCTCGTCCCCGCCCGCCCGGCCCCAACCGTCGACGTGGACGTGATCGGCCAGCGGCAGCCGCCGCCGCCAGCCCGCCGACTCCAACTCCGGCCGGGGGTGGAAGCCGCGCACATGACCGAGGCAGAGATAGGCGACCGGGATCACCCCCTTCGGCAGACCAAGGAGTGCCTTCAGCGCATTGTTGTCGAGGATCGAGACCCAGCCGACGCCCAGCCCTTCGGCGCGCGCGGCGAGCCAGAGGTTCTGCACCGCGCAGACCGACGAGAAGAGGTCCATCATCGGAATATGCGTCCGCCCGATCACCACCGGCCCCGCCCGGCTTCGGTCGCAGGTGACGCAGATGTTGAGCGGCGCCTCGAGGATGCCCTCGAGCTTCAGCCGGCGGTAGGTCTCGCGCCGCTCGCCCTCGAACATCAGCGCCGCCTCGGCATTCGCCTTCGCGAAGAGGTCATGCACCCGACGACGCGTTTCACTGTCGCGCAGGACGATGAAGTTCCACGGCTGCATGAACCCGACGGAGGGCGCGTGGTGCGCGGCCAGAAGCACACGGCTGAGCCGTTCGGGCGCCACCGGATCGGGCAGGAAGTCGCCGCGCGTGTCGCGGCGGGTCAGGATCGTGCGATAGACCGCTTCGCGGGTCGCGGTATCGTAGGCATCGGGCGCGGCGAGCGCGCATGTCGTATCGGCCATCGGAGTCCCCTTGGATGGTCCCGCGCCGGCAGCCGTCCACGCGGCCCGCGCCATCCCTCCCGGCCGGTCTTCTGACTGAGGTTCACCCCGTCCGGACACCTTCCCGGCCCTTGGGCCAGTGGCTTTCGTCCGGCGGTCCCCCTTACAGCGTTGGGCACGTTGCGGGCTTGCACCGCATTCCCGATTCTCCCGCCGTGGCGGGCACCGGAAGGTGGGCCGACCCTAAGGGCCTTCACCCGGTTGTCCAGCGAAAAAGGGCGCCCTCGAGGCGCCCCCATCGTCGCGGCCGCCAGGGCCCCTCCCGGCCCTTCGCTTGCGCTCCGGGCGTTCGGACCCGCAATCGCTCCAACGGAGCGATTGCGGGCGGTCCTCACCCCTTCTTCAGGCAGCGGTTGCCCAGCGTCTCGGCGATCTGGACGGCGTTCAGCGCCGCGCCCTTGCGCAGGTTGTCGGAGACGCACCAGAGGTTCAGGCCGTTCTCGATCGTCGAATCCTGACGGATGCGGCTGACAAAGGTCGCGTAATCGCCGACGCATTCTATCGGGGTGACGTAGCCACCCGGCTCGCGCTTGTCGACGACCATCACCCCCGGCGCCTCGCGCAGGATATCGCGGGCCTCGTCCTCGTCGAGGAACTCCTCGAACTCGATGTTGATCGCCTCGGAATGGCCGACGAAGACCGGCACCCGCACGCAGGTCGCGGTGACCTTGATCCTCGGGTCGAGGATCTTCTTCGTCTCTGCCACCATCTTCCACTCTTCCTTGGTGGTGCCGTCCTCCATGAAGACGTCGATATGCGGGATCACGTTGAAGGCGATCTGCTTGGTGAACTTCTTCGCCGGAACCTCCTGCACCGGGTTGTAGATCGACTTGGTCTGGTCCCAGAGCTCGTCGATCCCCGCCTTGCCCGCGCCGGAGACCGACTGGTAGGTCGAGACGACGACGCGCCTGATCCTCGCGCGGTCATGGAGGGGCTTCAGCGCGACGACCATCTGCGCCGTGGAGCAGTTGGGGTTGGCGATGATGTTCCTCTTCTTGTATTGCTCGACCGCCTCGGGGTTCACCTCGGGCACCACCAGCGGAATCTCCGGGTCGTAGCGGTAGAGCGAGGAGTTGTCGATCACCACGCAGCCCGCCTTCGCGGCCTTGGGCGCATAGATCTTCGTCGCCTCCGAACCGATGGCGAAGAGCGCGATGTCCCAGCCAGTGAAGTCGGCCGTGTCCAGATCCTTGGTCTTCAGGGTCTTGTCGCCGAACGAAACCTCGGTGCCGAGCGACTTGCGCGAGGCAAGCGCCACGATCTCGTCGACGGGGAATTCCCGCTCGGCGAGGATGTTCAGCATTTCACGACCCACGTTCCCCGTGGCGCCGGCGACAACGACCTTGTAGCCCATCTGGGGTCTCCGTCCGTTCAAGGACGAGGCCCCTTATCCGATTGCAGGCAACAGATAAAGGGGCGGGGCTTCTGCAATACAGAATAGTTTCCGGCCGCGCGTCAGCCGGCCTTGGGCGCGCCCACCTGCACCACCCGCCGGTCGCGGGCGATCAGCGCCTTCACGAACCGCGCCTCGGTGTCGAAATCATGCGGCACCTGATCGGCCCGGCGCGATCCGGTGAGCGAGAGCGAGGCGAAGAAGTCGAAGCCGTGGAGCCGAAGCTCCGCCAGCCCGCTGGCCGCAAGAAGGTCGATCAGCATCAGCCCCGTCGTCGGCGGCGCGCCGAGCGCCGCCGCCAGCGCCCGCCACTCCGGCAGCGGATGCAGGTAGAACCCCGGCGAGGTCGCCACCCGCCAGGAAAGCCGCTTGCGCTTGTGGCTCATCCAGAGCATCCGCCGCGGCCGGATCCGGTCGAGGTCCTCGGCCCCGATCGAGGTGGCGAGCGCGAGCCAGTCGGTCCGCGTCCCGTGGGTGCGCGAGGCCGGCATCGGCGCCCGGTTGATGCGGACGACGAGGTCGGCGCGGTCGATCTCCGCGCCTTCGTCGCGTTCGGCGAGCGAGCGGGCATTGCCGACAAGCGCCACGCGCCGGCCCCTGAGTTCCGCCATCAGCTCGGCCGCCGGCACCGAAAGCCGCGCCAGCGGCGCCTCCCACCGGAGCGTCCGGGCAAGGAGGAAACCGGCGCGGTTCACCAGCGTTCCCCCGCCAGAAGCCGGCGATAGACGGCGACCAGCGCTGCCGCCTCGTCCTCGATGCGGAACTCTGTGCGGACCCGCTCCAGCGCCGCCGCCCCCGCGGCCCGGCGCCGTTCCGCGTCGTCAAGGAACGGGGTGACAGCAGCGGCCAGGGCGGGGATGTCGCCGGGCGGAACCAGCGTGCCCGTCGACTCTGTCACAATCTCCTCGAAGGCGCCCACCCGGGTGGCCACCACCGGCACGCCGCAGGCCATCGCCTCGAGCGGCGTCAGGCCGAACCCCTCCCACCGCTGCGGCGCGACATAGAGGTCGAGTGCCCGGTACCAGTCGGCCACCTCGTGCACCGGCACCTCGGGCAGAAAGAGGATGCGGCTTTCAAGGCCGGCGGCGGCAGCCTTCTCCTTCAACCCAGCAAGGAACCCCTCGTGCCCTTCCGTCGCACGGCCCATGACCAGAGCGGTCACCCCGGGCCGGTCGCGCATCACCGCGATCACCGCATCGACAAAGGCGTCGGTGCCCTTCTGCGCGCGGATGCGGCCGAAGCAGCCGAGGATCAGATCGTCCGCCGGCAGGCCGAGCCTGAGGCGCAGCGCGGCGCGGTCGGCGGGCGGCGAGAACCCTGCCGTGTCGATCCCGTGGTGGATCACCACCGCGGGTCGTTCGAGATAGCGCGCGCTCCGCGCGGACGTGGCGACCGCCCCGTCCATCCGCCCGATCAGCCAGCGGCTGTAGCCGGTATGGGCGCGTTGCGAAGCCGAGGTGAACAGAAGCGAAAGCCGCCGGCGGAACAGCCCGCGCAGGATCAGCCCGAGCGCCATCTCGGTGTTGCGCCGCGCGTGCCAGACCCTGAGCCGGTCCCGCGGCATCAGGACCACCCGCCAGAGCGGCAGATGCGGCACATGGTCAGGCAGGCCCGGCCCCGTCGCCGCGATGCCGATCATCGCCGCCTGCAAGGGCACCAGCCGCACCACCGTCGCCGTCACGCCCGAGAGCCGCCGCTTGAGGTTCGGCGCGATCACCTCGATGTCGCGGACGGCGGGGGACATGCAGGCTCCTTCCCCGCGATGGTTAGCCGATGGGCGGCGGCCGCGCCAGCCTCAGGCGTCGCGGCTGAAGAGGTAGAGGGCCAGACCGGCAAGAAGCGGCACAAGGAAGAAGAGGAAGAGCGCCGCGAAGGGTGCGCCGGGCGTGGCCGAGCCGTCGGCAGCGGCGCGATGCACCTGTCCGCTGGCGAACTGCAGAAGGCCCGCGCCGCCGATCCCGAACATGTTGACGAGCGTGACGCCGCGGCCGAGGAGATGCGGCGGGAAGAAGGCCCGCGCATGGGCCATGATCGCCGGGAAGGACGACCCGAAAAGCCCGAGCCCCGCCAGCAGCGCCGCCGCCGGCCAGAGCCCCGCATCCGGCCGGAGGACCAGCACGGAAAGACAGACGGCGCCGAGCGCATTGCCCCAGAACACCACCCATTTCCGCGTCCCGAAAAGGCGGTCGAGCGGCCCGTAGGCGAAGTTGCCCGCGACCATCGCCAGCGCCATCACCAGCGTGACGCGGCCGATCGCCGTGGCATCTGCGGCGAAGACGTCGGCCATGTAGGGCCCCGCCCAGAGCCCCCGGATCGCCGCCGCGGGCGCATAGGCGACACCCATCAGCAGCAGGATCGCCCAGAGACCCGGAATTCGCAGAAGGTCGAGAACCGATCCCGTTCCCGCCTCCGGTGTCTCGGCCCGTTCCGGATCGGGCACGAAGGCCGCGAGCGCCAGCGCCACGCCGAGCGTCACCACCGCGAGACCGAGGAGCGTCGGCCGCCAGCCCACCGCATCGACCAGCGCGGCCAGCGGCGCCGCGCCGAGGATGTTGCCGAGCGAGCCTGCGCCGATCATCGCGCCGGCGAGCGTGCCGAAGACCGCCGGCGGATAGACCCGGGCGAAAATGTAGTAGGAGGCCATCAGCACCGGCGAACAGCCGACCCCGATCAGCGCCATTGCCAGATGGACGGCCCACGGCCCCTCCGCCAGCGCGAAGACGAGCGCGCCCCCCGCCCCGCCCGCTGCCAGCAGTACCGAGACGGTCCGGCGCGGCCCGATCCGGTCAAGCGCTGTTCCCACCGGCATCTGCATCAGCGCGAAGACCAGGAACCAGATGCCCGAGGACAGCGCCAGATCGGCAGGCGCCGCGCCGATCTCGGCCCCGAGGATCGGCGCCAGCACGGCAAGGAAGGCGCGGTAGAACTGGCTCAGCACATAGGCCGCCACCAGAAAGGCCAGTCCCGCCCGCATTCCGCCCCCGTTCCGTCCGCGTCCCCGTTTGCCGGGCGACCGTGGGACAGAACCGGCCGGGTTGCAAGGCCGCCCGTTGATCTTCGGCGGCACCTCGGGAAGACTGGCCGCACCCAGACCCGGAGGCCCGCCATGACCGATCTTGAAACCCGCATCGCACAGGGCCGGGGCGACGTTCCGGCTGACCTCGTCCTGCGCGGCGGCCGGGTGTTCGACGTCGTCACCGGCGCCCTGATCGACGGCGACGTGGCGGTCGCCGGCGACACCATCGTCGGCACCGGCGCCGCCTACGAGGCGCGCGAGGTGATCGACGTGACCGGCCTCACCCTCGTGCCCGGCTTCATCGACACCCATCTGCACATCGAAAGCTCGCTGGTGACGCCGCAGGAATTCGACCGCTGCGTGACCCCGCGCGGGGTCACCACGGCGATCTGCGACCCGCACGAGATCGCCAATGTCATCGGCCTCGACGGTATCCGCTGGTTTCAGGAGGCGAGCCGCCACACGCTGATGGACCTGCGCGTCCAGCTTTCCTCCTGCGTGCCCTCGACGCATATGGAAACCGCCGGCGCCGAGATCGGCGCGGAGGATCTGGCGAAGGTCATGGGCCATCCCTCGGGCATCGGGCTCGCCGAATTCATGAACTATCCCGGCGTGATCCACCGCGACCCCGGCTGCATGGCGAAGCTGAGACTCTTCGCGGGCGGGCATGTCGACGGCCATTGCCCGCAGCTTACCGGCCGCGACCTCAACGCCTATATCGCCGCGGGCATCAGGACCGAGCACGAGGCGACGACGGCGGAGGAGGCGCGGGAAAAGCTCCGGAAGGGGATGCGCGTCCTGATCCGCGAGGGCTCTGTCTCCAAGGACCTCGAGGCGCTCGCCCCGGTGCTGAGCGACGTGACCTCGGCCTACATGTGCCTCTGCACCGACGACCGCAACCCGCTGGACATCGCCGAGCACGGGCATCTCGACTACATGATCCGCACGCTGATCGCCCGGGGCACCTCGCCGCTTGCCGCCTACCGCGCGGCCTCCCTTTCCGCCGCCGAGGCGTTCGGTCTCAAGGACCGCGGCCAGATCGCCCCGGGCAGGCGCGCCGACATCGTCGCGGTGGACAGTCTCGAAGGCTGCCATGCCCGGCTCGTCCTCTGCGCCGGCCGGCTGGCCGATGCCGCCGCCTTCGCCGCGCGCAGGCCGCTGCCGCCGGTCGGGCGCCATTCGGTGAAGGCGCCGAAGGTCCGGCCGGAGGATTTCCGCGCCCGCGCCAACCGGGCGGAAACCGACGTCATCGGCATCATCGAGGGCAAGATCATCACCGAACACCTGCACGAGGTGATCCCGGTCGCCGACGGCGACAAGCGCCCCGACCCGGCGCGCGACCTGATGCGCATCGCGGTGGTGGAGCGGCACGGAAAGAACGGCAACATCGCCACCGGCTTCGTCCGGGGCTTCGGGATGCAGGCCGGCGCCATCGCCTCCACCGTCTGCCACGACCACCACAATATCGCCGTGGTCGGTGCGGATTATGCCGACATGGCGCTGGCCGCGAACCGGCTGACGGAAATCGAGGGCGGCTTCGTCGTCGCGCGGGGCGGCGCGGTGCTGGCAGAGCTTGCGCTGCCGGTGGCGGGGCTGATGAGCCTCGATCCGTTCGAGACGGAGCGCGACCGGCTGGTCGCGCTGAGGGCGGCGGCGAACAGCCTCGGCGTGGTGCTGGAGGACCCCTTTCTCCAGCTCGCCTTCCTCGCCCTGCCGGTGATCCCGGCCCTGAAGATCACCGACCGGGGGATGGTGGACGTGGAAAGGTTCGAGATCATCCCGGGGTGACGGGCGCCGCTGCGGCCTCGTGGCACCAGCCGAAAATCGCCTCCGTGTCGGAGGGCAGGCGTTCCGCCATTCCTCCCGCGAAATCCGCGAAGGCGTCCAGGTAGTCGGGACCCACCGCCATCAGCACCGCCACGCCCTCGCCCAACGCCCGGCCGATCAGCGGGCGGAAGCCGCGGCCCTCCGCCTCCTGCCGGCCGAAGCGGTTGAGGAGAAGAACCCGGGGGGCGCCGGTGTCGAGCGCGGCGCCGACAAGCCCCGCCGCCTCCTCGAGCGCGGCGGCATTGAGCCGGCAGGCGGCGGAGCCGGGGCCGAGCGACTGGCTGATGCGGATCATCCGGTCGGTGCCGATGATCCGCAGGTCCATGTCGTCGGGCTGGCCGTCGTGGCGGGCGGTGTTGATCTGGATCGCGCCGGCGAAGGGCAGGCCCGCCGCGTCGAGCCGGTGCGACAGTTCGGCAAGGCAGCGGTCCGCCGCGCCCCCCGCACCTGCGACGATGTAGCAGAGCATGGGCTCCTCCCCTTGAATCCGCCCCCTACGGCATACAGGATGCCGGCCAGGTCGCAAAGCCGGATGGAAGGGCACGATGACGCACGGATTCCGCCCCGTGGGCGAGGACGAGATCGACGCGGTGATCGCGCTCTGGGACCGCGCCGGCATGACCCGACCGTGGAACCCGCCGCGGGACGACATCGAGGCGATCCGCGCCAATCCGAAATCGGCGCTTCTGGTGGCCTTCGCCGATGGCGCCCCGGTGGCGAGCGTCGCGGTCGAGGACGGCGGCCACCGCGCCTGGGTCTACTACCTCTGCGCCGACCCTGCGCGGCAGGGCGAGGGCTGGGGCCGCCGGGCGATGGAAGCGGCGGAGGACTGGGCGCGCGCGCACGGGCACACCAAGCTCCAGCTTCTCGTCCGCCGCTCGAACGCGCCCGTGCTCGGCTTCTACGACCGGCTCGGCTACGAGGAAAGCGCGGTGGCGGTGCTGCAGAAGTGGCTCGACCCGGAGCGCGAGCGCGCCTTCCGCGACAATCCCGATGGCCACTGACCCGCCCGGCATGATCCTTGCGGGCGGCCGGGCGCAGCGCATGGGCGGTGGCGACAAGGGGTTCCTGCCGCTCGCCGGGCGGCGGATCATCGACCATGTGATCGCGCGGCTTGGGCCCCAGTGCTGCGCGCTGGCGATCAACGCCAACGGCGATCCGGCGCGGTTCGCCGGGTTCGGCCTGCCGGTCCTGCCGGACCCGGTGCCGGGTTTTCCCGGCCCGCTCGCCGGCCTACTCGCGGCGATGGACTGGGCGGCGGGTTTCGGTGCCGGCGCAGTGGTGACCGTCGCGGCCGACACGCCATTCCTGCCGGTGGACCTTGTCGCGCGCCTGACCGCGGCGGCGACCGGGGGCGGCGCCATCGCCGCGAGCCCCGATGCCGCCGGCGAGTTGCGGGCGCACCCGACCTGCGGCCTCTGGCCGGTCGCGCTCAGGAACAGGCTCGCGCAGGCGATCGCCGGAGGGGAACGCCGCCTCGGGGTCTGGGCGGAGAGTTGCGGAGCGGGCCGGGCAGAGTTCGGATCGCAGCCCTTCGATCCGTTTTTCAACATCAACACGCCCGAGGACCTCGCCGCGGCGGAGGCGCTGGCGAGCGGTCAGGCCGGCGCCCGCGACCCGCGCCGGATCAGGTAGGCGCACGCCCGCCCCTCCTCGGTCATGCCGAGAAACTCGTGGCCCGCTTCGGCGCAGAAATGCGGCACGTCGACCACCGCGGCCGGATCGGTCGCGATCAGCCGCAGCACCGCGCCGGGGCGCATCGCCAGCAGCCGCTTGCGCGCCTTCAGCACCGGCAGCGGACAAAGAAGCCCCGCCGCGTCGATTTCGTCGTCCCAGTCCATGCACCCGGGATAGGCAAAGCCTGATCCGCTGTCCACCGCCGGCGGACGGCCGCCGGACGGCGCACGGCGGCTTGCCGGAATGTCCATAACACATTAGAATCTTTGCATGTGAATGCGGGCGGCGGGCCGCCCCCCTGCGGCGGCGTCGCGCTATGGCACGGTCTACTGGCGGAAACAGGCGGGAGGGGACAGCGGGCGGGGCGGGGCGCCCGCCGTCCCCGCCGCCAATTCCCGCACCCCTGACCGAAAGCGTGGCACTTCAGGCCGATGCCGCCGCCATCTGGCTCAAGGCGCTGTCGCACGAGGGGCGGCTGATGATCCTGTGCCACCTGATCGAGGGCGAGAAGTCGGTCACCGACCTTGAGGCCCTTCTTTCCACGCGCCAGTCGGCGATTAGCCAGCAGCTTGCCCGGCTGCGCCTCGAAGGGCTGGTGACAGCGCGGCGCGACGGCAAGGCGATCTACTATTCGCTGGGCGACTCGAAGACCCGGCGGATGATCGCGGTTCTGAGCGAGTTGTTCTGCCGCTGAGGCGCGCGGGCGTGCGGCTGGCGTGCACCGGCGTGGCGGCGGCCCGCGGTGCCGCCCGAAGTCGCCGGACCTTGGTCGGGTGACAGGGCCGGGCAATGGTCCGATCCTGCCCCGAAGAAGTCCGCAGCCGTGGCGGCGGAGGTCTTCCCTGTCTCGGCGGCGGGCAGTCCGCATGCGATGGAAAGGGGCAAGGCCGCGACACGATGCGGCGCAAACCCGAGGAGCACGACATGGAAAAGTCCTTCTTCACCCCCGGCCGGCTGGCCATCATGCTTGGCACCGCAGCCTTTCTGGCGGCGATGCCGGTCAAGTTCGGCTTCGGCACCGATTCGGGTCTGATCCCGGTCAAGGCCGCGCAGGCGCTGGCGAAAAGCGGCAGCGACGACAACGGCGGCAGCGGCGGTCACGGCAGCAGCCACGATGACGATGACGACGACCACAGCGGCAGCAGCGGCGGCGATGACGGCAGCGATGACGACGGCAGCGACGACTCGTCCAGTTCGGACGGCTCCACCGGCGGCAGCGGGGATGGATCGGGCGTCACCAAGATCGAATCCTCCTCGGCGGGTATCGAAGTGACCTATGCCGACGGGTCGCGCGAAGAGATCGAGGGCGGTCGCTACGAGCGGAAGAACGCGGCCGGCCGAACCATCGAGGAACGCCCGGCCACCGAGGCCGACATCGACCGTCTGCTCGCCCTGCGCTGAGCCGGCGGCACACATCGTGACGGCGGTTCGGGGCGTGGCGCGACGGGTGCCGCGCCCCGAAGCGAGATCGGCCGGAAGGCCAGGACGAACGGAGACCGGAGTGCGCTCGTTCCTTGTTCTCGTGCTTCTCTCCGCCGTCTTCTGGGGCGGCATGGCCATTCTGCCTGTCGGCATCGACGCGGCCGGGGCAGCCTTCGCCAAGGGCGGATCGTCGGGCAGCAGCCATGACGATGATGACGATGACGACGATTCCCATTCGGGCGGGTCGGGTTCGGGCGGGTCCGGGTCGGGCAGTTCTGGGTCGGGCAGTTCCGGATCGGGAGGCTCGGGGTCCGGAAGCTCCGGGTCGGGCGGTTCCGGATCGGGCGGTTCCGGTTCGGGCGCATCCGCCGGTTACGGTTCCGATGCCTCGCGCGAGGGCGCGGTTTTCGGGCGCGAGGGACTCACCGTCCGCTACGCCGACGGCCATGTGGAGCGCGTGCGCGGCGGGCTCTTCGAATCCCTCGACCCGCGCGGCCGCGTGGTCGCGTCGCATGCCGCGCAGCGCGATGATGTGGAACGCTTGCAATCGCTCGGCGCAAGCGCGAAGCGGCGGGGCGGATCGCGCGCCATCGAGGCGATCGTCGAGATCGGCGCAAGCGGCAGCACCATCGAGGTGACCGACTATCGCGGCTGGCGGGAGACCGTCACCCGCGGCGCCTATGTCGTGACGGATCCGGACGGCCGCACGGTGATCCGCCGTCCGGTCACCGCCGGCGACATCGCGCGCCTTCGAGAGATGCTGCGGCTCGACTGACCGGGCCCGCTATTTCTTCCAGTGATCCCGCGCCATGACCGCCGCTTCGACGCGGTTGCGCACATGCAGCTTCTGCAGGATCGTCGTCATGTAATGCTTGACGGTCTTTTCCTGCAGGTCGAGCGCACGCCCGACTTCCTTGTTGCTCTTGCCCTCGGCCACGAGCTTCAGGATGTCCTCCTCGCGTTTGGAGAGATCGTCGAGCGGGTTTTCTGCCCGCCGGGCACCGCCCTCGCGCATCGCGTTGAGAATGCGCGCTGCAAGCGCCGGCGAAACGTAGGACTGGCCCCGCGCCACGTCCTTGACGATCGACACCAGCTCGCGCGATCCCACGCCCTTGAGGATGTAGCCGACCGCGCCCGCCTTCAGCGCCTGCATCACGTCGTCATCCTCTTCCGAGACCGTCAGCATCGCCACCTTCGGCGTCACGGGCAGCGACATGATCCGCCTGAGCGCCGAAATGCCGCCCCCCGCAGGCATCGAAAGGTCGAGCAGCACGATGTCGGGGGAAGCGCGCTGGACAAGCTCCACCGCCGCATCGGCATCGGCCGCCTGCCCGACGACGGCGAAGGCCGCGTCATCCGCCAGGCTTCGCGCCACGCCCTCGCGGTACAGCGGGTGATCGTCGGCCACCACGATCCGGATCCTGTCCATCACGCCCCCCTCACATCCAGTTCCATCACCATCTCGGCCCCCGGGGCGTCGGCGCGGTCGCGCATCTCGAACGTCCCGCCGAGGCTTTCGACCCGGTCGCGCAGACCCGAAAGCCCGATGCCGGAAAACTCTCCGTCCGCGTCCGTCACGGCCGACGGCGCCGCCGCCACGCCCGGCCCGCGGTCGCTGACCGCAAGCCTGAGCGTGCCGGCCTGAAACGACAGCGCCACCTGCTGCCCGGCACCGCCGGCATAGCGCCAGGCGTTGTTCAGACCTTCCTGCACGAAGCGGTAGAGACAGATCTTGACGGCCGGCGTCAGGCCCGCGTCCTCGCCGACACCGCAATCCACATCGACCTGGGTCCCGGTGCGCGCGGCATGGGTTTCGGCCACGGCGCGGACGATCTCGCAGGGGGTGCGTGCGTCGATGTCGGGCAGCGAGAGACCCCTGGAAATCGACCGGACCTCGCGGATCGCGTCCTTCACCGCGCGTTCCACGGCGTCAAGCTCGGCCTCGTCGGCTACCTGGGCGCGCAGCGCGTCGAGCCTGAGCGCCGCGAAGCCCAGAAGCTGTGCCGGGCCGTCGTGCAGGTCGGCCCCGATCCGCCGCAGCGCCTGGTCGTTCATCGCCGACGCGCGCGCCGCCGCCTGCTGCACCCGCCGGCGCAGCGCTGCGTTATGGGCCGACAGCGCCCCCAGTTCGGCAAGCTGCGCGGTCAGCGCCGTTTGCTGGCGGTCGATGGTGCGGCTGCCGCGCAGGACGATGAACCAGAGCACGCCGCCGATGGCGACGAACGTGCCCGCAACCGTGAGCCAGGCGTTGCGCCGCGCTTCGGCCAGATCGCGTTCGAGCTGGGTGGCGACCTCGTAGAACTCGGCGACCCCGATGACACGGCCCGACCAGGCTTCGCGCACCGGCGAATAGACCTCCAGAAGCGGCAGGCCGAGCGCGGTCTCGCCCCTGTCCTCCTCGTCGCCGAGATCCTCGAAACTTGCGTGAACCTGCCCGTCGAGCGCCGCCTGCAGGTTGTCCGACACCGCGAAGGTCCGGCCGATGATCGACGCATCCGTCGCATGGGCCACGGTTCCGTCCGGCTTCCACAGCTTGAAGGACACCACCCGCTGCGCCAGGGCCGTGCCGGCAAAGACCTCGTCCAGGGCACGGCGCGCGACCGGCGACAGCGTGTCGACCTCGGCAAGGTCCTGGGCGAGCGGCGAGATGATGCTGTCCATGTATTGCGAGGTCGCATAGGCGGTGTTGCGCACGACGGCGCCCGCGATCCGCTCGGTGACCACGCGACCGATGAGCAGCATCGAGAGGACCATGACCACCCCGCCCGCGATCGCGAACTGCGCGGCGAGCGAAAGCCTGTTCCAGTAGCGCACGGATCGTCGCATCACCTGCCCGACGGGTTTTCCTTGCGCCGTTCTACGGGCGAAGGGCGCCCACCGCCACGGCCTTTGGTCCGATGACCGTCGGTCCGCCGGTCAGCCGAGCGCGGCCACGTCGGAGGCGTCGATGACGAGCGCGAGCGACCAGAACGCCGTCATTTCCGCTTCCCAGGCCGTGCGGTCGGCGCCCGGGCCGGGCAGGAAACGCTCGACCCGGAAGCCGAAGCGTTCGAACCCCGAGGCGTCGAGCGTTGTCAGGATGATCGGCGTCACCCCCCGCTCCAGCGCCGCCGAGGCAAGCCTGAGGGCAGTGCGGGTGGCGTCGGCAAGGGTCGCATCCACCCGGATGCCGATATAGGAAGCGCCGGTCTCCGCACGGTCCCAAAGCCGCGGCGAGGGTGGCGGCCCGCCTGCTTCCCACCCAGCGAGCCCTTGGCCGGGAGGCATCGGCGCCGCATCGTCCGCATCGAGGTTGAAGGGTTCGCCGGGGGCGATCCGCGACAGGACGGCAAGCCAGTGCTCGGGCGTCATGGCGCCTCCTTCCCGAGGATCAGCGCCGCGGCGGCGCGGTTGCCGGTCTCGGGCAGCGGGGTGGCCCGCAGCGCGGCGCGCACCCGGTCCGCCTTGCCGCCGAGGAAGGCCGCCATCTCGCGGTCCAGAAGCAGCATCTCGTGGGAAAGCACGGTTTCGGCCAGCCCGCGCTCGGAGGCGGCGCGGGCGCGGCGTTCCTGGTCATCCATGAAGACGGCCATCTGCGGCACGAAGATCGCCGGGATGCCGTGATAGAGAAGTTCGTGGAAGGAATTGTAGCCGGTGGCCGAAATCACCAGGTCGGCAAGCAGGCACAGTGACAGCGCGTCCCGCGTCTGCACCACGCGGGTGTGCTTCCACCCCGCAAGCCCCGCCGGCACCGCCGCGCCCGGCCAGACGACGACGAGGTTCAGGCAGCCCTTGCGCCCCTCGGCAATCGCCGCCACGGCCTGCGTCTGCGCAGTGCGGTCCGCCGCGACGCCGCCTCCCAGCATGGTGACGACGAGATCGTCGAACCGGGCCCCCATCCGGGTGGAAAGCCGGTCCCGCCCGGCGGCGCGCGCCGCCGCGTCAGGCAGCGCCCGCCGCTCCACCACCGGCCCCACGGAATGCACCCTGGCGCCACCGCGATCGGCGTTGAGTTCCGCGAAGGCCTCGCCCGGAACGATCACCCGCGCGAAGGCCCGTTCGCGGTCGAGCGTCACGCCCTGCAACTGCCCGGCCTGCCAGAGCCCGCGCCGGACCCAGGTCGCCTCCAGCCCCTTCTCGTAGATCGTGCGCAGCACCGAATCGAAGACGTAGCCGCCATCGAAGACCAGCCGGTCCCCGGGCGCGAGCGCGTGGCGCAGGCGCAGGTAGGTGAGAAGGTCGTTGGCGTGGTCCTCGGGGTGGTCCGGGCTCTTCTGCACCAGGGGCAGGCAGTCGAAGCCCTCGGCGCGAAGAAGGGAGATGCAGCTCGGGAAGGCGGCGAAGGCGGGCGAGGCTTCGCCCCTGTCGATCCCGGCCGCGATCAGCGCGCAGCGCCGCGCATGGCCAAGGCCGATCCCGTTCGTCGGCAGGAAGAGGACCCGTCTGCCTCCGGGCCGTTCCACTGCCGACCCGGGCGAGGGCGCCTCGGGCGAGGGTGACGGCGAAAGACCAAGCGCCGCCTCCAGCGGCTCGACCGACCTCTGGGCGATCCAGGGGCTGCGCATCGACTGCCGCCCGATCTCGCGCCGGTTCACCAGAACGGTATGCTGGACATAGTTGGCAAGCGCCCCCAGGTCTTCGGGCCCCCTGAGCGCCGGGGCGCCCGCCGCGACCAGGCCCGCGCCCGCCGTGCAGTCGATCGCCACCCGCCCGGACCGCATCAGGTCGAGCGCGAGGGCTGCCATCCGTTCGCCCGGCACCCCGTCGCCGAAGAAGGCGGCGATGTCCGCCCGCGCGGCGAAGATGGACGGCGAAAGCTCCGACAGGCCGAAGACGGTGAGATGCGCATGACGGGTGGATTTCACCTGGTCCTTGCCCTTGCCGGGCAGGATCACCCGCAGCCGGTAACCGGGAAGCTGGTCCATCGCCGAGAGAAGCGGCAGGACCATCGGATCCTCCAGCGCCTCCTGCCGCAGCACGACAAAAAGGCGCGGCGTGCGCTCGGGCCCCGATACCGGCCCCGATACTGGCCCAGATACTGGCACCGGCGCAGCGGCGAGGGGAGAGATCGCATTGGCCACGAGCGTGGGCCCCTGAAGGCTGGACAGGTCCACCATCACCGGTTCGCGGCCAAGCGCATAGGCCACCCGTGCCTGCGCCGCGATCGCGCCCTGGCGGTCGGTGAACCTGCCCACGACATGGACCGGAACCCCGGGGAGGAACCGGCGCGACCTCAACGCCGTCAGCGTTTCCTGCCCGACCGTCTCCGCCCCGATCAGGACGACGCGCGACACCTCCACCCCGTCGAGATCGGCCAGATACGGCGCGGCTTCGTATTTCTGATAGCGCTCGAGCCTGTCCGGCAGTGTCCGGTCGTCGAGCACGATGCGATGGCCGCGCGCCGCAAGCTGGGTGGCAAGCAGCAGCTTCGCATCGAAGCTGCGGTCGCTGCGCTCGCCCGCCTCGATCAGGATCATGCCGCCACCCCGCGGCCGGAGCCGATGGCGGCGGCGAACCGCGAGCGGAACGCATGCGCCGAAAAGCGCGCAAGCACCGCCTGCGCCGCCAGGACCTGGGCGGCATAGCGTTCTGGCGCGGCGACAAGGCCGGCGACGATCCCGTCCACCTCCTCGGGCCGCGCGGCGATCACCGCGCCGGCGAAGCCCGACGCCGTCTCCGGGTCGGAGATGACGACCTTTCCGGCGGCGATCCCCTCGGCCAGCACGCGGCCGAAGCTTTCCTGCCAGGTGGGCGCGGTGAAATAGACCATGAAGTCGATCATTTCGAAATACCGCGCCAGATCAAGGCCCCGGAAGGGGTAAAGCTGCCAGTGGGGCGGCGATGTCTCCTCGGCCATCAGCACCTCGGCCCCGAGGATCACGTTCGCCTCGGCATGGGGCGGAAAGCAGAGATCGAGCGCCGCGCGGGGCGGAAACTTCTCGAACCCCGGCCGCGAATGCCGCCCGCGACGGTCGCGCGGGGCTGTCGTTGGGGGCTGGGCCGTGAACTCGCAGATGTTGAACCAGTCCTCTGCCGCGACCGACCAGCCGGGGCGCAGACCATGGCGCGCCGCCCAGCCCGTCACCGTCGCCCGGTTGTGCGCGGAGACCGGCGCCAGTGTCTTTGCGAGCGCCAGCGTGCCGCGGTCGATCCGGTCGAGGCAGCCGGCCACGTCGAAGCCCTCGGCGCCCCCGGGGCGCAGGAAATTCTCGTGCGTCACCACGATCAGCTCGCGCGCGATGATCCGCCGGCCGAGTCTGGCGTCGAACTTCAGGAACGCGGGGTTGTGCAGGATCACCGTATCGGCGGCGATGACGGGCGCGTCCCAGACCGGCTCCAGCCCAGCGATGTCGCAGGCGGCGGCGAGCGCGGGCGAAAGGCTCTGGCCCGCGAACATGCGCGACGAGACAGCGTGGATTTCCGGCCGGACCAGCGGCCGGATCGCCGCGATCTCCTCGGCCACGGCAGAGGATGTGCCGCCCGGAAAGCGGGGATCGAGCACATAGGCCACACGCGGCCGGTTGGTCATGATTGCCCCCGCCGCCGCACCGCCGCTCAGTAGGGCTCGATCCGCGCGACCGTACCGGTCGCGAAGGACACGACCGGGGCGGGCTGGACGATGGCCGGTGCCGGCGGACGGGCGGCGAAGCAGTTGAGCTGGCCGCGTTCGGTCGCCGCCACGAACACCCGCAGCTCGCGGGCAAGCGCGTCGTCGCCGGTCATGATCGCGGGGTTCTCGACGAGATACTGCCAGAGGGCGCCGCAATCCTTGCGCAGGATCAGGTCCTCGATCTGGCGCAGTTCCGCGACGTCATAGGCCGCCCGCGCCGCCGATGTCCCCACCAGAAGCACAAGCGCAGTGATCACCGCCATCAATCTCGGTTCAGGCATCACGCCCCCTTCAGAATTCGTCGAGAACCGGCGGCAGCCCTGCCGCAGCCCTCAGAGATGCTCGCCATTGCGAAGCTGCTGCAGGATCCGGTCGCGCAGCAGGTTCAGCTCCCGTTCCTCGGCGGTCACCGCGCGCTGCCCGGAGGCACGGCGCGTCTTGGCCGGCGCCGCGGCATTCCCGCGCCCGGAAAGCCAGACCTCGATCGTCCCCGCAGGCGGCGACGGCGCAAAGCTGGTGAAGTCGCGCAGGCGCGCGCCGAGGCGCGTGGCCACGGCCTGCGCGGCGGCGGCATCCTCGGAGTGGAAGAAGCGGACGTTGCTTTCGCTGATCGGAATGTCGACCCGGTTCGGCTCCGCAAGGGCGAAGCCCGCCGCGCCGAGCCGCTCGACAAGGCCCGCAAGCTCGGCCTCGGTGACGCTTTCCGGCGCGTTGACGATCACCGGCCCGGTGGGGGTGGGTGCAACGGCGGGCGGATTTTCCTGCGGGCGCAGCGGTGCGTCGCCGGGCGCGGCCGCGGCAAGCACCACCGCGCCGGCGACCGCCGGCTGCCCATCGGGCCGCGGAAGCGATCCGGGGCCTGTCGCCGCGCCGGGCAGGGCGAGGCCTGCCGCGCGGTCGAGACGCGCCAGGACATCCGGTCCTCCCGGCACCCTGACCAACGCAGGGGCCGCGTCAGGGGTATCGGTCGAGGCCAGGCCCTGCGCCGGAAGCGGGGCTGTGGAAAGGCCGGCAATCGGCGCCGGAACGCCGGGCAGCGCATCCCCGGCGGCATCCGGCGCCGCCAGCGGGGCGGAGGCAAGCGCCGCTGCCCCGATATCGGGCGCGACTGCACTGGCGGAAGGCACGGCCACGGCCACGGGCACGGGCATGGCCACGGGCACGGGTGCAACCACATCGCCATGATACGGCAGCGCCATCATGACGGCGGCGCCGATCATCAGACCGGAGAGGAAGCCACCCCCGACCATCGCTGCCCGCCGCGCGGCGGGCACCGGCTCGATGGCGGGTGCCACGGCGGGCGCAACCTGATCCGGCTGGATGGCGGGTGCCACGGTGGGTGCCACGGCGGGCGGAACCCGGTCCGGCACGAGGTCGTCGTGTCGGGGCAACAATGCCGCAACCGCCGCCGCACGATCTTCCGCCGCAACCGGGTAATCCAGCCAGAGGACATTGCCCTGCCGGATCGGCACGATCTTCGCTGAAAGGCCGCCGCCCCCCGGTCTTGCGGCGGGTCTTGCCGCGGTTCCCATGCCGCGTCGGGCGGCGGCCGGACTCGGGGCAGGTGTCGGGGCCGGGGCCGCGCCTTCCACGGCGATCGAATTTCCAAGCGCGGTCGTCAGCGGATCGCGACGCTCGGCCCGCTCCGCCTCGCGCTCCCAGGGCTTGCGGGTGGTGTCGAGGATGAAGCCGTCGGCATCGCCGGATTCGGCCAGCGCCCGCTCGCGCTTCAGCCGCGCCTGCGCCAGGCGGGCATGGAACGATCCCTTCGCCAGAAGCTCTTCAAAGCTCGGCAACTCGCCGCTCGCCACCGGCGGCTTAGCGACATCTGTCGCCACTCTCTCCATTGGCCCCACCCTCTTGTCGGCAGCTAAAGAGGATCCGAACGACCCTGGCCGGCCTTTTTACCCACTTCGGGGCCCTTCGAAAGTCGGAGAAACCCCACCCAGTCACACCATGATATTAGCAATCCTGCGGGCAACATTCAAATCACGCGACCCAAATTGTTCAGTTTTCTGTCTGCCCGGACACAAGCTGCTGTGTCCACAGGCAAATTCACGAGCCGCCACGCAGGGTTGCCGCAATCCCTGCGGCAAGGCCGCGCACCGCCTCGAGGTCTTCCGAGAGGTCGGCCACCAGCCTTCCGTCCGCGACGATACGCCGGCCGCGTGCCAGAACCTGCCGGACATCGGACCGGCCGGCAGCATAGACGAGCGTGGAATAGGGGTCATAGGCGGGAACCAGATGCGGCGCCGACAGGTCGATGACGACGACATCGGCGTCCCTGCCCGGCGCAATCACCCCCTTCCGCCCGCCGAGACCCGCCGCCCCGGCTCCGCCGCAGGTGGCCATCGCCACGATCTCGCGCGCGGGCATCGCGTCGGGCTCGCCCGAGGCAAGGATCGCCATATGCGCCGCCAGCCGCATCGTGTGGAACATGTCGAGGTCATTGCCGCTTGACGCGCCGTCGGTGCCAAGCGAGGTGACGACCCCCGCGGCGCGCAACGCCGCCATCCGTGCGGTGCCCGAGGCGAGCTTGGCGTTCGACAGCGGACAATGCGCCATCGCCACGCCGCGCTCGGCCAGCAGCGCGATCTCCTCTGCGTCCAGATGCACCGCATGGGCCAGAAGCGTGCCGGGCCGGATCATCCCCGCGCGGTCGAGCGCGCGGACCGGCGTGGTGCCATGCTGCGCGGCGACCAGCGCCATCTCCGACGGCGCTTCGGCCGCATGGACGTGGAGGGCCACGCCCAGCCGGTCGGAGAGCGCGGCGACCTCGGCGAGCTTCCCGGCATCGAGCGTGTAGGCCGAATGCGGCATCAGCATCAGCTCCACCCCCTCGGTCCCGCGGTGGCGGGCGACGAAATCCTCGGCGAAGCGCAGCCGGTCGGGCCAGGGCAGCCGGTCGATCCCGTCGAAGCCGATGAAGACCGGCCCCGCGGTCAGGCCGATGCCGATACGGGCCGCGGCCTCCACCGTCGCGTCGGGATGGAAATACATGTCGATCACATGGGTGACCCCGCCCAGCGCCATCTCGGCCAGCCCGACCGCAGCCCCCGCCAGGACCGTTGCGGGCGTCACATGCGCGGCCTCGGCGGCCCAGACCGCCTTGAGGAAGCCGTCGAGCGGCCGGTCGTCGGCCAGGCCCCGGAACAGCACCATCGCGGCGTGGCAATGGGTGTTGACGAAGCCGGGCAGCACGATCCCGCCGCGCGCGTCCACAACCTCGGCGGCCAGCACCCCGGCGGCGTCCGCCATCGGCCCGACGGCGGCGATGCGGTCGCCGGTGACCGCCACCGCGCCGTCGGGGAAGGCGGTGAAATCCCCGTCCATCGTCAGCACATGGCCGTTGGTCACGAGCGTGTCGCAGCGGGCGGGGAAGGTCATGCCGGCGCCTCCGGCAGCACCGGGATCAGCTCGCGCATCAGCGAGAGAAGCTTCGGCTGGACGATCTTGACCGCCTCCCAGACCTCGGCTTCGGTTGTCACATGCGGGCTTGCCGCGCTGTCCACGGCGAGGTTGGTGACGGCCGAAATCGCCAGCACGCGAAGCCCGAGGTGCCGGGCGGCGATGACTTCCGGCACGGTGGACATGCCGACCAGATCGCAGCCGGCGAGCTTCAGGAGCCGGATCAGCGCCGGCGGCTCGAAGCTCGGGCCCGCGACATGGGCATAGGTGCCGCGCCTCATGCCGCCGAGGCGCTGTGCGAGCGTCAGCAGATCCGGATCATAGGCCCGGTTCATCGACACGAAGCGGGGTCCGGTCGCGGGATCGTTGGGCCCGCGCAGCGGATCGAGACCCGAGGCGACGGCAAGCGACAGGTGGTCCTCGATCCCCACGAGGTCGCCCACCCGGTCGTCCGGGTGCATTCCCCCGGCGGCATTGGTCAGCACCAGCAGCCGCGCGCCGAGTGCCGCCATCACCCGCACCGGAAACACCACCTCCTGCGGCGAATAGCCCTCGTAGAGGTGGACGCGGCCCTGCATCACCACAGTGGCGCGGCCGAAGAGCCGGCCGAGAATCAGCCGCCCCGCGTGCCCCGGCGCGGTGGCGGCGGGAAAGCCGGGAATGTCGGCATAGGGAACCGCGATTCCTTCCAGCGCATCGGCCAGCGGCCCGAGGCCGGAGCCGAGGACGAGCGCGATTTCCGGCACGAGGGCCGTCCTGCCCCGCAGGAATGACACTGCCGCCGCGACCGCCCCGTCCGTCATGCGCCCTCCGCCTCTGGCGGGACCTTCGCATTCCGGTCCCGGTGCCGCAAGCCGCGCCGCGTCACAGGACGCGCGACAGGAAGGCGCGGGTGCGGCCCTCGCGCGGGGCGCCGAACATCGCCGACGGCGGCCCCTCCTCGGCGATCCGTCCCTCGTCGAGGAAACAGACCTTGTCGGCGGCCTCGCGGGCGAAGGCCATCTCGTGCGTGGCCAGAACCATCGTCATCCCCTCGGCCTTGAGCGCGCGCAGCACGTCCAGCACCTCGCCCACCAGCGCGGGGTCGAGCGCCGAGGTGACCTCGTCGAACAGCATCACCTCCGGCCGCATGGCGAGCGCGCGGATGATCGCCACCCGCTGCTGTTGTCCGCCGGAAAGCTGGTCGGGGTAGTGGCCCATCCGGTCGGCCAGGCCGAAGCGGAAAAACAGGGCCTCGGCCTCCGCCAGAAGCTCCTCGCGGCGCTTGCGGCGGATGCGGCGGGGGGCGAGCAGGACGTTTTCCAGCGCGGTCATGTGCGGGAAGAGGTTGAAGCTCTGGAACACCATGCCGATTCGCTGGCGGATCGGCTGGGGGTCGAGGTCGGGGTCGGTGATGTCCAGCCCGTCGAGCAGGATCGCCCCGTCATCGACCGGCTCCAGCAGGTTCAGGCAGCGCAGGAGCGTCGACTTGCCCGAACCCGAGGCGCCGATCAGACAGACCATCTGCCCCTCCTCGATGTCGAGGCTGAGGCCCCGGAGCACGTCATGCGCCCCGAAGCTCTTCCACACCTCCCGCACGCTCAGCTTCGCCATGTGTCAGCTCCGCGCCGCGTTCTGGCGGGCGATCAGCCGGTCGACCCAGCGTGTCGCCGGCACGGTGACCGCGAGGAAGATCAGCGCCGCGCCGAGATAGGGCGTGAAGTTGGCCAGCAGCGACTTGTAGACGCCGGCCTGGCGCAGAAGCTCCACCGGCCCGATGAAGGAGAGAAGCGCCACATCCTTCTGGAGCGCGATCAGCAGGTTCATGTTGGCCGGGATCACCCGACGGATCGCCTGGGGCAGGATGACGAAAGCCATCACGTCCCAGTGCGAGAGGCCAAGAGAGATCGCCGCCGCGCGCTGGCTTTCGTGAATCGATTCGATGCCGGTGCGGTAGACCTCGGCCACATAGGCCGAATAGGTCAGCACCACGGCGACGGTGCCCCAGATATAGGGGCTGTTCCACGGCCGCGGCAGGCCGAGGCCGGGGATGCCGAAGCCCACGAGGTAGATCACGAGGATCACCGGCACGCCGCGGAAGACGTCGTTGTAGATCGTGCCGAACAGTCTGAGCGGAAAGAGCGCGGGCGAACGCGCATCGCGCGCCAGCGCGATGACCAGGCCGAGCACGGCGATCATCGGCGCGCACCAGGCGAAGATCATGATGTCGACGAGGAACGCCTCCAGAAGTCCCGGCAGGGTCTTCCAGAAGATCTCGCCGTTGAAGAAGGCCTTCTGGACGCGGTCCCAGCCCGGCGCCATCGGCACGAGAAGCACGACGAGCCCCAGGACGATCGCGGTCGACAGCGTGGCGATGGCCAGGCTCCGCCGGCGCATCCTCGCCTCGCGCAGTTCGCGCCGCGTCGGCCCGCGGCCGGCCCTTGGCGGGCCGCCGCTGCCGGTTGCCTGGTTCGCCATCGGCGCGCCTTACTTGATGACGGGCGCCCCGGTGGCATCGGCCAGCCATTCGGCCTCGATCTTCGCCAGCGTCCCGTCCGCCGTCATCTCTGCCAGCGCGGCGTTGGCGCAATCGCGCAAGGGGTTGCCGTCGGCAAAGACGAGGCCGAACTTGTCCGAAGCGTCGGCGCCAGCCGGGAACTGGCCCAGCACCACCCCGTCGTCGAGCACCGCCGCCGCGGTGTAGAGCGCCGAGGGCAGGTCCATCAGCGTGGCGTCGATCTGCCCGGCCTTCAGCGCCTCGGACACGTCGGCGGTATCCTCGTAGAGCATCGGCTCGGCCTCGGGCCCGACGAGGCCACCGATCAGCGCCGGCGCGGTGGTGCCGGCCGCCAGCCCCCATTTCAGCGCCTTCAGCGCGGCAAGCTCGGGCTTGGCGCCGGCATCGACGGTGGGCTTGCGAACCAGCACCGCCTGCGCCGCGGCATAGTAGGGGTCGGAGAAGTCGACCGTCTGCTCGCGCTCGGGGGTGATCGAATACTGCTGGAGGTTGAAGTCGAACTCCTTCGGCCCCGGCTGGATCGCCTGGTCGAAGGTGGTGGAGGTCCATTCCACCTTGTCGGCTGCAAAGCCCATCCGCTCCGCGATCGCGTAGGCGACGGCCGCCTCGAAGCCCTTGCCCGAGGTCGGGTCGTTGTCGATCACCCAGGGGAAATAGGCCGGGTTGCCGGTGGCCACCGTCAGCACGCCTTCCTTCAAGGTCTTGCCGGCGGCGCAATCATTCTGCGCCGATGCCGCGCCGGCGCCCAGCACGAGTGCCACTGCGGCGGAAAGGGTCAGTTTCGCGGATGTCATGTCGTCGCCTCCTGTTGTCCTGTCCGGCCGGGTGCGGTTTCACCTCGCCGGGATGAAATGTCCGGTCGCTGCACCTCAGCTTCGCCACCGCCGGCCTGTCAACAGGAGAATCGACGCGAGGCAGCCGACAGGTTCCGCCGGGTCAGCGCGGGAAAGTCCGCACGGGCCCTCGACCCCGCCGCGAAGGATGCTAGGCTCGCGCCCGCGTCGAATCCCGGCGCGTCGATCCCCGGCCCGCAGGAAAGCCCCGTGCCCCGAACGCTCGTCCTCCTCTCCGCGCTCGCCGCGGTCGCGCCGCCGGCTGCCGCCGAACCGCCGCTTGCCGTCGAAATCGTGACCGCGCGCGCCGAGGGGCAGACCGTCAACCGCTCGCTGACCGGAGAGCTTCGTGCCCATGACAGCCTGAGCGCCGCCTTCCCCGCCGGCGGACGTGTTGTCGAGGTCACGGTCGAGGCGGGCGCGGAAGTGGACAGGGGCGCGGTGCTCGCGCGGATGGATTCAGTGCAGCAGGAGCAGGCGCTGAGGGCCGCCGAAGCCGGTCTTCAGACCGCGGCCGCCGACCACCGCCAGGCGGCCGAGAACCTCGACCGCCAGGACGTGCTGCTGGAGCGGGGGGCGACGACGCGCATCGCCCGCGACGGGGCAGAAGACGCGCTGAGGATCGCCGAAGGGGCGCTGGCCGAGGCCGAGGCGACGCTCGACCGGGCGAAGAAGGCGCTCGACGATACCGTCCTGACCGCGCCCGAGCGCGCCACCGTGACGCGCAGGCTCGCCGACCCGGGCCAGATCGTCGGTGCGGCGCAGCCCGTGGTGGAGCTGGCGCTTGGTGCCGGGATCGACGCGATCTTCGACGTGCCCGAAGTCCTGCTGACCGGCGTCGGCGATATTCCCGCGGTCGCGCTCAGCCTGATCGAGCGGCCGGAGATCTCCTTCACCGGCCGGATCGAGGAGATCTCGCCGGTTGTCGATGCGGCCAAGGGAACCGTCACCGTGAAGGTCCATGTGAGCGATCCGCCTGAGGGTCTTACCTTCGGCGAGGCGGTGCGCGGGACCGCCCCGCAGTCTGAGCCCGCGCGGATCATCCTGCCCTATACCGCGATCTCGGCCACCGCCTCCGGTCCCGCCGTCTGGCAGGTGGACCCCATGACGATGGCCGTTTCGACCCTTCCCATCGCGATCGACCGCTACGAGACCGGGCGCATCGTCGTCGCCGCGGGCATCGCCGAGGGCGCGCTGATCGTGGCCAGGGGGGCGCAGCTTCTCTACCCGGGGCGGATCGTGCGGGCGGCGGAGGGCCTGCAATGATCCGCCCGGTCCTGCTGAGTGCGCTACTCGCGCTTCCCGCCGCGGCCGCCGACGCGCCCGTGCCCGAAACCGTCGTGCCGCGGCCCGTCGTCTCGATCATCGTCAACCCGGAAACCGGGCTGCCCGTCACCTATGTCGGCACGGTTGCCGCCAGGACCGAGGCCGACCTCGGCTTTCCGCTGTCCGGCACCGTGGCGGAGCGTCCTGTCTCTGCCGGCGATACCGTCGCGAAGGGCGAGGTGCTGGCCCGGCTCAACCCCGAGGACCTCGACTCCGCGCTCCGCGCGGCCGAGGCCGGCGTGACGGTCGCGGCGGCGCAACTGCGCTCGGCCACCGACGCGCGCGACCGGGCGCAGGTCCTGGCCCGCCGCGGCGTCGGCAGCGCCACCCGGCTCGAGGACGCGGACCGCGCGCTCGTCGCCGCCGAGGCGCGGCTCGAACAGGCCGAGGCCGCAGTGGCCCGGGCGCGCGATCTGCGCGGGCTCGCCACGCTGACCGCGCCGCAGGATGGTGTCGTCACCGCGGTCATGGCCGAGCCGGGCGCGGCCGTCGCTGCCGGCCAGCCGGTCCTTCGCCTTGCCGCCACCGGCGACCGCGAAATCGTCATCGACCTCACCGAGCTGGACGTGGCCGCCTATCCCGTCGGCACCCGCTTCGCCGCGCATCTCGTCGTCAACCCCGAAGTGTCGGCCCCGGCGATCCTGAACCGGATCGACCCCGTGGCCTATTCGGCGACGCGGACGCGGGCGGCGCATCTGACGCTTCAGTCGCCGCCGGCAGCCTTCCGCCTCGGCGCCCTCGTCCGGGTGACGCCGGCCGCGCGCGAGGATGCCGGCGTTGCCCTGCCACTGGCCGCGGTTCTCGACGCCGCCACGGCGGCGGCGGTCTGGGTGGTTGACCGCGCCGACAACTCGGTCCACCGCCGCCCCGTCACGCTCGGCCCCGAGGTCGGCGGCTTCGTCGTCATCGCCTCGGGTCTCGCGGCCGGTGACGAGGTGGTGACGAAAGGCATCCACTCGCTTGAGGACGGGCAGGTCGTCGGCCCGCGGGTGAGCGAATGACGGGCTTCAATCTTTCCGACTGGGCGCTGAAGCACCGCTCCTTCGTCTGGTTCCTGATGATCGTCCTGGTGGTCGCGGGGGTGATGTCCTACGTCTCGATCGGGCGCGAGGAAGACCCCAACTTCGCGATCAAGACCATGATCGTCTCGGCCGCCCTGCCCGGCGCAACCACCGCCGAGACGCTGGCGCAGGTCACCGACCGGATCGAGAAGAAGCTCGAGGACCTCGACGAGCTTGATCACACCCGCTCGGTCACCGCGCCCGGACGGGCCGTCGTCTATGTCGAGCTGCTGCCGACCACGAAGCCCGACCGGTTGCCGGTGATCTGGCAGCGGGTGCGCAACATGATGGGCGACATCCGGGCCGAGTTCCCGGCGGAATTCGCGGGGTTCCAGTTCAACGACAATTTCGGCGACGTGTTCGGCAATCTCTATGCCTTCACCGCCGACGGCTTTTCCCCGCGCGAGGTGCGCGACCGCGTCGAAACCGTGCGCCGGGCGGTGCAGGCCCTGCCCGATGCCGGCAAGGTGGAAATCTTCGGCACCCGCGACGAGGCGATCTACCTGGAGTTCTCGACCGAGCGGCTCGCCGCACTCGGGCTCAACCAGCAGGCGGTCCTGGCGACGCTCGCGGCGCAGAACGCCATCCTGCCCTCGGGCGTGATCGACGCAGGCCCCGAACAGGTCCTGGTGCGCATCGGCGGGCAGTTTTCCGGCACCGAAAGCCTCGCGGCGATCAACCTCCGCGTCGGTGACCGGTTCTTCCGCCTGTCCGACGTGGCCGACATCCGCCGCGGCTACGAGGACCCGCCCTCGACCCTCTTCCGCTACCGCGGAGAGGAGGCGGTGGGCCTTGCCGTCGGCATGAAGACCGGTGCCAACATCATCGACTTCGGCGCCGCGCTCGACCGGGTGATCGCCGAGGCCCAGGCGGCCCTGCCGATCGGCATCGAGATCCACCAGGTGGCCAACCAGCCCCATGTCGTCGAGGAGGCGGTCGGCCATTTCCTGCAGGCGCTCGCCGAGGCGGTGCTGATCGTGCTCGCGGTCAGCTTCATCTCGCTCGGCCTCAGGGCGGGGCTGGTGGTGACGCTGACCATTCCGCTGGTGCTCGCGATTACCTTCGTCGTCATGCAGTATTCGGGCTTCACGCTCCAGCGCATCTCGCTTGGTGCCTTGATCATCGCGCTGGGGCTTCTTGTCGACGACGCGATGATTGCGATCGAGACGATGATCGCCCGGCTGGAGAAGGGCGCGACGCTGACCAGTGCAGCCTCCTACGCCTGGACCTCCATCGCCTTTCCGATGCTGACCGGGACGCTCGTCACCGTCGCGGGCTTCATCCCGGTGGGGCTGAACAACTCGGCCGCGGGAGAGTTCACCTTCTCGCTCTTCGTCGTGATCGCGGTGTCGCTTCTGGTCTCGTGGATCGTCGCTGTGCTCTTCGCGCCGCTTCTGGGCGTGACGTTCCTGCCCGCGAAGATGGCGCACCATGATCACGGGCCGGGGCGGGCCCGCCGGCAGTTCCACCTTGCGCTCAGGCTTGCCATGCGCTTCCGCTGGATCACCATCGGGCTTACGCTGGCCGTCTTCGCCCTGTCGATCTGGGGGATGCGGTTCGTGGAAAACCAGTTCTTCCCCAATTCCGACCGGCCCGAGCTGATCGTCGATTTCGCCCTGCCGCACAACAGCGCGATCGAGGAGACCTCGGCGCAGATGGCACGGATGGAGGCGCATCTGGGGAACGACGACAGGGTGCTTTTCTGGTCGGCCTACGTGGGCCGGGGGGCGCCGCGGTTCCTTCTGGCCTATGACGTGCCCACCTCCGGACCGCACATGGGCCAGATCGTGATCCAGACGCCGTCGGTCGCGGCGCGCGACGCGCTGCGCGCCGATCTGAGGCGGATCGCTGCAGAGGAATTCCCGGGCATCGACGTCTATGTCAAGCTTCTCGACATCGGCCCGCCGGTGGGGCGCCCCGTGCAGTACCGCATCTCGGGCCCCGACATCGACGCCGTGCGCGACCACGCGCGCGACCTTGCGGCGATGATGGCCACCGACGCGCGGCTCATCAACATCGCGATGGACTGGAACGAGCCGGCGCGGGTGGTACGGGTCAACGTGCTTCAGGACAAGGCCCGCCAGCTCGGCATCAGCCCCAGCGACATCGCCCGCGCGCTGAGCACGATCTACGACGGCACCACGGTGACCGAACTGCGCGACGCCGGCTACCTCGTCGACATCGTCGCCCGCGGCGACAAGCGGTCGCGCACCTCGGTCGAGGAACTTGCGGGGCTTCAGCTTTCGGGCAGCGGCAACGTGACGATCCCGCTCCGCGCGGTCGCAACCTTCGAATACGGCACCGAACAGCCGGTGATCCATCAGCGCGACCGGATGCCGACGATCACGGTGAAGGCAGCCATTGCCACCAAGGACCAGCCGGCCACGCTGGTGGCGGCACTTCAGGGCCGGATCGACGCCTTCGCCGCCGCCCTGCCCCCCGGCGTGCATGTCGAGGTCGGCGGCTCGGTCGCCGAAAGCGCGAAAAGCCAGGCGCCGATCGCCGCCGTCGTGCCGCTGATGATCCTGATCATGCTGACGCTGATCATGGTCCAGGTGCAGGGCTTCCGGCTGACCTTCGTCGTTCTCTGCGCGGCACCGCTCGGCCTCATCGGCGTGGTCGCGGCGCTGGTGCCCTCTGGCGCACCCCTGGGCTTCGTCGCCATCCTCGGCGTGCTGGCGCTGATCGGCATCCTGATCCGCAACTCGATCATCCTCGTGGACGAGATCGAGGTGCTGCGGGCCAGGGGCGTGGCCCCCTGGGACGCGGTCTTCGAGGCTTCCGACGCCCGCGCCCGGCCGATCCTGCTGACCGCGGCGGCGGCAAGCCTCGCGCTGATCCCGATCTCGCGGCAGATCTTCTGGGGGCCGATGGCCTACGCGATGATGGGCGGCATCATCGCCGGCACGGTGATCACGCTGGTCTTCGTGCCAGCACTCTACCTTGCCGTCTTCCGGGTGAAGGGCGACAGGCAGGCCTAGTCATTTCAGGATCGAAAGGAGATCGGCGAAATCGTCGGTCCAGACCGGCCCGCCGTCGGCGGCAAGATCGTGCCAGCGCGGGTCGCCGGCCAGCGGGCCAAGCGCCTCAGCCGAGCGCGCCAGCATCACCACCCGCGACGGCGCGTCGCCCGGGTCGGCCGCCTCGTTGCCCGGATAGTCCTGGATCCGCGCGACGAGGCCGAGCGCGGTGGCGCTGCGGGCGAGCGGGCGCTCGATCGCATAGTAGCGGTTCGAGATGTGGTAGAGCAGCACGCCCCCGGGTGCGAGCCGGTCGAGGTAGAGCCGCATCGCCTCGTGCGTGGTCAGGTGCACCGGCACCGCGTCCGACCCGTAGGCGTCGATCACCAGGAGATCGTAGCGTGGCGCGCCTGCCTCTGCCGCCAGGACCATCCGCGCGTCGCCGAGCCGGGTCGGCGCGTCCGGCGCGCAGGCGGAAAGGAAGGTGAACAGCCGCGGATCCCGGGCGATCCGGTCCACCGCGGCATCGATTTCGTAGAAGGTCCAGTCCTGACCCGGGCGCTTGTAGCAGGCGAGCGCCCCGGCGCCGAGGCCGACAATGCCCACCCGCCCTGCCCGTTTCCCCGTCGCCGAGGTCAGGACCTGTGCCATCGGGCCGTTGCGATGGTAGTAGAGTTGCGGCTCGGGCCGGGCGCTGGCGAGATCGGCCAGCCGCTCGGTCCCGTGGATCGTGGTGCCGTTGGTGTAGTGCCTGAGCCCCTTCTCCTCCATAACCCGGTGGGTGCCGAAGAAGCTCCGGTCGCGGAAAAGGTCGCCGTTCGGGATCAGCCAGGCGCCGGTCGCCGCCACCGTGATCATGGCGATGGCCGCGGCGGGCAACTGGCGGCGGAGCGCGACGGCGAGGAACGCCGCCAGCCCGAACATCGCCATCTTGAGCATGAGCCAGTCGACCGAGCGGAACACCACGATGGCGAGGACCAGCGGCAGCGCCGCCGCGATCCCCGCGGCCACCCCGAGAAGCGCCTGCGCCCGCGAGGGCCGCATCGCCGGGCTGAGCACCAGCGTCGCGGCGAGGAGCGTGGTCACGCCGCCTTCGGCGAGGCTGTCGAACAGCAGCGGCGCGAGGATCGAGTTGAAAAACCCGCCGAGCGCGCCGCCGACCGACATCACCAGGTAGAAGAGCGTGAGGTGCCGTCCGTCGGGCCGCGCCGCATAAAGCCTCGCATGGGCGAAAAGTGCCACGACGAAGAAGGCGGCGATCAGCGCGGCGACGCCCCAGAGCCCGACATGCGCCCCGGTGATGCCGGCGAAGACCGCGCCGAGCACGGCAAGGGAAAGGAGATAGCACAGCCGCAGCATCGGCGTCACCCCCAACGGGCGGCGCGCGAAGGTCACGACGAAGCTGAGGAGATAGAGCGAGAGCGGCACCACCCAGACGAGCGGGATCGCCCCCACGTCGGTGCTGATCTTGGTCGTGACCGCCAGCATCAGCGACGAGGGCACGAAGGCCAGAAGCATCCAGCGGGCGATCCGTCCCGCGCCCAGCCGTTCTTCCGGCAGGCACCTTGCCCGCACCGCCTGCACCCCCCTGCCGCGCAGGGCGAAAAGCCCGCAGAGGAGCAGGAGCGCGCCGAACGCCTGGAAGCCGAACGCCCAGAGCTCGCCGATCCGCCGTGCGCCGAGAAGCGGCTCGGCGATGAGCGGGAAGGCGAGGAGCGCCACGAGCGAGCCGAAGTTGGAGGCACCGTAGAGGAAATACGGGTCGCCGGCGGAGGGCCCGTCGCTGCGCGCATACCAGGACTGGATCAGCGGCGCATTGGCCGACAGCACGCCGAAAGGCAATCCAACCCCCAGCGCGAAGAGCGTGAGCGTCTGCCAGGCCGCCGGGACCGCCGGGTCATAGCGCCAGCCGGCGGGAATTGCCAGCGGCAGGAAGGAAAGCGCCGCGACCCAGAGCGCCAGGTGCAGCGCCAGTTGCGCCGCGACCGGCAGGTGACGGCTGACGAGATGGGCATAGAGATAGCCGGCGATGAGGACGCTCTGGAAGAAGAGCATCGCCGTCGTCCAGACCGCCGGCGCACCGCCGATCTGCGGCAGGACGATCCTGGCGAAGAGCGGCTGCACGAAGAACAGGAGCGAGGCGCTGACAAAGATCGTCAGCGTGAACAGCGCGGGAACGACCCATCCCGCCGTCGCCGCCGGTTCCGTATCAGTGTGGTGCATGGCCGATTCCGTCCGATTGTTTCCGGACGGGTAACAGGCGAATCGGCCGGCAATGAGGCAGGTTCGGGGCAGGGAGCGGAGTCAGGCGGAAGGCACCATCCGTGGCCCGTCGCCTTCGGGCGCGATCTCCTCGAAGTCGAAGTTGTCGAGCTTGGCGGCGCGCTTGCCGGCGCGCTCGGCGGCGGTGCTGATCCCGTCGAGATCGCCGCGCGCCTGGTGGAAATGGGTGGCAAGCTTCTCAACCCGCTCGACCACCAGTTCCACGTCGCGGTGCAACTGGCGCAGCGTCGCGCGGATCGCGCCGGCCTGTTCGCGCATCCGGGCGTCCTTCAGGACCGCCCGCATCGTGTTCAGCGTCGCCATGCAGGTGGTCGGCGAGACGATCCAGACCCGCGCGTCGAAGCCTTCGCGCACAAGTTCCGGGAAGTTGGCGTGCAGTTCGGCATAGACCGCTTCCGACGGCAGGAACATCAGCGCCCCGTCCGCCGTCTCTCCGTCAAGGATGTAGCGCTCGGCAATCGCCTTGACATGGCCCCTAACGGCGATCCGCAGCATCCGCTGCGCCTCGATCAGTTGCGACTGGTTCTCGGCCCGCCGCAGCGCCTCGTAGGCCTCGAGCGGGAACTTCGAATCGATCACGATCGGCCCCGGCGGGTTCGGCAGGTGGATCAGGCAATCCGCCCGCCGCCCGTTCGAAAGCGTCGCCTGCATCGTGTAGGCATCGGGCGGCATGGCCTTGCGCACGATGTCGTTGAGCTGGATTTCCCCGAAGGCGCCGCGGGTCTGCTTGTTCGACAGGATGTCCTGCAACGACAGCACGTTGCCCGACAGCTTCTCGATGTTCGATTGCGCCTTGTCGATCGTCTCCAGCCGCTGCTGCAACTCACCCAGGCTGCGCGCCGTGCGGGTGGCGGTGCCGTGCAGGCTTTCGCTCATGCCGCGGGCCACGTCGGCCAGACGGCTCTCCATCAGGTGCAGGACCTTCGCCTGCGAGGCCGCCTGCGCCTCGGACACATGGGTCAGCCCGCCCGCAAGCTGCTGCTGCCCGTCCGACAGCGCCTGGACGCGGGCGCCGATCTGGCTCAGGTGATGGCCGATCGGCTCGCTCATACGGGCGGAGCGGGCGGCGGCGCGCAGCGTCACGACCAGAAGGACGAAGAGCAGCAGCACCAGCGCCGCCCCGCCGAGAACGGCGAGAACGACGGGATCGTCAAGCGCATAGGTCTGGCCGCCGACGGTGATCATGAGCGCCCGAAAAGCCGCTCGATGTCGGACAGCCGCAACTCCACATAGGTCGGCCGCCCGTGGTTGCACTGGCCCGACAGCGGCGTCGCCTCCATCTCGCGCAGAAGCGCGTTCATCTCGTCGGCCCGCATCCTGCGGCCGGCGCGGACGGAACCGTGGCAAGCCATGCGCGACAGCACCGCGTCGATCTTCGACTGCAAGGTCTGGCTGGCGCCTTCGGCGCGCAACTCGTCGAGGATGTCGCGCAGAAGTGCCGCCGCGTTGACCTCGCCCAGAAGCGCGGGGGTTTCGCGCACCGCCACCGCCCCGCCGCCGAAGGGCTCCACCGTCAGGCCGAGGGCGCGAAGCGTCTCGGCATGGCCGAGAAGAAGCGCCGCATCGCCTTCCGAAAGTTCGACAATTTCCGGGATCAGCAGCGCCTGCGCGGCGATCCCGCTGGCGTCGCGCTGGCGCTTCAGACGTTCGTAGGCCAGCCGTTCGTGCGCGGCGTGCTGGTCGACGATGACGATGCCGGTTTCGGTCTGGGCGATGATGTAGTTCTCGTGCACCTGGGCGCGGGCGGCGCCGAGCGGGCGGTGCACGGCGCCATCCTCCGCGACACCCTCTGCCGGAGCGGGCTCGTAGCGCGCCGAGGCCTCGGCCCGTTCCGGCGCCAGCGGCGCCTGTGCGGCATGGGCCACGCGGAGGGCTGACTGCGACCGCCGGTCCATCTGGTAGATGCGCGGTGCCCCGGCGGAGGGTTCGGGGCGCAGGGCGCCGAGCGTCATCCCGCCCACGGTCGAGGAGGCGCGGTGCCCCGCCCCGGCAAGCGCATGGCGCAACCCCGACACGATCAGGCCCCGCGCGACCCCGGGCTCGCGGAAGCGCACCTCGGCCTTGGCGGGGTGAACGTTCACGTCGACCCTTTCGGGGTCGCAGGAAAGGTTCAGGACCGCCGCGGGATGCCGGTCGCGCGACAGCACATCCATGTAGGCGGCACGAAGCGCCCCGATCAGAAGCTTGTCGCGCACCGGGCGGCCGTTGACGAACAGGAACTGCTCCACCGCCGCGCCCCGCGAATAGGTCGGCAGCGCCGCGAATCCGGTCAGCCGGATACCCTCGCGTTCGGCGTCGATCGGCAGCGCGTTCTCGGCGAACTCATGCCCGAGGATCGTGCCGAGCCGCCGGCCGAGCGCGTCGAAGAGATCACCCTGTTCGGCGTCCGCGCGCAGGATCACCCGCCCCTCGCCACCACCCGAGGCATCGCGGAGCGTGAAGGAGACGTAGGGCTCCGCCATCGCCAGCCGCTCCACCACATCGCGGATCGCCTGCGCCTCGGCCCGGTCGGAGCGCAGGAACTTCAGCCGCGCCGGCGTGGCATAGAAGAGGTCGCGCAGGTCCACCACCGTCCCGGAGCCGAGCGCGGCGGGCCGGACCGGCTCCATCCGCCCGCCGGCCACGGCGATCTCGGCCGCCTCAAGGCCGCGCGCACGGGATGTGATCCTGAGCCGCCCCACCGCACCCAGAGAGGGCAGCGCCTCGCCGCGAAAGCCGAAGCTGCGGATGTTCAGCAGGTCGCTCCCGTCGATCTTCGATGTGGCGTGGCGGGCAAGCGCCAGCGGCAGATCCTCGGGCGCCATCCCGCAGCCGTCGTCCGCCACCCGGATCAGCGTCTTGCCACCGTCGGCATAGGTGACGGAAATCCGCCGCGCGCCCGCATCGAGGGCGTTTTCGATCAGTTCCTTGACTGCAGAGGCGGGCCGTTCCACCACTTCGCCGGCCGCAATCCGGTTCACCGCGGCTTCGTCCAGTTGGCGAATCCGCGGGCGTTCCGGCAGCATCTTGGGGGCTTCGGCGTTCATCCTGCCAGATGTAGCAGTATGAAGGGATTCGCGAAAGGGCGGCGCTGTCTGACCCGGCCTGGCTGGCGCTAGTCCGTCGCCGTCAGCCCCGCCGGCTGGCCCACGACCACGAACCTGAGCGCGCCCGCATCCATCAGACGTTTCGCCACCCGCGTGAGGTCGTCGAGCGTGACCGCCTCGATATAGCCGTTGCGGTCGTTCACATAGGACACCGGCAGCCCTTCCGACTGCATCCCGACTAGGATGTTGGCGATCGGCCCGTTGCCGTCGAAGCGCAGCGGATAGGAGCCGGTCAGATAGGTCTTGGCGGCCTCCAGTTCCGCCTCCGTCACGCCCTCGGCAGCAACCTTCTCCCAGACATCACGCACGACCTGCACCGCCTCGGCCACCTTCCCGTTGGCCGAGGCGAAGGAGCCCTGCCAGGTCTCGGCCAGGTCCATCGGCGCCAGCCAGGTGGAGATGCCGTAGGTCAGGCCGCGCTTTTCGCGCACCTCGTCCATGAGCCGCGCGGCAAAGCCGCCGCCGCCGAGGATGTGGTTGAGCACATAGGCGGCATAGAAATCCGGATCGTCGCGCCTGATCCCGGCCTGCCCGAACATCACGACCGACTGCGGCGACGCGTAGTCGATGATCGAGACCCCGCCCGCAAGGGCCATCCCGGCCCGTGGTGGCATCGGCGCGCCCTTCCCGG